>DAHVAF010000194.1 GCA_027314765.1 Clostridia bacterium | reverse complement strand
CCTGCGCAGGATAACGGGGTGGTGCGGCGCCGCCTCGTCGAGGTCCCAGCGGCTCGGGTAGCGGTGCTCCGCAAAGCGCTCCTGGTCCCAGCCGCGGCCCGCCAGCCACTGCCCGGCCGGCGTGCGGCGGGCCCGCTCGCGCACGGCGCCGACGAGATCGGTGATGGAGCCGCGGGAACAGCCGATCTCGGAGAGGAAGAGCCCGTAGGAGAGCAGGTGGAGGTGGCTGTCGGTCAGGGCCGGCAGCAGCACGGCCCCACCGAGGTCGACCCGCCGGGCGGCGGCCGGGTCAGTCGGAGGGCAAGGACACCAGCACCACCGCGTCGTTCTTCGATTGGCGCGCCTGCGCGCCGTCCGTGAACCGGAACGCGACAACGACAGGCCGCGCCCGTCCGCCCGCCTTGGCCAAGATCGTTGCCCTCGCCTCGGCCCGCTCGACGTCGTGGGCATCGCCCGTGGCCGACACTTCAACTGCCAACCAAACCTCGCCGCCTGAGTCGCGCCCACGGGCGACGGAGTCCAAACGCAGAAGTTCGTCGCGCTCGCGTGCGCTGATTCGGCCGTCCTCGACCGCCTGGTCCGCTAAGTCCAACTGCTCGGCCCCGGATAGGACGCGCACGCGGCGAAATCCCAACAATCCAAGCGCCGGCGCACCACGCTCACGAAACCGGAACTCCAGCACGTCCCCGCGAAGGCGATCTACGTGGACTTCCGTGCCGCCCTGCGCGGCCGCGAGCTCCCCCATGCGCTCGGTGAGTGTATCCATGCGCTGGGTGAGCGTGTCAACCCGCTCGCTCAGCGCTGTCAGGCCTTGCTCGGTCCGAAGCTGTGCAGCAGCCAGGTCCCGAACGAGGGCGGGCAGGTCGAGAAGCTCGTCCGCAAGCACGAGCCGACGAAGTTCGTCACGCCACTCAGGGTGAGCGCCGAGGAGCGACAGCAGGTCATGAAAGTCGTTCACGGTAAACGGCAAAGGCGCTCCTCCCGTCAAACGCAAGTATATCAGGCGCAACCCCAACACTCGCCAGCCGCCGGCCCGAGGTCACGGAGTTCGGCCCAGGCATGATCGAGCGCCCAAGAGCCGCCCCCTGGCCAGTCAGCCACGCGGCCGGCCTGGCACTCGGCCACGTCATCTCACCGCGAGCAGCAGTCGAAGAAACGGCCAGGGAAACCCGCCGCTCCGTCCGATGGGAGAGGGCAACCGGACCCGTCCGGATCAGTCGGCTGACCCCCAACACAAGCTCCGCCCGTGGTTCAGCCCATGCACCTCGGTCGGACCGGGTTGCCTCGACCGCCTGATGCCCCTGGTGGACGACACAATGGCCGCGGCGCCAACCGCGGCGCCGGCCAAACGATTGCATGCTTCCATGGCTAAGTAGCCGCAAGGGGAGCGTTCAAGCCATGACAGGCGGCTGAGGCCTGGCGGGGGATGTGCAGCGTCGGGCGGAGCAGGCGCTGGCGGCCCTTTGCGACGCCCGCGTCCTGCCGTAGCACCGCGACCAGGTACGGCTGGAGTTCGCCTTCCGCGGGTCCGCCGCGACGGTCTTCGAATGCCGCCCGCCGTGGCGGCCCGAGGACTCCGGCCAGCCGTGGACCCGGATGCCCAATGGTCCAGTTGCGGTAGGGCATCGGAGGGTGGCACCCCTACTGGGCGGACCGCCGTGGCCGCTGGCGCCCCTATCCCGCGGCCGATACGCTCAGCAGGCCATGCGTTGAGGTCGCGATGCCGAAAGCCCGGACACCGGGACAACTCTCGCACAGGTGCCGCGGGACACCTCCGGCGCCTCTTGGCGTTGACCTCGTCGAGACCACCGCCGCGCCAAGGAACCTCGGGACGGCGACGCCATATCCTGGGGATCTTGACTGGGTCGTCCCTGAACCCCGGGCGGTGAGCGAAGCACCGCGCCGCCTCCGTGCGCGCCGTGCGGAAGAGTCTGGCCAACCCCAATGGCACGGGCTGGCCGCTCCGGCCCTGCGAGGCCAACGCATACGCAGTCTGCGACAGTGGGCAGGGGCGGGTCCGCGCGCTGTCCGCCCGGGGCATGCTCCGCGGCGAGCCTGGGCTGCGCGTGTCTCGCTCACGCCTGATGCGGGTTCGGCCAAGCCGTCCGTTGCAACCGGAATGCGGTTTATCACAGTATTGGATTATGCCAACTCGGATCAGCGCAACTGAACTCGCCAATTCCCTTTCGGACGTCCTGAACCGCGTCAAGTACCGTGAGGAGCGGTTTGTGATCGAGCGTAACGGCGAGCCCGTCGCCGAAATTGGTCCGGTACACTTGCCCGAGACCGTGACAATCGAGGAGCTCGTGGCGCGGCTCGCTGACGTTCCCTTCCCCGACGCGGACTTTGTAGCCGACCTGGCACGGGTCCGAGCGGAGCAGGGGCTTCCGCACAACCCATGGCCATCCTGATCGACACGAGCGTCATTGCCGACCTGGAGCGCGCGCGTCAGCCCCTTGACCCGATCCGCGCGGCGTTCGCGCCGGGCGCGGCTTTATGTCAGCAGTGTCGTCGTAGCCGAACTCCTGCTGGGGTCGAACTTGCCGACAGCGCGTCGCAGCGGACGCGCCGCGCAACCTTTGTCGAGGCGGTGCTCCTGCAAATCGCGGTGCTGCCGTTCGGTGTGCAGGAGGCACGCGTCCACGCCAGGACTGCCGCTGATCTGCGCCGCGTTGGTATCGCCGTGGGGGCGCACGACCTGCAGATCGCCGCAACGGCCCTCGCCCACGACCTCCCAATGGTAACCGCCAATCCGACTGAGTTCGGGCAGATTCCAGGCCTCCGCGTCATCAGTACACGGACTGGGGGGTCCTGACGCCGGGGCCTGCGGTGCTCGGTCCGCCGGCGGTGGCGGGCCGATCCCCCCACCCCGCTCCCAAGTCCCCGTGCGCCACATCGCCCGCCAAAATCGTCGCCTGCGCCTTCACCCGCCGGACCTCCTCCGGCGCAATGGCCTTCGGGTCGCGGTCAACCACAATTAGGTCCGCCTGAGCGCCCGGCGCCACCACGCCCTTGCGCCCCTCGCGGAAGTCGCTGTACGCCGCGCCCGTCGTGAACATCCCCAACGCGCGCCACACATCGCCCTCGCACCGCATGCACTCGACCGCCGCGCCCGCCGCCAGGGTACCCGTGGCGCACGGCGGCCTCCAACCCAAGCGCGTCCCGCCCGCGGACCGCGAAGTCCACAAGGAGGACCTGGTCGCACTCGCGCTCGGTGATGCGACCGCTCCTGGAGCGCCATGGTCGGCAAGGTTCAACGGCTGGGTGCCCGAAGGGTGGACGTCGACGCCTGGCTGGCGAGCCGCGCACCCGCGCGCGCTTCCGGGCCATTCACCTGCAGGTGCTGCGGGAGGAGCAGGTGCGCCGCATCAAGGAGCTGGGCGTGGTCGCCGACATCCAGCCGAGGTTCATCACGAGCGACGGGCGCTGGGGGCGCGGCCGCGAACACGCCGGAGGTCCGGCAATCCGAGTGCCGGACCGCCGCGCTCCCTGAACCGAATCTCCAGCAAGTCACCGCGGCGTTATGGCCGGATCACCCGAGCAGGGCGTCAACCTCCACCGGCGCGCCGGCCAACGCGGGCAAATCCACCGTATCCCCGCGCTCCGCCCGTAGGGCCTCGCGATAGCCGTTAGCCGTCGGCTGCCTGTACATGTCGATGTGATCCGCCACAGCCAGATCGAGGATCCAGACCTCCGGAATCCCGGCGTGCGCGTACAAGGGTAGCTTGACCTCGCGGTCGTAGCGAGCCGAGGAGTCGGAGACTTCGATCACGAGGAGGACATCGGCGGGGCGCGGATGCTGGCTCGCGTAGAAGTCGTCCCGCGGCCGCAGCAGGGTGAGGTCCGGCTCCGGCTCGGAGTAGTCGTCAAGATCCACGGGATTCTGCACCCACACGATGGCCTGCCGGGCAACGGCGCGGCTGACAGCATCCTGGACGCGAGCCACGTGACCGGCGTGCTGGCTGCCAATCGGGCTCATCTCGACGATTTCCCCTGCGATCAGCTCGATGCGATCATCCTCTCCGAGAATACCCGACTCGCCCATTTTCTGGTATTCTCGGATGGTGAAGCGCCGCTTGGTGACGGCAACGACCTGACTGATACCGCCACTCGATCTCCCGCGCCGCGACATATCGCGCATGGCGGCTCCGCCCTCCCTTGGAAACCGGCGCGACGGCCGCACACTGACAGCCGCCGAGACTCGTGGTCCGTCCCAAGCCCTCGGGCCACATTCGCGACGCCAACCACGCTCGGCGTGACCTCGCGGCCCCCGGCCTGAACTTCCTAATCTTAGTATATCAGCCGCGACGGACCTCCCCAACCACACACCCGGTCGGGTTCACCCGCCCGCACCCTGGACCCGGTGGCTCTACCCCACACCCAGATCCCCGTGCGCCACTTCCCCGGCCAAAATCGTGGCCTCCACCTTCACCCGCCGGATCTCCTCCGGCGGAACCGCCGTCGGGTCGCGGTCGACCACGATCAGGTCCGCCTGAGCGCCCGGCGCCACGACGCCCTTGCGCCCCTCGCGGAACTCGCTGTACGCCGCGCCGGTCGTGAACATCCCCAGCGCGCGCCACACATCGACGCCCTCGCGCCGCATCCACTCGCCCGCCACGCCCGCGGCCGGATCCTCGTGGCGCACGGCGGCCTCGATCCCCAGCCACGGGTCCAGCGGCTCCACGGGGCAGTCCGACCCCGCGCAGGCCGGGATCCCCGCCTCCAAGAACGTGCGCTGCGCGTATGCGAACGCCAGCCGCTCGGGACCGAGCCGCCGCGCAGCCCAGAGCCCGTCGCTCGTGATGAACTTGGGCTGGATGTCCGCCACCACGCCGAGCTCCTTGATGCGGCGCACCTGCTCCTCCCGCAGCACCTGCAGGTGGATCGCCCGGAAGCGCGCGTCGGCGCGCGGCGAGCTCGCCTGGGCCAGCGCGAAGGCCTCCAGCACGCAGTCCGCGGCCCCGTCGCCGATCGTGTGCACCGCGACCTGGTTGCCCGCGGCATGCGCCGCCCGCACGATCTCGTTCAGCTCGTCCCGCGGATACATGGCGACACCGCGGTTGCCCGGGTCGTCGGCGTAGGGCGCGCTCAGCAGCGCCGTGCCGCCCCCGAGCGATCCGTCGGCGAAGAGCTTGGCCGGCCCCAACCGCACGAACTCGTCGCCGCTGTTCGTGCGCAAGCCGCGCGCCGCCAGCGCCGGCGCCTCGGCCGCCGGGAACAGCGCATAGAGGCGGATCCGCGCCCCCTCGTCGCGCGCCACGGTGCGGTACAGCTCCAGGACCGGCTCGGTCTCGCCCGGCCGCCAGGCATCCTGCGTGTGCACGCTGGTGATGCCGTAGCCGAGTGCCGACCGGATCGCCGCCGTCAGCGCCGCCCTGCGCGCCGCCGCATCCGGCTCCGGGCGCACCGCCTCGACGAGCTTCATGGCGTCCTCGCGCAGCATGCCGGTCGGCTCGCCCGAGCCGTCGCGGTCGATGACGCCAGCCGGCGGGTCCGCCGTCGCCGCGCCCACGCCCGCCAGCTTCAGGGCCATGGAGTTGGCCACCGCCACATGCCCGCAGTACCTGCGCAAGATAACGGGGTGGTGCGGCGCCGCCTCGTCGAGGTCCCAGCGGCTCGGGTAGCGGTGCTCCGCAAAGCGCTCCTGGTCCCAGCCGCGGCCCGCCAGCCACTGCCCGGCTGGCGTGCGGCGGGCCCGCTCGCGCACGGCGCCGACAAGGTCCGCGATCGAGCCGCGGGCACAGTCGATCTCGGAGAGGAAGAGGCCGTAGGAGAGCAGATGGAGGTGGCTGTCGGTCAGGGCGGGCAGCATCACGGCCCCACCGAGGTCCACCCGCCGCACCGCGGCCGGGGCCGCCGCCCGGACGTCGGCACGCGAGCCAAGTGCCGCGACGTGACCGTCGCGGATCCACACGGCCTCAGCGCGTGCGCCGGGTGCTGCCATGGTGAGGATGCAAGCGTTCTCCAGCACCAGGTCGGCCAATGGGGTCCCTCCTCACGCTCTCAGCGGATCCACGGGCGCCGGCAGGCTTCTGCGCCCGCGCGCCCGGCGCCTGCCCAGGCGGGGACCATTCCCCAGGAATCTGGGATCGGGTGTCGAATTCTGGACAAGGTTGCCAGGGCCGCCCGCGCCAGGGCCGCCCGCGCCGCGTCGGGAAGGGGAGTGCCTGGATATGGAGGTCCACCGCGCGATCATCACAGTCGCTGGGTTGGGCACCCGTTTTCTGCCGGCCACGAAGTCGCAGCCCAAGGAGATGCTGCCCCTCATCGACCGCCCGGCCATCCAGTTCGTGGTCGAGGAGGTCTCAAGCTGCGGCATCCGCGACATCCTGCTCGTCACCGGCCGCCACAAGCGGGCCATCGAGGACCACTTCGACCTCTCGCCGGAGCTGGAGCAGGAACTGCGGCGCCGGGGCCGGATGGATCTGGCCCGGATCGTGGCCCATGCCGCCAGCCTTGCCGACATCCAGTACGTCCGCCAGAAGCAGCCCCTGGGGCTGGGCGACGCCGTCCGCTGCGGCGAGCGGTTCGCCGCGGACGAGCCCGTGGCGGTGCTGCTGCCCGACGACGTGATCGACGCGCAGCCCAGCTGCCTGGCCCAGATGATCGAGGTGTTCCGTCGCGAGCAGTGCACCGTGATCGCCGTCGAGGAGGTCACGCCGGCCGAGGTCAGCCGCTACGGCATCGTGAAGCCGGGCGGGCCGATCACGGGCGACGTGTTCCGGTGCGCCGACGTGGTCGAGAAGCCGTCGGCGGCCGAGGCCCCCAGCCGCCTGGCCGTCGTGGGCCGCTACATCCTGACCCCCGATGTCTTCCGTCACCTGCGCGACCTCCGTCCGGGCGCCGGCGGTGAGATCCAACTCTCCGACGCCCTCGCGGCCATGGCGCGCGCCGGCGAGGTGGTGGCCTACCGCTACCAGGGCTGCCGCTGGGACACCGGCGACCCGGCAGGCCTGCTGAAGTCCTCCATCCGGTACGCCCTGGCGCGGGACGACCTGCGGAGCGACATCCTGGCGTTCATGCGGGAGATGCTGGAGGGCTCGCGCCGCGAGCCAGGTGGACACTCGGCCGCCGCTGGGCTCAGGTAGCGGCCAGCCGGCGGAAGGCGTCCACAAGGGCCACGACCCGCAGGCGCCAGGCCGCGAATTCCTCATCCGCACCGCTGGCGGGAATGTTGCCGTCGTACCCGTGGCGCATGCGCAAGGTCGCCATCATGGCCTTGAACTCCGCGCCGTGAGGCTCAGGCAGGACCCGGTCAAGGCCGCCCCAGCGGTGGTCCTCTCGCCCTAGGTAGGTCAGGGCGGCGACCCTGGCCGCGTGGAACAACTCGTCGAAGGCGACCATCTGCAGGCGGACCCGGTGCTGGGCCACCGGCTCTCCCTTGGCGACACCCCAATTGGCATCGGCCGCGTGGAGACAGCTATCGGCCTCTGCGAACGAATGCGCCACCCCGCCCGCCTCCTCGTAGAAGGCGCGTGCCTCAACCACCGACTCGCCGCCGCCGAGCACGACGCGGCCAGCCATGACCGCCAGGGCCAGTTGGCCGATCGACTCCCCGGGTGCACGCAGGATGAGGTCGACAGGCCCGCCTGTGCCCTGCTCAAGTGCCTCGACCAGCGCAGACCACAGCTCGTCGCGGTTCACGTCGGGCGCCGCGGTGGTCACGACCAAGTCGTAATCGTGTGCCAGTTCAGGGGCATATGTGGACGAACCGATCAGCACCGCGTCCCGTGCCATGGGGTCAACGGTGCGGATGGTGGTGGCGAGCCGCCGCCGCAGCCGCGCCGGAGTGGCCAGAACCGGCACCCGAGCCACCTCCATGACCCATCGTATCAGGTCGCTTCCAGCAAGCGGATCACCGCCGCGAGGTCCTCGGGCAGCGGTGCCGCAAACTCCAGCGCCGCGCCCGACGTGGGATGCACAAACGCAATCCGGGCCGCGTGCAGCGCCTGCCCGCGCATCCCCAGTCCCTGCTCGCGGTCCAGGGCCGGCCTCCCGTACACCGGATCCCCCACCACCGGGTATCCCGCAAAGGCGAGGTGGACCCGGATCTGGTGGGTCCGGCCGGTCTCCAGGCCGACCTCCACGAGCGCGTGGCGCGCGAAGACCTGCAACCTCCGCACGTGGCTCACGGCCGCCCGCGACCGGGCGGCCTCCCCCGGCTCGATGACGGCCATGCGCTTGCGGTTGCGGGGATCCCGCCCGATGGGCGCCTCGACGTCGAACCGCTCGGGCGGTAGGCCGTGCACCAGCGCGAGGTAGATCCGCTTGACCCGCCGCGCCGCGATCTCCCGCTGAAGGGTGAGCATCGCCGCGTCCGTCTTGGCGACAAGAAGAAGGCCCGTCGTGTCCTTGTCCAGCCGGTGCACGATGCCCGGCCGCAGCGTGCCGCCGATCCCCGGCAGATTCCCCGCGCAGTGGTGGAGGACGGCGTTCACGAGCGTCCCGCCGCGATGGCCGGGCGCCGGGTGGACGACCATGCCGCGGGGCTTGTTGATGACCATGAGGTCGCTGTCTTCATAGACGATGTCGAGCGGGATGGCCTCCGGCTGGGCCAGGGCGGGCTCGGGCGCGGGCACGTCGACCTCGACCGTCTCGCCTCCACGCAGCCGAAGTCCGCCCCTACGCACCGCCTGGCCCGCGACCCGCACGTGCCCGCCGTCGATGAGCCGCTGCACCTGGGACCGCGACAGCCCGACCTCCGCCTGCCCCGCGAGCCAGGCATCCAGGCGATCGGCCGGCTCAGCCACCAGGTGGACCACTTGTGCCATTCGAACGGAATTCTACACCCGGACGGCGTCGGCCCCACCCTGGCTTGCGTCCGGCGGCGCATCCGGCGATGCTGAACGCGAGGAGCGATCCCGTGCGGGCTGGAGATGGCCCTCTGGTTGCCACCTTGCGCACGTACTTTGCCGGCCAGCCCGACGTCCGCCTGGCCTGCCTGTTCGGCTCGCAGGCCCGTGGGTCGGCGGGCCCATTGTCGGACGTGGACATCGCCGTGGTGCTCGACGGCCCGCACCGCTCGCACGGCCGGCGCCGGGATGAAATCTGCTCGGACCTGATGCGCGTCCTCCGCCGAAACAGCGTCGACGTCGTGCTCGCCGATCGCGGATCGCCGCTCCTGCGCCATCGGATCGCGCGGGACGGGGTCCTCGTCCTTGCACGGGGCCCACACACAGCGACTGACTTCATCATCAGAGCCGTTCGTGACTATGTCGACACCGAACCCCTGCGACGCTTGCAAAAGGTGATCCTGGTGCGCGAACTGGAGCGGGGAACCTTCGGACATCCCCCTGTTTACCAAGGGGTGCACCGTGATGGGTGAGCGGCTCGATCGGGAGTCGATCGACGCACACCTCCACCACCTGCGCACCATCGTCCAGGAACTGAGCCGCAAGGGCCCCGTTACCCCGCAACAGCTTCAGGCGTCCACGGAGCGGCTTTGGTTCGTCGCCTATGGGCTGCAGATCGCCGCCCAGAACGCGATCGATGTGGCGCTGCGCATCGTGGTCTCGCTGTCGGGGGAGGCTCCGGACGATTACCGTGCAGCCCTGGAGGGGCTTGGGCGCCTCCACGTCATGGACGAAGAATCTGCCGCGCGCATCGCGCCCATGGCCGGCCTCCGCAACATCTTGGTGCATGGTTACCTGCGGCTCGACGTGGATCGTCTCGCGGATGCCCTCAGCCACCTCGGCGACCTCACCGAGTTCGCCCGGGGCATCGAGGCCTTCCTGGCGGCCAATCCAAAGATCTAGGCTCGCCCGCCGTTCTCGCCCCTGCCGGG
>DAHVAF010000193.1 GCA_027314765.1 Clostridia bacterium | reverse complement strand
ACCCACGCGTACGGCAACGCGGATGGGGACGACCTCTGGGCCGCCATCGGCGGCGCTGCCCCTGAGATCATGCCGGGGTGGATCCACCAGGGCGGCCACCCCCTGCTGGAGGACGGCGCCCAGCGCCCGTTCACGCTGCTGCCCGGGTCGTCCTCGGCGAGGTGGGACGTGCCGGATGCCGGCAGCGAGGGCTACTACCGCGTTCGGAGGCACGGACCGTGGACGGAGCTCGGCCCCGCGGCGCGGTTTCGCGCGGCGGCTGACACGTGGGCCTGCGTGCTGGCTGGCATCGCCCCACTCGAGGCGTTCCTGGACCTTTGCCCGATGCTGGCGGCCAGCGACGACCCGAACCTCCTCACGGTGCTGGAGGACGCCATCACCACCATGGACCACGCGGGCGGTGGTGATGCCCTGCAAGCGTGGACCCGTGGCCTACTGCGGCCCGTGGTCGCGCGGGTGGGCTGGGAGGCGCAGGAGTTCCGCGACATCATCACGCTGCTCGGCAACGTCGGCGAGGACCCGGAGGTGGTGGCCCGCGGCCGGCAGTTCCTTTCCGTGGCCGCGGCCCACGGCGGCGCCGGGGACGTGCTGGCGGAGTACCGCGGCGCGGCCGATCCCCAGACGGAGCTGCGCCACCTCGAGGCGCTTGGCGCCTGCCGCGACCCCGAGCTCGCCGAGCGGCTTTTGACCATGTGCCTCGGCGACATCAAGCGCCAGCACGCCGGCGCGCTGCTGAGCCGCCTGCTGGCCAACCGCCACGTGGGCCTGCTCGCCTGGGACTTTCTGCGGGCGCACTGGGACGCGCTCGGCCCCCGCTTCTTCGGCAAGGGCTTCTGGCGCACGCTGGGCGGCGCCGGCTGGCTGGGCGAGGAGGCTGATCTGCGCGGCTTCCTGGCCGCGCAGGACCTCGGCGGCATGCGGCGCCTCGCCGACCAGATCGTGGAGGCCCAGGCGGTCCGGGTGGCCTTCGCCCGGCGCGAGGGCCACCGGCTGGCCGGGCTGCCTCAGCGGACTGCCTCCAGCTCCTCCTCCTCCACGTAGCGGATGCCGCTCGGACGGGCGGGCGCCGGCACGATCTCCGCCTCCGGCTCGCCGCGCGCCCGCATGTGCTTCAGCAGGCGGGCGGCCAGCAGCCGGGACAGCTCGCGGTGCGATTCCACCCCGGCGAGATTTGTGAGCTCGTAGGGATCGGCCTGCAGGTCATAGAGGAATTCCTCGACGTACCGGGCCGAGGCGATGTCGGTATAGCCATCGGCGCCCGGGTCGCTCACGCTGTACTTCCAGCGGCGCGTGCGCAGTGCGCGGCCCGTCTGGGACTCGCTGATCTGGATGTAGACGTCGTCCTGCCAGGGCACCGCCCTTCCGCGCTCCCGCAGAAGGGGTACAAGCGAGTGGCCCTCCATCGCGGGCGGCACTGGGAGGCCGGCCGCCTCCAGCAGCGTGGGCGGGAGATCCATGAGGCCGACGAGCTCCTCGACGCGGCCGCCACCCTCGAACCCAGGCCCGCAGAACGCGGTGGGCACGCGCACCGAGCTCTCGTGGCAGGAGCGCTTGTACTCGGAGTTGCGCGTCTTGAAGTGGCTGCCGTGGTCCGAGGTGAAGAGCACGATGGTGTGATCACACAGGCCCAGGCTCTTCAGCGCGTCGAGCAGGCGGCCGAACCCTTCGTCCAGGCGCTTGACCATGCCGTAGTACCCGCCCAGGTGCTGGTGGGTGGTGCCCCCCAGGGCGGCCAGGTCAGGCGGGATCCAGCGCCCCGCATACCGCTCGCGGTATCCGTCGGGAGGGGGGTAGTCGTCGACGTGGTTCTGGTGGTGGGGCTCGATGTACGAGAGGAAGAGGAAGAACGGCGTGCGCCGGTGCTCGTCGACGTAGCGGATCGCCGCGTCCGTGATGGCGTCGGAGCGGTAGCCGGGAAGCAGCACCTCGCGCTCCGCGCCGTCGAAGACCACACAGCGGTAAGCGTCGGCAGTCACCTCCAACGCGTTGGCCGCGAGCCAGTAGTCGTACCCGCCCCGCTCACCGGCCGGCACGGGGTCGCGCGAGCCAAGGTGCCACTTGCCGATGTAGCCCGTCTGGTACTCCGCTTCCCCGAAGATGTGGGCCAGCGTGCGCTCCCCGCCCGGCAGGGGCAGCCGGTTGCGAAAGACGGTCGTGGATGTCCCATAACGCCCGGTCTGCAGGGCGCAGCGCGCGGGGCCGCAGACCGGATGGTTGGTGACCGAGTTGGCCAGAAACGTGCCGCGCATGGCCATCCGGTCAAAGTTCGGCATCAGCTCCAGCGGATTGCCGTGCAGGGCGCTGCAATCCCACCGCTGCTGGTCGCTGAAGAAGACGATGACGTTCGGCCGGTCTCCTGGCCCGGCAAACGCGCGCCCCATCGGCTCAGCCGGGCCAGCGGGCGCTGAACGTCACCGGGTGGCGGAAATCCCGCAGCCGGTGGAACGTCAGGTAGTTGGCGTCATGGTAGTTGTGCGCGCCGCCCTCGTCGTCGCCGGCCGCCGTGCGCGAGGCGAACAGGATGTCATCGCCGTCGAAGACCCAGTCGGCGTACTGGAAGGCGTGGCCGCGGTCGTCGGGATGGTGCAGCAGGACCTGCTCGATCCGCCAGGTCCGGAGGTCCGGCGACGTGATCAGCATGAGGGTGTTGCGGGAGCGGATGCCGATGGCCTGGCGGCCCGGGTCCGGCACGCCGTTGCTGAGGCACCAATAGCGGCCGCTCGGCAGATCCCAGCGGATCGTGACCTTCTTGCCGCCACCCGGCATGGTCACAAAGTCCGTCGCGGGGTCGAACCGGACGTCGGCGCCATCATCGCTGACGTGCAGCAGGGCCACCTTCTCCTCGGGCAGCGTCCAGGCGAACACCCGCAGCACGTCGACGATGTGGCCCTGGCGGTCGACGACGACATTGCCCTCCGCCCACTCCATCAGCGCGCCGCCCAGCATCGACTTGTCCTGGTGCAGGCGGCGGCTGCAGCGCCAGGCATCCGCCCGCAGCAGGTCGGCGTCCTCGGGCGCCGACATGACGAAGGCGCTGAAGTCCCGGCCGTCATGGCCCGCGTCCTCCATCGCCCGCCAGAGCCGGCCGCGATGGCGCACCACCGACACGGGGGCGCAGTGGAATCGCTCGCCGTCCAGCAGCAACCCGCGCTCAGGGCTGTCGGGCGTGGTCCAGCTGCCGCCCCGGTCTGTCGAGCGGCGGATGACGGTCGCCCCCCACTCCTTGCTGGTGCCCATCATGTGGATGGCGCCGCGGTGCAGGAACAGCGTCGACCACCACTGGCCGTCGAGCGCGGCCACCTGCGACCACGACGCGCCGTTGTCCTCCGAACGGAAGACGCGGGACTCATTCCACGGGGAGCCAAGGCCGAAGATGTCGTGGCTGGCGAGCAGCGTGCGCGGATCCAGGCGCAGGATGCTGGGCGAGCCGACATAGCAGCCCGTCTTGGCGTAGATGTGATCGAGGACGGCCGAGTCGGTCACGTTCGGGGCCACGTCGATCCCCCCGGCGGCCACCTGGTCCCAGCTCCACATGATGGCTTGCGACACCCCTTCCGCGCTCACTTCGGGACGATCTGGCCGTGGCTCACGGTGTAGTTGGCCGTCACCCACCGCTCGGCTTGCTGCTGCATCTGGGCAAGGCCGGTGTCCAGGTTGTAGCCCTTACCGGCGATGGCATCCGACAGCACGCTGTTGAGCCAGGGCCGGTACGTGGAGAACATGAACTCCGGGAAGAAGGCCTCATGGGCGGCGTTGGCCTCGGCCAAGAAAGGCGTGGCGTACGGATAGGTGGCCGGGGTCATCCAGTTCTGGTCCTGCCAGGACGGCAGGGCCTGGAAGTTTTCGAAGTAGAACTTCTGGGCCACCGGCCCGGACAGGAACTTCAGGACCGCCCACGCCTGGTCCGGGTGGGGCGATTTGGCGGCGATGGCATACTCGTCGGCGCTGACGTAGAACGTGTGATTGTCCTTGTCGCGGATACCGCCGGTGACGACGAAGCGGTCGGTCAGCTTGTTCTGGACCGCCGTCAGCATGCCGGCCGAGCCGCCGCCCTGCGGCGTCACCGACATGTTGATCGCGACGTTGTTCGAGGTGGTCCCCCAGGCCTGCGCCCCCTCGCCCAGGACGAAGCCCGGCGGGCAGTATTTCGCGAGCGCGATCATCTCCTGGATCGCCGACTTGATCAGGGGCGTGTCGAAGGCGATCTTCGCCGGATCGGTGGGGTCGATGCTGCCGAAGTCGATGTTCCCGTGGCCGAGGAAGTACAGGATCTGGTGGCTGGCCACCTTGGCGTTGTAATACATGCCGTAGCACTGCTGGCCGGTGCGCGGGTTCTTGCCCGTGAGCTTCGGGAGCTTGCTCACGATCTCGTCCATGCCGGGGGGATCCGACAGGGGCGGCACCCCGAAGTCGCTGAAGAGCTGCTGGTCGTAGGCCGTGGAAATGACGGAGAGGTCGGCCGGCACGGACACGTAGGTCGTGGGGTCGGCGGCGTACGGCGGGTACATGATGCGCTCGATGGGCGGGGTGAAGATCGTCTGGATGAAGTTGGCCCGCCAGTTGTCCTTTTTGTAGTACGGCGTGAGGTCGACGAGCAGCTTCTGCTGAAAGTAGGGCCAGACGGTTGCCCCGAGCAGCATGTCGATCTGCCCGCCAAGCAGCAGCGTGACGATCTTGGCGTGCGTGTCGTTCACGCTGGAGCCCACGATGTCCGTGGCCCTCACGGATATGCCGGTCTTCTTGGCGTCCCATGACGCCGCGAACAGGTCGTTCAGGCCCTTGTACGGCAGCCCGGTGGCCGGATCGATCCCGCCGCTGGCCTTGAAGTTGGAGGTTCCGAGCCGAAGCTGGACGGTTCCGGTCGAGGCGGTCTGTGACGGCGTCCCCGACGTCGTGGACGCGGGTGCGGCCGTCCCGCCACAGGCGGCCAGCAGCCACGGGGTCATGGCCGCCGCGCCCAGCCCGGCCGCCCGTCGCAGGAGCGACCGCCGCGTCAGGGACTCAGTGGGTGGCCGCACGGATCCGCCAGCTCGCTCCATGGAAGGATCCCTCCCCCTTATCCTTTGAGGCCCCACGTGCTGCCGCTGCCGAGGATGTAGCGCTGAAGGACGAGGAACACCACGGCGACAGGAATGATGGACAGGCAGGTGGCGGCCATGTTGGTCGCCGGCAGCGCGTAGCTCTGCGTGCCAATGGTCTCGTTGAACTGCGAGATGCCCAGCTGAATGGTGAAGCTGTGAGGATAGGTCAGCACGATCAGGGGCCAGAGATACTCGTTCCACACGGCCAAAAACAGCAGGATGGCGAGCGTCGCCACAACCGCCGTGCAGAGCGGGAGGTAGATGGAAAGGAAGATCCGGAGCTCCCCCGCCCCATCGACCCGGGCCGCCTCACGCAGCTCGGACGGGATGCCGTCAAGGTACTGCTTGGTGAGGAACGTGCCGAAGGTGTAGTTGATGGCGGGCAGCCAGAGGGGCCAGTACGTGTTGAGCAGGTGCAGCCGGTTGAAGGTCAGGAAGTTCGGAATGATCACGGCCTCGACGGGAATCATCGTGGTCGCGATGGCCGCAAAGAGGATGATGTTGGAGCCGCGCGGGCGGATCTTGGACAGGGCGTAGCCTGCCAGCAGCGCCGAGGCGAGGCTCAGGGCGAGCTGGACCAGCTCCACCTCGAAGGTGTTGCCATAGAGGCGCCAGAGCGACATGGCGGCACTCGCGATCGCGTACGCCTGGGTGCTCGCGTGGTGTGGGATGACCTGCGGCGGGAACGGAACGACCGTTTTCGCCTCGGCGTTGAAGCTCGTGCTGATCATGAAGAGGAACGGGATCAGCATCAGCAGGCCGCCGCACCCCAGCCCCACCGCCGCAAGCACCGTGCCGGGCCGCCCCCGCCGCCGCC
>DAHVAF010000191.1 GCA_027314765.1 Clostridia bacterium | reverse complement strand
GGTTCGGCGCGCGACGCTCGCGTGCGTGGGCGCGGGGTCGAGGCGCTGCTCCGCAGCGCGACGGGCGCGTGCCTGGGCGCGGGGTCGAGGCGATGCTTCAGCGCGCGACGGGCGCGTGCATGGGCGCGGGGTCGAGGCGATGCTTCAGCGCGTCACGCTCGCCTGCGTGGGCCCGAGGGCGCGGCGATGCTCCGGTGCGCGACGGTCGCGCAGGCGACACGCTGAGCGCGCTCTGTCGCGGCGGCAACGGCAGCCGCCGTCGCGCGGCGGGACGATGGGCGAGGTAGCCGCGATGCCGCGCAGCCCGCAGCCCATGCCGCTGCTGCTGACACGGGACGCGGCCCGGCGGTCCGTCGCGACACCGGACCTGGTACCGGGGCATCACCCCCGGGGGTGGGTCGACCTCGTGCGGCACGGAGGCGAGCGTTGCTTTGGCATCGGAACGGATCACACGGCGCGGCTTGCTGGAGTGGCTGATCGGGATCGGGACCGGCGTGATGGGCGTCTTCTACCTCGGCTCAGCTGTCGCGATGCTGAAGCCGCCGCCGGCCCAGGCGGCGAAGTGGCAGGACCTCGGCCCCGTGACCAAGTTTCCGCTGGAGAGCCCCACCCTCGTCGACTACACGGGCGAGGGCGTGGAGGACGGCGTGTTCGTGGTCCGCCACGCCCAGGGCACGCCCACGGTGTTCGACTTCCACTGCCCACACCTGGAGTGCGCGGTCCGCTGGTTCGGGTCCGCCAACGAGTTCGCCTGCCCGTGCCACGGCTCCACGTACAACCTTCAGGGGCAGCACACGGGCGGGCCGGCGCCCCACGGGCTCTGGTACCACGCGGCCGAGATGCGAGGCAGCGACCTCTGGGTGGCCGGCGAAACCGGGGGCAACGCGGGCAACGCCAGTGCCTGACCTGCCAGGGGACAAGCCGCTCTCGGCGGACCAGAGCGAGGTTGCTGCCGAGGTCGCCCCCATGCTCCCGTCGGGGGAGCAGGGCGAGCTGACGCGCTGGTTCCACGACCGCACCGGCTTCAACGAGATGACGGCCGTGGCGCTGTACCACCCCGTGCCGCGCCGCAGCAGCATCGCCGACCTGCTGGGCATGTTCACGCTCATGGCGTTCGTCAACGAGATCATCACGGGCGTGATCCTGCTCTTCTTCTACCACCCGACGGCCAGCGGCGCCTGGCAGAGCGTCCACGCGCTGGAGGCGTCGACCTTCGGGCGCTTCGTGCGCGCGCTGCACTTCTGGGGCGCCAACGCCATGATCGTGCTGGTCGGGGCCCACCTGCTGCGCGTGATCTACGTCGCGGCCTACAAGCGCCCGCGCGAGCTGCAGTGGATCAGCGGCGTGCTGATGCTGACGCTGACCATCGGGCTCGGCTTCACCGGCTATCTGCTGCCATGGGACCAGCAGGCCTACTGGGCAACCATGGTCGGAACCTCCATCCCCCGCTATGTGCCGCAGCTCGGCCACTACCTGGTGCGCCTGCTTCGGGGTGGCGAGTGGATCACCGGCGCGACGCTCAGTCGCTTCTACGCCCTGCACGTCTTCGTCTTTCCCGCCCTGCTGGCGCTGCTGCTGGGCGGGCACATCTACCTGGTGCTGGCCAACGGCCAGAGCACCGTCGAGCGCGAGCTGCCGCGCGGCTACCGGCGCAACCACAAGCTCGGCGACACCGGCGACTTCCCCGGGCCCGAGTACCGCCCGTTCTGGCCCTACACCGTGGCGCAGATGCTGGGCGGCTGCCTGGTCCTGCTGGCCATCCTGACGTGGCTGGCCCTGCACTACCCGGCCCCGCTGCTGGGTCCGGCCGATCCTCTGAACAAGGCCAACTACAATCCGCTGCCGATCTGGTACTTCTTCTGGCTATATCAGCTGCTGAAGCTGACGCCCCCGGCCCTGGACTCCGTGGTGATGATCTTCCTGCCGCTGGTGGGCGGCGTGCTGCTCCTGGCGCTGCCGTTTCTCGACACGAGCACCGTCTTCCAGCCGCGCAAGCGCCCCGTGGCCCTGAGCGTCACAGGCGCGGTGACGGTCGCGGTGCTGCTGCTGACCTACACCGGCTACATTTCGGGCGCCCCCCTGCCGCCGGCCAAGGCCGTCGCAAATCCCACGTTCACGGCCAACATCGAACCGATCTTCCAGGCGGATTGCGCGCCGTGCCACATGACCGAAGGGATCGCCAACCTGAGCCTCGGCAGCTACGCCGGCGTGCTGAAGGGCGGCTTTTCCGGGAGGATCGTGAAGCCCGGCGACCCCGGCGCCTCACTTCTGATCCAGGCGCTGGAGGGCACGGCCAAGGGCATCCCGCAGATGCCGTTCGGGAAGACGCCCCTGCCGAAGGGCGACATCCAGACCATCTCCAACTGGATCCAGCAGGGCGCCAAGAACAACTGACCCGGCTACGGCGCAGCAAGATCCGCGGCGATCGCTCGCCGCGGATCTTGTCAATTGGCCTCAGAGGGGTCGGGCCGTCCGCCTAGGCGGGCGGCTGCTGCTCCACAACCATGGCCGCGTCGGCGCGAACGACGGGGCTGCGGCGAATGAGGCGAGCCACGATCAGGCAGAGGATGCCGAGGCCGGCGGCGATCACGCCGCTCGGCAGAAAGACCAGCGAGAACGCGCAGAGAAAGCCCACGGCCACCAGGACCCAGCCGATGCGGCGGAGCTGGTCGGAGGCGGCAAGCGGGCGAGTCGTCACCATCCAGCACCCCTCTTCTCCCGTTTACCATATCATGCGCGGCTGTGGGCACGAGGTTCCGCCCAGCGAGGTCGGCGACAGTCAGGCGGGGCGCGGCGCAAGCAGCAGCGCTGTCGCGTACGCGAGCATGGCGACGCCCGCCGCCAGCGCCATCTGCATCACGACGGCGCTCCCGCCGCCGTCGACAAAGCGGAAGCCGGCGCTCGCCGCCGCCAGGATGGACAGCAGGCCGAGGGCGCCGAGCGTAATCGATGACGCCGCCCGGGCCAGGGCGGCGCGCACGAGAAACGCCAGGGCGGCCAGGATCAGCAGCAGGCCGAGGATGATGTGGACGGCGACCAGGGGCCGGCTGGCGCCAGCCAGAGTGACGGCCGCCCCCAGCGCGTACTCGACGACCAGAGCGGCGAGGACCGCGAACGCCGTGGTGCGCAGACCCATGGAGGCACTCCCTCTTCTCTGCCTCTTCTCTACAAGAGCGCGAGCGAGAGCGCGCGCAGGCGCTCGGGGTCTGCGACCACGTCGATGGCCGCGATCCGGTCCCGGACGGTCTGCACCCGCAGCGCCACGAGGAGCCGCCCCCGCCGGACGAGGACCACGCCGGGGGCGCCGTCGACCAGCGCCACCGTCGCGAACCGCGCGCCCGAGGAGAATGCGCTGGCGCTCCGGGCCACGGTGGCGGCACCCGCCAGCTCGCGGGCACGCATGCCGCGGGCCGCCCGCTCGTCCGCGCGCAGGACGACGTCGGGCGCCAGAAGCGAAAGCAGCCGCTCGAAATCGCCCTGCCGGGCGGCGGCCATGAACGCGGTCACGACCTCGCGCTGGCGCGCCACGGCTGCGGGAGCCGCGGAGCCGCCGCCTCGGACGCGCCGCCGGGCGCGGCTGGCAAGCTGTCGGGCCGACTCCGGGGTCCGGCCCAGCATCCGCGCGATCTCGCCGAACGGCACCTCGAACGCGTCGTGCAGCACGAGCGCCACCCGCTCGGCGGGCGCGAGCCGGTCCAGGACGACAAGGAGGGCCAGGCCGACCGACTCGGCCAGCACCGCCTCCTCCTCCGGGTCGATCTGGGCGGCACCGCGGGCCTCGATGACGGCGGGGTCGACCGGCTCCTCGGCGTGGCCCCTGCGCGCACGGAGGAGGTCGAGGCACACATTGACCAGCACCGTCGTCATCCAGGCATCGGCATTGACCACGCCGCCGACGTCGGCGCGGCTCACCCGCACCCAGGCCTCCTGGACGGCGTCCTCGGCCTCGCCGAGCGAGCCGAGCATGCGGAAGGCCATGGCCCGCATCCGGGGCCGCTGTTCCGCGAAGCGCTGAATCAGCCGCTCACGCTCTGCCACGCTGCCTCACCCAACCTCGCCACCCATCGTGACGAGAACTTCGCCGCGAACGTGACAGCGGGGTCAGCGCAGCGCATCCCGACGCCGCATCTCGGCCACCCAGGCCAGGGCGGCGCCGCCCTGGCACGGAGTCTGCAGGAAGGCCTCCAGAATGGCGGCGGCACCCTCGACGCTGCGGCCGTGCGGCGAGAGGCACAGCACATTGGCGTCACAGTCGGCGCGCGCCGAGCGCGCCTCCCCGACGCGCCGGCACCAGGCGGCCCGCACGCCCGGCAGCCGGTTTGCCGTGATGTACGCGGCGGCGGCGGGCTGCGCGACGACGATGGCGAAGTCGGCCGCCCGCCGGTCGGCCGGGGCCGGGCCGGACGGCACACGGGGCTCGCTGGCTGGGGCCGGCTTTGGCGCTGGAGTGCCGGTGCCCGCGCGAGGCTGGCCCGCCGGCGTTGGAGTCGGCGGCACTCCGCGCGCACTCGGGCGGGGCTCGCCGGCGGATGCCGGATTCGGCGACATGCCGCGCGCATCCGGGCGAGGCTCGCCGGCGGGTGCCGGATTCGGCGACATGCCGCGCGCATTCGGGCGGGGCTGGGGTTCCGCAGCCGGCGGCACGCCGCGTGCACTCGGGCGAGGCTCAGGCACCGTGGCCGGCGGCGCGTCGCGCGCACTGGCGTGAGGGCCCCGGGCCGGGGTTCGGGGCCCGTTGCCCGCCCCCGCGCCACCCCAGCCGACTGCCGCCGCGCCGGCCAGGGCCGCAGCAAACGCGCCGTGGTGCGCGGTCGGCGGCAGCAGCTCAGTGGAAGGGCGCCCCTGCAGCCGTACCGCCAGGGCCTCCGCCAGCGCGGACCCGGCGCCGTCGGCGGCCAGAGCGACGCGCAGGGGCGTATGGCGCGCCACCTCCGCGGCGACGGCGGCGGCGAGCTGGGCCAGGACCTCGTCGTAGGCCTCGCGCCCCCGGCCGAAGGGGTCGAAGACGTCGACGCCGGGGTCCAGTGCGGCGATGCGGCCGGACTGCTCCGGGAAGCGGTCGCGCAGGGCCTCCGCCTGCTGGCGCGTCATCGTGAAGATGCGGTCCGCGGCGAAGACATCCCCGGCATCGAGGCGGTGGGCGCGGTGGACCGCCAGGTCGGGCAGCGGCTCCGCGGCGGCCGCCGTGGCGGCGATGGCCTCGGGCGTGGCCGGCTCACCCTCCGCGGCCTGGAGGCCCGCCGAAAAGACGCCGATGTCGAGGCGCCCTGCCGCCGCCAGCCGCGCCCGTGCCAGGGCCGCGGCCATGGGGCTGCGGCACGTGTTGCCGCTGCAGACGAAGTACCAGATCATTGCGCCGCCCGGCGCAGGCGGTCCATGACGGCCCGGTCGAGGCCCGCCTCGGGCAGGATCTCCGCCACGATCACGCTGGGCTGGCCGCGATCCAGGGACCGCAGGGCCTCGAACAGCCGCCGGGCATGAGCCGCCGCGTCGGCGAGCGGCCCGAGGCGCGCCACCCCGCCGCGCCCGGCCGGCAGCCTCGCCGCCGTCTCGTCCGTGACAAGGGCCGCAGCCCGCGGATCGGCCGCCAGCAGCCCCGCGACGGCCTCGCCGGGAGCCAGCACGACGGGAGCCCGCGGCGCATAGTGCCGGTAGCGCGTCCCCGGGGAGCGGCGGGCATCGCCCCCGACGGCGATGTCCGGCGCCAGCCGCCGCAGGGCCTCCAGCGGCAGGCCGCCGAGGCGGAGGACGCGCGGCGGGTCCTCGGTCGCGTCGACGACCGTGGACTCCACGCCCACGTCGGTGGGACCTCCGTCCAGCACCGCGTCGATCGCGCCGTCGAGGTCCTCGAGGACGGCCGCTGCCGTCGTCGGGCTCGGCCGCCCGGACCGGTTGGCCGACGGTGCGGCCACGGGGCAGCCGGCGGCGGCGATGAGCGCGCGGGCCAGGGCGTGGTCCGGCACGCGCACGGCGACGGTGGCAAGGCCTGCCGTGGCAAGGTCGCAGACGCCCCGGGGCCGGCGGCGCAGCACGAGCGTCAGCGGCCCCGGCCATAGCGCCGCCAGCGGGCTGCCCCCCTCCGCGACCTCGCCGAGGGCCGCGGCGTCCGCCAGGTGCACAATCAGGGGGTTGTCGGCCGGACGTCCCTTGGCGGCGAAGACCCCCGCGACGGCGCGGGCGTCGGTCGCGTCGGCGCCGAGGCCGTAGACCGTCTCGGTCGGAAAGGCCACAAGCCCCCCGCGGCGCAGGATGGCGGCGGCCTGCGCGAGATCTCCGGGACCCAGGCGCAGCGTCGTCACGCCCGCACCCCGCGCACCACCCGCGGCACGCCGGCCAGGTCCGGAAGGGACCGTACGTCACGGAAGCCGGCCCGGCGCAGCACCTCGGCCACCCCCTCCGCCCGCCCGGCGCCGACCTCGCACGCCAGCAGGCCGCCCGGCCGCAGCCACTGCCGCGCCCCCTCGGCCAGCGGGGCGTAGGGCTCCGCCACCTCCGGCACCAGCGCGCGCCGCGGCTCGTACAGTCGCACCTCGGGTGCAAGGACCGCCCACTCGGCGGCGGTGACGTAAGGCGGGTTGCTCACGACCGCATCCAGCCGCCCCTCCAGCTCCGCCGGCAGGCCGGCCCGCCACAGGTCGCCGGGGATCGTCACCACACGGTCGGCGACGCCGTGCCGCGCCGCGTTGGCCGCGCAGACCTCCAGCGCGGCCCCCGACAGGTCGACGGCCCAGAGCCGCGCCCCCGGCGCGCGCACCGCCACGGCGACGGCGATGCAGCCGCTGCCCGTGCCCATGTCGACGACCTCCGCGGCCCCCCCGCCCACGAAGGCGAGGGCCTCGTCCACGAGCCGCTCCGTCTCCGGCCGCGGGATCAGCACGGCCGGGCCGACCGCGAAGGTCAGCCCGTAGAACTCCTTCTCCCCGGCGATGTGGGCGAAGGGCTCGCGCGCCTGCCGCCGGGCGACGGCCTCCTCAAAGCGCACCCGCACGTCCCCGGGCAGCGCGTCGGCCTCGCCCGGCACGGCCAGCGACGACCGCGGGCCGGCCACCAGACGCAGCAGGAGCCGCGCCTCGCGGGCCGGCTCCTCCACTCCGGCCGACGCCAGCAGCGCCGCCGCCTCCGCCAAGGCCCGCCGCGCCAACACACCCGTCACCGCGTCACACCCCGTCCGCTCCCCGCCGGACACGGCAGCAGGACCCGCGCCTCGCGGGCCGGCTCCTCCACCCCAGCCGGCGCCGGCCGCGCGGCCGCCGCCGCCCGGGCCTGCCGCGCCAGCATGCCCGTCACCACGTCATACCCCGTCCGCTCCCCGCCGGACACGGCAACAGGACCCGTGCCTCGCGGGGCAGATGCACTACCCGACCCGATGCCGGCCGCACAATGGAAGACCGGCGCCAATCCCGACTGGTCACGCCGGTGCGGGGTCCCCATCGCCACAGGGCTTGGACCGCAGGGTCGCCAAGAGACGCGCGAAACTCGGGCAGTGGCGGGCAACGGTGGCCGGGTCACTTCCGCCAAGAAGAGCGAAGCCGTGACGGACTTTCTCATACGGTCGGGCTTGGGTTGCCCGGGCGAGTTTGCTTTGAACGTCGTCTTTGCTGACTGTCTCCAATGCCACGAGCGCTGGCAGAGCTCCCTGCTGTAGGCGTTGACCATAAAAGGCGACAAGGCGTGCGCGATCGGCCACGAGCCACGCTTCCATACACTGCACCATAAGGTGAACGTTATCGTCTGTGGTGCTCGGAGGTTTGTCCCAATGATCTCTGGTCTCTAAATGTTGCCAGATGGTCAGGCCAGTCCTCACGTCGTCTTCGGAGTCAACCAGCAAGATGAGAAAATCATCGCCATGAGTAGCCAGTGCAGTCACGAAGTCCTCGTACGCGCTGTGACGGCCACCACATGCGATCACGCGAGGCTTCGCACAGTCGGCCAAAGCGCGGCCGAAAAGGCGAGAAAAGGCCTGCCGACATTCGGCCTTGGATGACGCACTGTCTCCGCCTCCCTCAACGTACACACGAACGTTCACCACCGGGTTCCCCCGATTTCCCCGGCCCGCCACAAATCGCCAAGGTTGTACTTTTGTAGCCATACTGCCAGGGTATCGCTGTCGAGGCGCCTCATTACGGTGGCGCCTGCTTCCTTCTCGCAAACAACCACCACATCTGGGGTCTCGGAGAACGCACTTACCAATTCGGCAGAGTGGGTGGTCACGACAACCTGGGTACGGGTCGCCGCCCCCTGGAGCAATTCGGCAACCCCGTGCACGAGGTCAGGGTGCATGCCAAGCTCCGGTTCCTCGATACAGACGAGCGGCGGGGGTGTTGGGTTCAGCAGCGTTGCAAGAAGAAGAACCCAGCGAAGAGTGCCATCGGACATCCTCGAAGCCGGAATCGCAAACCCATGCTCCTGAAGGACCAACTGCACGCGTCCCTGGTCGATGTCGACCTCGAGGTCGATGACATCGGGGCTGACAAACTGGACATATCTGATGAAGTCAGCTTTGATCTTGGGCTCCTGACGGATCCGGTTCACCACCAAACCCAGGTTCTGCAGATCTTCCATCAATGTCTGACGCGGAAGATCAGCCGGCTGAGGTCGCCTGATCATTGACAGCGGTCCTATGCACCAGTCCCTGTATAGAGCGAAGCTATCAAAGTACTCCCCAACCAACGTGACTTCTGGATACTGCTCGTGGCTCTTTCGCTGCGACAAAATTGATTGTTGCGGGTTGACGTCTTCCCTGTGGAGTTCTCTGTGGCGTCCCCCAACATTGAACATGGGTCGACCGTTCTCATAGCCGAAGTAGAAGTTCGGCTTTGCCTTACCTTGGAATCCCTCGGCACTTTCAAGGCGTTCGTCTCGAACATCGAGTACAGCGTTGACTGCTGTGAATGACAAGACATAGCGCATTGGAGCTTTAATCCTCGGTATGCTCAAAACGACATCGATCGTTGCCGTTGACTCCGCAGCTTCGCCGCCTTTCCACATCCAATTCGCGACGCCGCCCCCAAGACGCAATGCAGGGCCCAGATCCTTGGGTGCCGCGTGCAAGAAGGCGAGGGCTTCAAGAAAGTTGGACTTCCCAGAGCCGTTGGGCCCAATTAGCACATTCAACCTCTGGAGAGGCAGGCGAGCCGTGTTCGGCCCGAACGATAACAAGTTCGACACGGATATACTTGTCAGCAACGGGCCGCACCCCCTTAGCATCTGCTTCGGGTCGGTCCCCAAGCAGTCGTCAGCACTTCACCTCGCAGGGCGGTCCATCTACACTTGTCCGGGCCTGGCGGCCATCGTGGCCGCCTCCGCGTGCTCCAGCTCCCGGGCCTGGTCGGCCGCCGCCAGCCCGTCGATGATCTCGTCCAGGTCGCCGTCCAGCACCAGCCGCATCCTGTACAGGGTGAGGTCGATCCGCTCCTCGCTCACCCGGTTCTGCGGGAAGTTGTACGTGCGGATGCGCTCGCTGCGCTCCCCCGTGCCCACCTGGGCCCGCCGGTCCTTGGCGATCTCGCTCGCCTGCTCGTGCTGGTAAAGGTCCAGCAGCCGCGCCCGCAGGATCATCATCGCCCGCGCCTTGTTCTTGCCCTGGCTGCGCTCGTCCTGGCAGGACACGATGATGCCCGTCGGCTTGTGCGTGATGCGGATGGCCGACTCCGTCTTGTTGACGTGCTGCCCGCCCGCGCCGCTCGACCGGTACGTGTCGATCTCCAGGTCATCCGGCCGGATGTCCACCTCGACCTCGTCGGCCTCGGCCAGCACGGCCACCGTCGCCGTCGAGGTGTGGATGCGGCCGCTGGCCTCCGTCTCCGGCACCCGCTGCACGCGGTGGACGCCGCTCTCATACTTCAGGCGGCTGAAGGCGCCCTCGCCCTCGATGGAGAGCACGACCTCCTTGAGGCCGCCGATGCCCGTCTCGTTGCTGTCGAGCATCTCGGTCCGCCAGCCGCGCCGCTCCGCGTACCGCATGTACATCCGCGCCAGGTCGGCCGCGAAGAGGGCCGCCTCCTCGCCGCCGGCGCCCGCCCGGATCTCCAGGATGACGTTGCGCTCGTCCCGAGGGTCGTGCGGCAAGAGCAGCAGCCGCAGGCGGGCCTCCAGGTCCGCCGCCTCCGTCTCGCCGCGCGCCAGCTCCTCCTGCACCCACGCCCGCGTGTCGGCATCCGCATCGGCCAGCATGGCCCGCGCGGCCTCCATGTCGTCCCGCACCTGGCGCAGGGACCCACAGGCCTCCACGATCGGCGCCAGGCGCTTGCGCTCCTTCAGGACGGCGCGGTAGCGCTCCTGGTCGCCGACGATGCCGGGATCGGCCAGCTGCCGGTCCAGCTCAGCGAACCGCGCCTCCACGCCGGCGAGCGTCTCCAACAGGCCGGACATGCCGCTTCACTCCAAATTTGGGTGCGGCCGCGTACGCGGCCGCACAAACAATGTCATCGGACGAGGACGGCCTGGAGCGCGGCAAGCGCCACCTCCAGCTGCCCGTCATCAGGCTCGCGCGTCGTGAGGTGCTGCAGCCAGAGCCCCGGCAGGACCAGGGGCCAGAGGCGGCGCTCCAGCACCGCCGTGCCGCGCAGGGCCTCGTAGCCAAGGCCGGCGAGCACCGGCAGCAGGGCCACGCGCAGCAGGATCCGCATCCACAGCGCCGGCCAGCCGAAGAGCGCGAAGAGCGCGATCGAGACCAGCACCGTGAAGAGCAGAAAGCTCGTGCCGCAGCGCGGGTGCAGCCGCGAGAAGCCGCGGGTGGCGGCTGGCGTCAGCGGCCGGCCGTGCTCCAGGGCGTGGATCGCCTTGTGCTCGGCGCCATGATAGGCCAAAACCCGCTGGATGTCGCGGCTCGTCGCGATCACGGCCAGGTAGCCGAGCAGGATCGCGGCGCGCACGCCGCCCTCGATCAGGTTCAGGGCGACGCTGCCCTGCACGTGCGCGCGCATCACGCTGGCCAGCCAGGTCGGCAGCACGAAGAAGAGGCCGACGGCGAAGAGCAGGGCGGCGACGACGCCGAGGCTCATCTGGGCCCGGTCGAGGCGCTGGTCCTCGGGGGCGGCCAGCTCCGCCGCTTCCAGCATCGCGCGGATGCCGATCACAAGCGACTCGCCCAGCACGGCCACGCCCCGCACCACGGGCAGGCGCAGCCAGCGGGAGCGCGAGGTGATGGCGGGGCGCGCCTCCGTGCGCACGGTGATACCGCCGTCCGGCCGCCGCACGGCCAGGGCGACGGCGGTCGGACCGCGCATCATGACGCCTTCGATGACGGCCTGGCCGCCGTAGCGGATGCCGGCAGAGGGATCGGGCCGCCGCAGGACGCCGGCCTCGGCGGCCAGAGGGCTACCCCTTCGCGGGGGCCGCGGCGGCGGCGGCGGACTTCTCGTACCTGCGGCGGAAGCGCTCCACGCGGCCGCCCGTGTCCACGATGCGCTGCTTGCCCGTGTAGAACGGGTGGCAGCGCGCGCAGATGTCCACGCGGATGCTTTCCTTGGTGGAGCCCATCTCGTAGGTGGCGCCGCAGGCGCACGTCACGCGCGTGCGGTGGTATTCGGGGTGGATTCCGGACTTCATATGCTCACGCTCCAATGGCGGTACGCCGTCGTGGCGGCACCCGCAGAGGGTCATTATACACCGTGGCCGCGGATGGCGCAGGCCATGCCCGGATGCATCAGGAGATCAGGCGGGCCTCGCGCTTGATCATCTCCAGGAAGGCCTCGTTGTTCTTGGTCTTGGAGAGGCGGTCCATGACCAGCTCGAGCACGGCGGCCGGGTCCATGTTCGCCGTCGTGCGGCGGAAGAGCCACATGACCTCGAGCTCGTCCGGGGTGAGCAGCAGCTCCTCGCGGCGGGTGCTGGAGCGCTTGATGTCGATGGCGGGGAAGAGGCGGCGCTCCCAGAGCTTGCGGTCGAGGTGGAGCTCCATGTTGCCGGTGCCCTTGAACTCCTCGTAGATGACGTCGTCCATGCGGCTGCCGGTGTCGATCAGGGCCGTGGCCAGGATCGTCAGGCTGCCGCCCTCCTCGATGTTGCGGGCGGCGCCGAAGAAGCGCTTCGGCTTGTGCAGCGAGGCGGGGTCCAGGCCTCCGGACAGGGTGCGGCCGGAGGGCGGGGTGACCAGGTTGTAGGCGCGGGCCAGGCGCGTGATGGAGTCGAGCAGGATCACGACGTCCATCCTGTGCTCGACCAGGCGCTTGGCGCGCTCCAGGACCATCTCGGCCAGCTTGACGTGGGCCTCGGGGGGGTTGTCGAACGTGGAGGCCAGCACCTCGCCGTCCACGCCGCGCTCCATGTCCGTGACCTCTTCCGGCCGCTCGTCGATCAGCAGGACGATGATGTGCGCGTCGGGGTAGTTGCGGGTGATGCTGTTCGCCATCTTCTTCAGCAGCATGGTCTTGCCGGCCTTGGGCGGGGAGACGATCATGCCGCGCTGGCCCATGCCGATGGGTGTCACCAGATCGACGATGCGGGCGGACATCTCGATGGGGGTCGTCTCCAGGTTGAAGCGCTTATCGGGGAAGACCGGGGTCAGCGAGTCGAAGGGGAGGCGCTGGGAGGCTTCCTCCAGCGAGACGCCGTTGATGCGCTCGATGTGGATGAGGCCGAAATAGCGCTCGCTCTCCTTCGGGGGGCGGGCCTGGCCGGCCACGTGGTCGCCGGTGCGGAGGTCGAAGCGCCGGATCTGCGACGGGGAGACGTAGATGTCCTCGTTGCTCGGCAGGTAGTTGATGGGGCGCAGGAACCCGAAGTTCTCGGGCATCACGTCCAGGATGCCCTGGGCGTAGATCAGGCCGTCCTTCTCGGTCCGGGCCTTCATGATCTCCATGATCAGCTCGCGCTTGCGCATCGAGCTGTAGCCGCCGATCTCCAGGTCCCGGGCCATGGAATACAGCTCACGCAGGGTCATGGCCTCGAGCTCGCTCACCTCGAGCGGGGCGCTCTTACTCACGGTAACCTCCTTGCAGACGGTGTGGGAACGTCAAAGCCACCGGACGCGGCCGGTCGGTGCATCGCGCGATTCGGGATCGGGGAAATGCGTTCGTGCTGCCATCTTCACCTTTTGACCCGGGTGCGCGCGGCACGACCCGCGCTTGCCATGAGGTACGGGGTGGGGTCCTGGACGGACGGCCGCGAAACGCAGGGCGGAGAGCGATCTCGGCGATTCCGCGGCGGCGGAACGGGCTCGCGGTCACACGCATATTCGCGGCGGGTCGATCTAATCCTTCCCCGCGAGCGCAGACTTCAACCCTTTTAGCGTACACCCTGGCGAGAGGGGCCGTCAGGTCCCGGCGGGCACCTTCAGCGAATACCAGAGTACGCTCGCGGTCCCAGCCGTGTTATCGGTGACGGCGAGCGCGGCATCGCGCGTTCCCGCCAGATCGACGCCGGCGGCGCCGGTCAGGGGCAGCGCGGCCTCGGCCGTGCCAGAGGCGCTGAGGACCACGACATACGTCGCGGACGCGTTCTCGGCCAGCACGAGGACGCCTCCGTCCGGCAGAAAGGCCGCCGAGACGGCCGGCAGGGCGGCGCCGCCGGCCTGCAGGTTCAGCGCCCAGCGCTCAGCGCCCGAGGACGGCGAGACATCCGCCAGCCCGCCGGCCGCGCCGAGGCCGTAGAGCAGGACCTGGCGGTCCTTGGGCCCGACGGCGAGCCCGTTGCTGCCGCCGCTGGGCAGGCTGCGGTTCCAGAGGGCCGTGCCCTGGCCCGTGAACATGTAGAGGGTGTTGTCGCCGCCGCGGGTCGCCACGGCCAGCCAGCTCGCGTTGCTGGCGGCGGCGATGGTGCGGCTCGTGCCGCTGCAGCCTCCCGGGCAGAGCGCCTGCACGGCGCCACCCCGGGACACGACGCTGACCTGCGTCCCGTCATCCATCACCAGCTGGTCGCTGCTTGTGAACTGCAGGGCGGCCGGCCCCGCGATCTGCAGCGACTCCGCGGCCGCCGGGGCGTCGGCGGGGTTGCTGTCCACCAGCCACACCTGGCCCGCGCCGTCGTCGGCGACAGCCACGCGGTTGCCGTCCGCGGAGGCGGCGGCCGCGATCGGGCCGACACCGGCCTGCTGCCAGATGGAGGTGCCGCCGCTGTTGAAGAGCTCGATCTGGCCGCCGTTGTCCGTGGGCGCCGGGCCGCGCACGACCAGCCCGTCCTGCAGGGCGATGGCCACGCCGCCCGCGCCGCGGTGCCAGAGCACGCTGCCATCGGGCCCAAGGGCGGTCAGCCCGTCGGGTCCGAGGGCTGTGGCGACGCTGCCGTCGGGCGCGAGGGAGATCTGAACGGGGCCGTCAAAGCTCTTCTGCCAGATGGGCGTGATGGTGGCGGGCGCCGGCAGCGAGCCGACGTCGACCACGGCGGGCTGCGGGTCGGCGGACTCGCTGACGGCGGTGCCCTGCGCGCTGCACGCGGCAAGAAGAGGCAGCCCTGCCAGGGCCGCCACGAGGATGCGAAAATGCCGCCAACGCCGGAGACGCAACGGTTCTGCCATCCCTTCCCACCGGCGGCACCAGTCCAATTATAGCCACCTGACCGGGGCGCCAGACGGGTGCGGACCGTGATGTAACTGAACCGTAAGAATGGGCGGAAAAGGCCGACCCCCGGCCGCCTGGGGCGGTCGGGGGTCGGGTGGGTCAAAGGTGTTCCGGCAGCGGCCGACTCTTCCGGGCAGTCGCCCGCCCAGTACCATAGGCGCTGGAGGGTGGCACGGCCGTGTTCGGGATGGGAACGGGTG
>DAHVAF010000184.1 GCA_027314765.1 Clostridia bacterium | reverse complement strand
TTTCGTCGTGCGGCCAAGCGGCTGACGGCGCGGATTCGCGTAGGCCGGCCGGCCTCGGGCCGGCCCGCCCAAACCACCGGTCCAGGGCGGGGGGTGCAGGACGGGCCCGGCACGCGCCGGGCCCTTCCGCATCGGACGGAGGGACGGAGGCGGCTAGTGGTCGCCTCCGGATGCGCCGTGGACGCCGTAGATCTCACCCTCCAGGGTCTGCCCCTGGCCCTCGTTCTGGTAGAGCCAGTACCCGTAGCCGTTCTGGACGTAACCGGTGGTCACGGTTTGCGGGTAGGGGTACGCCTGGGTGGTGTTCGGATCCAGCACCTCACCGATGGATCCGGACTGGGTGCCGGTCAGGAAGTTCTGAACGGTCTCCTGCCCGTTGAGGGCGGAGGGCCCGGCCAGGTTCCAGCCGCTGTCCAGCCCGAAGGTCGGCGCCGGGGCCGTCGGCGACTGAGCCGCCTCCGTCATCGTCACCGTCACCGGCGAGCTGCCCGTGATGTACACCCAGAGGCCGTTCATGGGCACGTTGGGCACGTAGACGTGGCCCTGCTGGCTGCCGCGCTCGCCGTCCCACTGCCACCGCGAATTCCAGTGGCCGTTGTCGAAGCTGTACGCCGCACCGAGCGAGGCCCCGCCGTCCGACATCATGGTGTTGAGCAGGACTTCGCCGTTGCCGTCCGTGCTGCTCGATGCGAGTAGGAACGGGAAGGACAGGGTGTTCCAGCCCGGCTGGAGCACGCGGGTCACCACGGCACCTGTCGTGGCGGCGGTGTATGTGAACTGATCGGCGGGGCTGGTGGCGGTCGTCCCCGCCGCCGTCGTCACGGTCACGTCGACCGTCCCAGCCGCTGCGGGCGGAGCGACCACCGTCAGGGACGTGCCGGCGGCATTGACCGCCACCTGGGAGCCCTGCTGGGTCCCGAACATCACGGTGGTGCTGCCTGGCACGAACCCGCTGCCGCTCACCGTGACCAGGGTCTCACCGAGGGCCGGACCTGAGGTGGGATTGATGGATGTGACGACGGGACCGACCGCCGAGGTCGAGGGTTCGACTGCGTTGGACGTGGCGGGGGAGCCGGTGCCCACGGCGTTGATCGCCGCCACCTGGAACGTGTAGGTCGCGCCGTTCGTCAGGCCGGTGACAGTATAGGTGGTTCCGGTCCCCTGGAGGGTGATGGGCGCCGCGCCGCCGCTCGGTGTGATCACGTAGCCCGTGATCGAGCTGCCGCCGTCATTGCCGGGGGCGGTCCAGGTCAGGGTGGCCGAGCCGTTGCCAGCCACGGCCGTCAGGCCCGTCGGGACACCCGGGGCCGTCGAGCCGGGCAGGAAGGCCTCGATCATCACCGCGTTGGACGCCGCCGAGGGCACGCTGGGGCCGACGACGTTGAGGGCCTGGACGGTGAACGTGTACGAGACGCCGTTGCTGAGGCCGGAGACCGACACCGAGCTGGCGCTCGGGCCGGCCATGGTCGTGAAGCCGCCAGGCACCGAGGTCACGAGGTAGCCCGTGATCGGCTGCCCGCCGTCCTCGCTGGCCGGGGTCTGGGTCCAGCTCACCGTTGCACTGCCGATGCCCGCCGTGGCCGCGACGCCGGTCGGGGGCTGCGGCACCGTGCTGCCGGGGTAGGCCGCCGGCGTGATCGCCGCCGACGCCACAGAGGCGGGGCCGAAGCCGATCGCGTTCTCCGCGGTCACGGTGAACGTGTAGGAGACACCGTTCTGGAGACCGGTCACGTACGCCGAGGTGGCGCCGGGGCCGGTCGTCGTGGTGTAGCCGCCGGGCGTCGACTGGACGACGTAGTGGGTGATCGCAGTGTTCCCGGCATTCTGTGGCGGCGTCCAGAAGACGAGCGCCTGCCCGTCCCCGGCCAGGGCGCTGACGGCCGTGGGCGCGCCGGGCACGGTCAGCCCGTTGCTGGGCGTCACCGCGTTGGAGAGCGCGGAGGCGACGCTGGTGCCGGCCGAGTTGGTGGCCGTCACGCTGAACGTGTAGCTTACGCCATCCGCCAGCCCTGTCACGGTCACGTTGGTGCCCGACGCCGAGGTTTGCTGGCCGCCCGGGTACGAGGTCACCGTGTAGCCCGTGATGCTCGCACCACCGTCATTGGACGGTGCAACCCAGCTCACCGTCGCCTGGCTGTCGCCGGGAACGGCCTGGACGTTGGTCGGGGCAGCGGGCGCCATCAGCGGGCTCATGGGCGTCACGGCGTTGGAGGACGCCGAGGCCGGTCCGCTGCCCGCCGGATCCGTCGCCGTCACCGTGAAGGTGTACGGCGCGCCGTCCTGCAGGCCGGTGACGGTCGCCATGCCATAGACGGCGCCGTACACGGAGCTTGCGACCGTGGTCGTGATGCCGCTCGGGGCAGAGATCACCGTGTAGCTCGTCGGCGCGCCGCCGGTGCTCGGCGCCAGCCACTGCACGGTCGCCTGGCTGTCACCGGCCGTGGCCTTGATCGAGGTCGCCGCGCCCGGCACGGCAAGCCCTGGGAATGGGACCGGCGTCACCGCGTTCGAGGTCACGCTGGGGCCGGTCCCGACGTTGTTAACCGCCTGCACGGTGAAGGTGTAGGGCGTGCCGTTGGTCAGGCCCGACACCACCGCGCCCGTGGAGCTGCCGTTCACCTGGCCGGGCACGGCGCTGGGGGTCGAGGTCACGACGTAGTGGAACCCGGTACCGCCGCCGCTTGAAGCCGGAGTCCAGGACAGGGTTGCCATGCCGTTGCCCGCCGTGGCGACCAGGTCGCTCACCGCGCCGGGCGCTGTGGTGTTGCTCTCCGGCGTCACGGCGTCGGAGGGTTGGGAGACGGGGCTGTTCCCGTTGGCGTTGGTTGCGGTCACGGTGAACGTGTACTGCGTGCCGTCTGTCAGCCCACCGACGGTCGTGGTGGTGGTCGGCGCCTGCACCGTCGCCGTGATGCCACTCGGGTTCGAGATGACGGTGTAGGTCTGCACCGACGCGCCGTCCGTCGACGGCGGGTTCCACGTGACCGTCGCCTGGCCGTCTCCGGCCGTCGCCATGACGTCCGTGGGCGCCGAAAGGCCGAAGTACTGCGTGCTGCTCGCGCTGCCCGCGAAGTTCCCGTCGCCGCTATAGTACGCGGTGATCGTGTGCGTCGCGGCCGCCAGCTGCGAGGTCGTCAGCGTGGCCGACGTGATCCCACCGGCCGTCGTCACGGGCACGGTGCCCAGGGTCGTCGCGTCAACGGAATCGCGGAAGGTGACCTCGCCGGTCGGGTATGCCAGGGTGGTGGAACCGGACGTGACGTTGATGGTCGCCGTGAAGGTGACCGACGAGGCGTAGACCTGCGGCGCCGACACCGTCGTCGACGTGGCGGCCATACCCACGACCTGCGTCAGGGAGCCGCTGCCGGACAGGTAGTTGCCGTCTCCGCCATAACTGGCTGTGAATTGGGATGTGCCGGCAGGCAAGCTGCCCGTCGTGAATGTCGCTGTGCCCGTCCCGTCCAGCGATACCGTGCCCAGCGTCGTCGAGCCGCTCGCGAACGTGATCGAGCCCGACGGGGCACTCGCGCCCGTGGTGGTCGGCACCACCTTGGCCGTGAGCGTGACGGACCCGCCAAATCCAGATGGGTTGGCGGAGGAAGTCAGGTCGACCGTCGTCGGGGACGGATTGACGGTCTGGCCCAGAGAGCCGGAACTGCCCTCATAGGTGCCGTCGCCGCTGTAGCTGGCCTCAACCGCGTACGAGCCCGATGCGACCGCCAAACCGGCCGTCGAGAAGCTCGCGGACCCTGCTGCCGAATCCAGGTTCACGGTGGCCACCGGCGCCCCACCGATCGAGAACGTCACGGTTCCCGTGGGTGCGGGACCACCTGGGGTATCCGGTTTCACCGTCGCAAACCACGTGACATTCTGGCCATAGGTCGACGGGTTCGTGCTCGAGCTCACGACGGTCGTCGTGCCTGCCTGTGTGACGGTATACGAGATGCTGGCGGTGCCGGTCAGGCCGTCGGAACTCGTGGCGGTGACCGTGTACGTGTGGTTGCCGAGCGACGACGTGTCGAGCCGGCCGTTGCCGCCCGTAATTCCGTTGCTGTCGCTACAGGACGTGAGACCCGGGCCGCCGGCGCCCTCCGCGCACGAGAAGCTGGTCGGCACCGTCTGATCGAGGGCGAACGTTTGGTTGGTCGCCGGCGATGCGATCGTGGCCGTCGGGGCCGCGGGCACCACGAGGGTCACGACGAAGGTCACGACGATGCTGCCGTTGCCGGAGCCGCTCTGCTGGCCGAAGCCGCTCGACAGCGCCACCGCGTTGACCCAGCTGGAGCCGCCCGCGCCGCCACCGCCGGCGCCGCAATCGGTGGTGCCGGCGCTCGCGCCGCCGCCGGCGGCCACGCCGCCGCCCCCCGCGCCGCTGCCGGCGCCATCGCCGAAGTTGGCGCCGCCGCTGGAGCCGCCATCGCCGCCGGTCACCCCGGCGCCGAACGTCTCGTTGAGCAGGGGGAACGTGAGCTCGGAGTTGTTGTTGATGCCGCCGGCGCCCGCGTCGCCACCGCTGCCGCCGTTGCCGCCGCCGCCACCGCCGGGACCGGAGCCGACGCCCGCGACATCGGCCGTGGTATTGCCGGCGCCACCGCTGCCGCCGCCGCCGCCGTACGTGCCGGCGCACATGGTCTCGCCGCCGCCGCCGCCGCCGCCGGCCACCGCCAGCAGGGAGGACGGCGGGTCGAGGTTCTCTTGGGCGTACGACGAGCAGGACGTGCCGAGACAGAGCCCCGTCGAGCCGCCGCCACCGCCGCCGCTGCCGTTACTGCCCTGGATTGCAGCGCCGCAGATCCCTGCGCAGTAGTAGCCGTTGCCGCCGTTGCCGCCGCCGCTCCAGCCGGCCCCGCCCCCACCGCCGGTAGCGACGACACCGTTGCCCTGCGGCGCAGACTGCCCCGCGCAGCCGACGACGGCCGCGATGGTCTGGCCCCCGGAGACCAAATAGGAAGCCGTAACCTGGGAGCCAGCGCCTCCGCCCCCACCGTAGCCCTGGGCGCTGTTCGCAGCGCCGCCCACGCCTCCCGAGGCGCCGTACATGACGACGTCCATGATGGAGGCGCCCGCTGGAACCGTGGTGGTTCCGAGCACTCCGCACTGCGACGGGCCCGGCCAGATCGTCTGCGTCGCCTGAGCCGCCACCGTGCCCGCCGGCACCGCCGCTCCGAAACCCATGGCCCACAGGATGACGAAGACGGACGTGAGCAGCGCGCTCGTACCCCTTCGGCGCGTGAAACGGTGCATGGAAGCAACCTCCCGTGTCGATCAGTAACCAAGCGGGTTCGGACAACGTGATACCCAATCCTGCCGAGTCTCGCCAGAACTGGGCAACGCGACCGTGTCTGGCGCTCCCATCCTGTCCTGTCCTGGATTGTCGTGGTACCAGAGGGCGCCAGGGGTGCCACCGCCCGAAGTGGGCGCCTGCTGTCTGAGGAGCCGGTGGAAGGGCCGACGCGGCTGGGCCGGCGGCGCACACCAGCGCAGCCGGGGCTCAATGGCAATCTGGTCCGGTCAGGCGGCCAGGCGCGAGCACTTGCGTGAGCTGGACCACATACTGTCCCGTTCGACGTGAGCTTTGGGCTGTCCGTCAACACAAGCGGGCCCGGTCGTCGAGCAACGGATTGCGCACCCCGCGCACTGCCAGGCCGGACCGCTGCACCGGAACGAGCATCGGCGGCCCGGCGTACGCCGGGCCGTCACAACGCCCGCATTGTGGTTTGCGCGCACGCGGCCCGGTTGCGGCGCCGTCCGCCGGACCCGCGCTGGATCTGTGTCAGCACGTGGTGTTGACGCGGGCCCACTGGCAAACTGCGGTCGAGTCCGGGGGATGAGGCTCAACGGTGCTGGGGGTTTGGGATCGACGGCTGCGGTGCGCTGCTTGGTGGATCAGGACCCTGCGGTGTCTCGGCGCCCCCCCCCGCGCCGGCGATGAGCGCGGCGACGTCCGCTGGCGCGCCTGTCGCGTAAAGCACGCCCGGATCAAGGTCGAGGCCGTTCGGCTGGATGACCCGCACGCCTTTGTCGTCCACCCGGACGCGCCCCAAGAAGTCCCCATCGGCGAGCGGTGCGAAGAGCGGACCGGGTCGGCCTGCGAGGTCTCCGAGGTCGCACACCCGCTATTCGCCGGTGTCAAATTCGAGAAGAGGGTGGTGGGATGGCACGGGCAGCACGGCACCAACCGCGTGGAACGATGGGTGGCCGCTCACCGTCCGACTCTCCTCTCGAGCGACGCCCCTGGCCCGATGCTTCCCGGTGGGCAGCCGGCTTGCACATCGCTTAAGACCTGAAGCGGCTCGTCCCGCTGCGCGTCAATCCAACCGCGAAGCTCGCGGAGATCGCCCGCGGGCAACACACCCTTCAGCACCTCGCCGTCGAGTGACAGCGATGCATGGAGGCCCGCACGGCGAAGGTGGATGTGCGGCAGTGGATGGTCCGCGGCGCATACCTACACACGCCAGCCAGCGACATGCCCCATCGACGGCAGGCGCCTGCGCGCTGCACGCGGCCCGAAGCAGCGCGCCCTCTGTCCACGAACGGCAGAGGGCGCGCCGACCTCACCGTGCCGCTAGTCCGCGATGACGCTGCGCAGAAACCGCGGCGCCCGCCACGCGCGGGTCGCCTGCTCGAAGGCGTAGGCCAGCCGGATCAGCGTCGGCTCGCTCCAGGCCCGGCCGATGAAGCTCACGCCCACCGGCAGGTCGTGGTCGAAGCCCGCGGGGACCGTGATGATCGGGTAGCCCGCCTTGGCGGACGGACCGCTGCTGCCGCCGCGCCCGCGCTCGCCGTTCACCTGGTCGATCGGCACGGCGGGGCCGCCGGTCGGGCAGAACAGGGCGTCGAGGCGGTGCTCCTGCATGACGGCGTCGATGCCCTCGGCGCCGCCGAGGCGCCGGCTGCGCTCCAGGGCCTGCAGGTACTCGGGCTCCGTCAGCGGGCCCTTGGCCTGGGCCGTGAGGAAGTGCTCCTGGCCGAAGTGCCTGAGCTCTTGCGCGGCGTGCTCCTCGTTGAAGCGGATGACGTCCTCCATGGTGCGCACGGGCACGCCGGTGCGGGTGGCCAGGTAGGCGTTGAGGTCGTGCTTGAACTCGTAATACATGACCGTGCGCTCGGACGGGTCGTCGCGCATGGCGTCGGCAGAGGGCAGGTCGGCCGGATCGACGATGACGGCGCCGGCGTCGCGCAGCGCGCGGATGGCCTCCTCGGCGATGCGGTCGGATTTGTCGCTGTTGCCCCAGTACGGCTTGCGCGCGATGCCGATCCGGGCGCCGCGCAGCCCGTCGCGGTCGAGGAAGCTGCGGTAGTCGGCGTGGAAGTTGCCGGCGCTGGCGGCCGTGGCGGGGTCACGGGGGTCCACACCGACCAGGGCGCTCAGCACTGCCGCCGCATCCGCCACGAAGCGGCAGTGCGGCCCGACCGTGTCCTGGGAGTGGGAGATGGGCACGACGCCGGCGCGGCTGGTCAGGCCGACGGTCGGCTTGATGCCCACAACACCGTTGGCATTGGACGGGCTGATGATCGAGCCGTCGGTTTCGGTGCCCAGGGTGGCGGCGGCAAACGCGGCGGCGGCGGCGGCGCCCGAACCGGAGCTGCTGCCCGACGGCGTCCGGTCGAGGACGTGGGCGTTGCGGCACTGGCCGCCGCGGCCGGACCATCCGCTGCTGCTGTGGCTGGAGCGGAAGTTGGCCCACTCGCTGAGGTTGGTCTTGCCCAGGAGGACGGCGCCGGCGGCGCGCAGCCGGGCGACCACCGT
>DAHVAF010000054.1 GCA_027314765.1 Clostridia bacterium | reverse complement strand
GATGCGCTCGTCGTAGACGCCAAAAATGTGGCCACGCGGTCGGTGGGCTCGGCGTGGACGCCGAAGACGCGGCCAAGCGGCCGATGCGCTCGGCGTGGACGCCGAAGACGCGGCCACGCGGCCGATGCGCTCGTCGTGGACACCGAAGATGCGGTCAAGCGGCCGCTGCGCTCGCGTGGACGCCGAAGACGCGGCCACGCGGCCGATGTGCTCGGCGTGGACTCCGAAGACGCGGCCACGCGGCCGATGCGCGCGGCGCCGGTGCGGTGGTGAGTCGATGGCGCTCGACGCTGCCTGGCGGGGCGGGAGGGCGCGGATGCATCCAGGGCGCGTCGACCGCCCGCTCAGCCCGGCAGGGCCAGGACCGCCGCCATGCGCCCCGTGCGCCCGCCGCTCGCGCGGTGGGAGAAGAGGCGGTCCCGGTCGCAGGCAGTGCACATTGGCGCCACGGCTACGCGGGCCGGGTCGAGGCCGGCATCGCGCAGCACGCGGAGGTTGGCGCCGGGCACGTCGAGGTGGGCGTGGCCCGGGCGGCCCGGCCGCACGACCTCGGCCCACCAGGGGGCGGACGCCCGCAGGCGGGCCAGGACCGGCTCGTCCACCTCGTAGCAGCATGGCCCGATGGCAGGCCCCACGGCGGCCAGGAGGTCGCCGGGCCGGCAACCGTAGGCCTCGCCCATGGCGGCCACGGTCCGTGCGGCGATCCCGCCTGCGGTGCCGCGCCATCCGGCGTGGGCCAGGCCGACGGCGCCGGTGCGGGGATCCAGCAAAAAGACCGGCGCGCAGTCGGCCACCAGAATCGCCATCGCCGTCCCCGGCCCGCGACCGATGAGGGCGTCGGCGTCCATGCCCTGGGGGCCAGCCCCCGCGACCGGGTGGACCTCCGTGCCGTGCACCTGCCGCACCGTCGCCAGCCGCGGCCACGGCACGCCCAGCGCCTCCCCCAGCCGCGCGCGGTTCTCGGCCACGGCGACCTCATCGTCGCCCACGCTCAGGCCGAGGTTGAGGGAGTCGAACGGCGGCGCGCTGACCCCGCCGCAGCGGGAGCTGACGACCGCGACGGCGCCCGCCGCCTCGAGGGCGGGGGCCCGGAACAGGCCGACGCCGCCGGCCGCCTCATACCGCCACCCGCCGCCGTCCAGGGCCTGCCCTCCCCCAGCCATCATCGTGCGCGCCACCGTCACTCGGGACCACCGTCACTCGGGACCATGGTGCGGCCCGATCGCGCTCGGAAGGCCGACCTCAGCCGGAACGCCGAAGCATCCGGTCGAACGCCGCATCCGGCACGCCCATTGCCTTCTCCGGAGCTGCCGCCATCCATGCCTCCGAGGTCCATCGCCCCGGCGTGCCCGACCTTCGACGGCGGTGCCTCCGAGGTCCAGGCTCGGCTCCCGGCGCAGACTCTCGCGCGATCGGGGCCGGAGCCTACGCCGACCGCGCGTACGATGGCACATCCACCAGGATCACGTCCTCGCCGATCTTCACGATGTCGTCCCAGGCGATGACGTAGTCCCGCTCGCGCCCGAAGAGGCCGAAAAACCGAGCCGGGCCTGGCACGATCAGCGAGCAGATGCGCCCGTGCTGGACATCCAGCTCCAGGTCGCAGAGCAGCCCCAGCCGCCGGCCATCGGCGATGTTGATGACGTCACGCATGCGCAGCTCCGAGAACTTCATCACAATGGCCACACCCCCGCCGCGCCGGCACCTATCCCTATGCGGCGCGGCGGCGGGCTGAGCCCTCATGCGATCTCGGCTGCCTCCCATCGCGGCTGCCTGACTCCTCGGCTGCCTGACTCCTCGGCTGCCGCGGGCGTCGGCGACCTCAGACCCCGGCTGCCGCGGGCCCCGCCTACCGCGTCGGGGCGGGCTTCACCTCGGCCGGGATCGGCGAGACGTACGTCTCCTCCCCCAGGCGCTCCGCCAGCTCGGCCTTGGCGCGCCGGATCAGCTCCGGGTCGGCCATCACCTGCGCCGCCGTCGCGGCGATCGCCTTGCCCGCCAGCAGCATGCCCTTGTGCGCGTATGAGGTCGTTCCCTGCGTCACCACCTGCCAGGAGTGGCCGGGGGTGCCGACGGCCCACGTCGTCGCCCGCAGCTGCGCCGTCGGGGTAATCCAGCTGACGTCGCCCACGTCCGTGGAGCCGCCGCCCGCGCCCGGGACGTCCTGGAACGGCCGCACGCCCACGTGCAGGGGGCTGTCGTCGGCGCCCTCGGCCGGCGGCAGGCGGTCGTTGCCCCGCTCCGCGTCGGTCAGCGACGCCTGGACCTCGCGCGCGAAGTCCAGCTCCTCCGGGGTCCAGGCCGGCGAGCCGAGCTTGGTCAGGTTCTCGTGCAGCACACGCTCGAGGGTCTGGTTGGGGATCACGTTGGAGCAGGCCTTGTCGAAGATGATCTCGACCTTGGTGCCGGTCATCAGGGCCGCCCCGCGCGCCACATCGTTCACCCGCTGGTAGATCTCCTCCACCTGCGGCGTGCGCGGGGCCCGGATCAGGTAGGCGACCTCGGCCTGCGCCTGGACCACGTTCGGCGAGCGCCCGCCCGTCTTCGTCATCGCGTAGTGGAGGCGAGCCTCCGGGATGATGTGCTCGCGCAGGTAGTTCACGCCGACGCTCATCAGCTCGACGGCGTCGAGGGCGCTCCGCCCGAGGTGTGGCGCGCCGGCCGCGTGGGCGCTCCTGCCCGTGAACCGGTAGTAGACGGAGTAGTTGGCGAGGCTGCTGCTGCTGCGGACCGCCGTGCGGGTGCCCGGGTGCCAGGTCAGGGCGAAGTCGACGTCGTCGAACAGGCCGGCGCGGGCCATGAACGCCTTGCCGGACCCGTTCTCCTCGCCGGGGCAGCCGTAGTAGCGCACGGTGCCCTTCAGGCCCGTCGCGTCCATGTAGTGGCGCAGGGCGATCGCCGCCGCCAGTGCGCCGACGCCCAGCAGGTTGTGGCCGCAGCCGTGGCCGTTGGCGCCGGCCACCACCGGCTTCGGCTCCGGCGTCTCGGCCAACTGGCTCAGCCCGCTCAGGGCGTCGTACTCGCCGAGGATGGCCACGACCGGCCCGCCCTGCCCGTAGCTGCCGAGCAAGGCCGTGCTCATGTCCGCCAGGCCGCGCTGGACCTTGAACCCCTCGTGCTCCAGGATCTCCTGCAGCACGTCGGCCGACTTGAACTCCTCGAACTTGGTCTCCGCGAACTCCCAGACCTTGTCCGCCGCGGCCAGCAGCTGCGGGCGCTTGTCCTCGATGAGCCCGGTCGCGAAATCGAGCATGTCCAACGCCAAGCTCGCCTCCCTGATCTCTTGGGTCGCTAGGGTTCTCTACGCCATGGCCCGGCAGATCGCCTCCGTGAAGGCCACGGTGTCGCCGCGGCCTCCGATATCCGGCGTCCGGGGCCCACCCAACTCCGCCAGCGCCCGGCCGACCGCGCCCTCGATCCGTTGTGCGGCGGCGGCCGTCGCCGCCGCCATCCCTTCGTTCCCGGGCTGCCCACGGCGTGAAAGCCACCTGAGGAGGAGCGCCACAGACAAGATTTCCGCAACGGGGTTGCCAAGGCGCTCGGCGGCGAGGTCGGGCGCCGAGCCGTGCACCGCCTGGGCGACGGCGAAGGCTTCGCCTGCGTTCAGCCCGGGCGCAAGCCCGAGGCCCCCGGTCATCCCGGCCGTCTGGTCGGAGAGGATGTCGCCAAACATGTTCGTAGTGGCGATTACGTCAAAGCTTTCCGGCCGCATGAGCAGGTGCATGGAGCACGCGTCCACGTGCAGGTCGTCCACCTGCAGGGCCGGGAACCCCGCCGCCACCCGCCGCGCCTCCTCCAGGAAGAGGCCGTCGCCCAGGCGCAGCACGTTCGCCTTGTGCACCAGCGTCAGATGTCCCCGGCGCTCCGCCGCCAGCTCGCACGCGGCCCGCACAAGCCGCGCGCAGGCCGCCCGGGTGACGAGCCGGACCGAGATCACCGTGTCGGGATCGGGCCGGAGCTCCCCGTTACCATCCAGCAGGTTGCGGTCCGCGTAGAACCCCTGGGTGTTCTCCCGCACCACCACGACGTCCAGCTCCGGGTAGCGGCAGGGCACGCCGGTCCAAGCCCGCACGGGGCGGATATTGGCGTAGAGGTACAACCGGGTGCGCAGGACCGCGCTGGGGTTCGGCATGGTCGGCCCCTGGTACGCGTGGGTGGTGAGCGGGCCGAGCAGGGCGCCGTCGCACTCCGTGACGCCCTTCAGAGTTACGTCCGGCAGCGTCGTCCCGAGGTCGGCGTGCGCCCTGAGCCCGACGGGCAACGGCACCCAAGCCACGGGGGCACCAGCCGCCGCGACCACGCGTTGCGCGGCGGCCACAACGTCCGGCCCGATGCCATCGCCCGGGAGCACGGCGATCCTGTACGGCGTGGCGGATTACCCCTGCCCCGCCCGGGCGTAGCCGCCCGCGGCGGCCCCTGCCAACCGCCCGAACACGGCACCCGCCATCAATCCGGAACCACCAGGGTAGTTATGGTAAAAGAGCCCGCCGACCAGCTCCCCGCAGGCATAGAGGCCGGGCAACTCGCGGCCCTCGGTATCCAGCACGGCCGTGTCCGGGGTGATCCGCAGCCCGCCGAAGGTGAACGTGATGCCGCACGTGACGGCATAGCCGACGTACGGCGGCGCGTCCAGGCGCTGCGCCCAGTTGCTCTTCCGCGGGTCGATCCCCGCGGTGTGGCAGCCGTCCTTCACGGACGGGTTGAAGGGACCTGGCACGACGGAGGCGTTGTACTCGGTGAGGGTCCGCTCCAGGCCGTCGGGGTCGACCTCCAGCTTAACGGCCAGCTCGCGAAAGGTGGGGGCCTCGGCGCGGGTCACCTCGGCGATGCGGTACTCGTCGCGCAGCAGGTGCAGGACCTTCTGGTCGAAGAGCTGGAAGGCCACGTGCCCCGGCTGCTTCAGGATCTCGCGGCCGTACTTGGCGTAAGTGTAGTTGCGAAAGTCCGCGCCCTCGTCGACGAAGCGGCGGCCCTCCCGGTTCACGATCAGGCCGAACGGGTACGAGTGCTTCTGGAAGAGGTCGGCGATGCGCCGGTCGCCGTGGGCGGGCGCGTTGGCGTCCCAGGCGACCGCATGACAGCCGCTCCAGTGGCCGAAGGGCTGCGCGCCGATCTCCAGGGCCATGCGGATGCCGTCGCCCGTGTTGTACGGGGTGCCGCGCACCTTGGCCAGGTCCCAGTCCGGGCCGAGGTAGGCGGCCCGCATCTGCGGGTTCGCCTCGAACCCACCGGCCGCCAAGACCACGGCCCGCGTCTCGAAGGTCCGGCTCTGGCCGGCCACGGAGGCGCGCACCGCGGTCACGGGGCCGCCCGGCTCACGCGCCAGGGTCTCCGCCCGCGCCTCGTAGAGGATGTCGACGCCCGCGCGCTGGCAGGCCGCGAACATCGCCTTGATCAGGTCGGCGCCGGCGCCCACCACCTCGACGATGAGGCCGCCCCAGAACCGGTACTTGCCGTCCACCAGGAAGGCCTGGCGGCCGTACGAGAGGGCGAAGCGGACGCCGCCGCCGGTGTGCAGCCACTCCATCGTGGGCCGTGCCCGCTCCACCAGGCGGGAGACGAGCTCCGGATCGGCGCGGTACTCGGTGACGCGGGCGATGTCTTCGAAGAACTGCTCCTCGGTGTACTGGCCGACCTCGACCTTCTCCCGCTCCGCCGCGGACAGGCCGCCGACGACCGGGTCGACGTCGTCGACACCGCGGTACGGGAAGCGGAACGCCCCGCCCGTGAAGTGCGAGTTGCCCCCGCGCCAGCCCTCCGGCGCTCGTTCCAGCAGAAGCACGCGGGCCCCGGCCTCCCGGGCGGACAGCCCCGCCGCCAGACCCGCGTTTCCGGCGCCCACCACCACCACGTCGTACGCTGCATCGGCCACGGCCGGCCATCGCCTCCCCGAGCATGCGGGCTCGGATCGGCTCTTCTGTGGTGCCCGAGGGCCTTCCTGCCCTCAGCGGACAGCCACGGTCTGCGCCTGGTGCAGCAGGTCCCAGACGAAGAAGCGCAGCTCGACGGGGACGGAGGCGGGCGTGTTGTCGGCGACGATGGTGATGTCGCCGTTATCGGGGTGGAACGAGACAGTCGCCTGGCCGGCCAGGCCGAGCCAGCGCATGGCCTGCATCCACTGCCCGCTGGCCGCATCCACGACGGAAGTTCCGCTTGTCTGATCCGAGACCACCGTGGTGGTGGCTGGCCCGTCGGCCGGCCCGACCACGGCGAGCCCCTCGCCAAGCTGGACAAAGGCCAGGGGCGGGAACAGCACCGTCCACCAGTTGTGTCCCGCGGCGGCGCCGATGTTGACCCGCAGGGTCGTGTAGCGGCCAGCCGGGAAGACGATCCAGCCGAGCCGCCGGACGGGGAAGGTGTCCGGGCCCAGGGTCACGGTGACGGCCTGACTCGCCGGCGCCCCGGCCCGGCGGGCGGCCACGGCCGCGATGGACTGCACCGCTCCCAGGCGCTGTCGCAGCCACGCCGCGGCTGCGGCCTCCGTGCGCAGGGCGGCGGCGCCGGGGAGCAGGTCCGCGATCACGGCGTCGCGGACGGCCAGCTTGATCGCCTGGTCCGCGGGCGAGTTGGAATTGGCCACGACCCGCAGGCGAATCATACCCTGGGCGGGTGCGGTCAGGGGTCCGAGCCAGGTGATGAGCAGGGCTGTCCCCGCGACCAGCGCCGCCAGCCCGAGCAGGGTGCGGCGCCGCACGGGCGCGGCAAGCCGGAGCGGCGAGTCCATTGTTCCTCCGCGCCTCCTAGACGAACTTGCGCATCTGCAGGAGTGCGGCCTTTTCCAGCCGGCTGACCTGCGCCTGGGAGATGCCGATCTCGTCGGCGACCTCCATCTGGGTCTTGCCCGCGAAGAAGCGCATCTGCAGGATCGTCTGCTCACGGGGCGGCAGGCGGCGCATCGCCTCGCGGATGGCCATGCCCTCCAGCCAGTCCTCATCCTGCGTCTTGTCGTCCGAGATCTGGTCCATCACGAAAATGGGGTCGCCCCCGTCCTCGTAGATCGGCTCGAACAGGGAGACGGGCTCCTGGATGGCGTCGAGGGCGAACACGACCTCCTCGCGGGCGACCTTCAACTCGTCCGCGATCTCGCCCACGGTGGGCTCGCGGCCGCTCCGGTGCGTGAGGGCGTCCCGGACCTGCAGGGCCTTGTAAGCCAGATCGCGCAGGGACCGGCTGACCCGGATGGCGTTGTTGTCGCGCAGGTAGCGGCGGATCTCGCCGATCACCATGGGCACCGCGTAGGTCGAGAAGCGCACGTTCTGGCCGAGGTCGAAGTTGTCGATCGCCTTCATCAGGCCGATGCAGCCGACCTGGAACAGGTCGTCCACGGGCTCGCCCCGGTTGTTGAAGCGCTGAATGACGCTCAGGACGAGGCGCAGGTTGCCCTGAATCAGCCGGCTGCGGGCGTCCACGTCCCCCGCCTGCATGCGCCGGAACAGCTCGCGCATCGTGTCGTTGCTCAGAACGGGCAGCTCCGAGGTGTTGACCCCGCAGATCTCGACCTTGCCGGTCAACGCGGTCCCTCCGTTCAACGGGGAGCATTCCCGCGACCGGAGACCGGCAAACATGGAGGGGGAACCCCACGGTGGCGCGCGGCGTCACTTCAGTCAGGAGGGCTCGAGGGTGGACAGGCGTGCGGCGGCCGTTCTCGTATGCGCGCTGGTGCTGGCGGGGTGCGGTTTGCGCACGCCGGCGGCCCCAACGGCGCCCGCGACGCCGACGGCCGCGGCGTCTCCGGCGGCAGCCCCAGGCGGCGGGATCCCAGCCGCCGCCATCACGGCTACGGCTGCGCTCACGCTGCGCCAGGTCGCCGCCCCGGCGTCAGCCGCGCCCGCATCCGGGATCCGGGACGTGGCATTCACCAGCGCCGCGCACGGCGTGCTGGTCACGGGCGGCCTCCGGATGGGGACGGCCAACGGCACCACGCTGCAGGGTACCGGCCGCATCCAGGTGACCGAAGACGGCGGCAGGACCTGGACGACGGTATGGCAGAGCACAACCGCCGACCTCGACTGGGTGGGCTTCGCCGATGCCCAGCACGGGTTTGCGGCAGGCGCAACGTTCCCGGCGGCGAGCGCGGCCGGCACCCCGCTCCTGCTGACGACAGCGGACGGCGGGCGGACCTGGCGGGCCATCCGCCCGTCGCTGCCCGCCTCGGCCGCGGCCGCCTGGTCCACCCTGCGCTTCGACTTCGTGTCGCCCAGCGCGGGCTATGCGGTCACGGACGCGGACTTCAGCGTGGGCCCCGGTGAGATCGGAGGCGTCCTGCACACATCCGATGGCGGGCGCACGTGGACGATGTCGCCGCTGTCCGGCGGCACCGCGACCGGCGGCCTGGCCTTCGTGGGCGCGACCACCGGCTTCGCCACCGGCAGCAGCCAGACGTGCCTCGGCGCCATCTGGCGGACGGCGGACAGCGGCGCGACCTGGCACCTGCTGCCCGCGACCTGCAGCACCGCCTTCCGCCTCCACAGCCTGGACTTCGTGGACGCGGCGCATGGCTTCGCCGGCGGTGGCCGCACCGACAAGTTCGGCAGCACCGACTGGCAGGCGGTGCTCGCGACGGCCGACGGCGGGAAGACCTGGACGACCGTCCACCTCAACCGGGCAACCCAGGACACGTATGGCGGCGCCTTCACGCGGCTGCACTTCGTGGATGCCCGCCACGGCTGGGCGGTCACCGGCGGGTGCGTCATGGGCCAGAACTCCCCGTGCGCGGGCGAAGTGCTGGTGACATCGGACGGCGGCAGGACCTGGGCCGGCACCGGCCAGGACGCCTCCCACCTCGCGGTGGCGGACGCCGCCCACGCGTGGGCCGTCCCGCCGGCCGTGCCCGGCCACGGACTGCTCTGGACGACGGCGAACGGCGGCAGCACGTGGACGCCGCTCGGCCAGGCGAAGGCGGCCAACTACGCCCTGGTGCGCACCAGTGGCACGACCATTCTGGCGGCTGGAGATGCGGGCTTCATCCTGAGCACGGATGGCGGCCGCACGTGGGGACGCATCCCCCTCAGCATCCGGGGCGGGCTGCCGCAGGAGGCCGCGGTCGGCCCGCACACCCTTGCGGTGCCGGCGCCGGACGGCCAGGCGCTGCTCGTCAGCGGCAACGGGGGCGCCACGTGGACTCCCACCGCCATTCCGGGCGCCTCCGCGACGGGCCTCGGCCCGTTCGCCCTGACCCCGGGCGCAGACGGCCTCGCCGCCACGCGCGGGCTGGGATGCGCCAAGGGCGGCCGCACGGACGCCGGTGCCCTGCTGGCCACCATGGATGGCGGCCGCACCTGGACCCCGCTCCCCACCCCGCCCTTCCCGTTCGATGAGCTGGCGGACTCGCCCGGCCTGGCGGCCGGGGTCGGCGACGACAACTGCACCCAGGCCGTCGCCGTCAGCCGCGACGGGGGCAGGACGTGGCACGCGCAAACCCTGCCGCACGGCACGTTCTGCACCACGGTAAGCGTCACCGCGCCCCATACCCTCTGGCTCGGCTGCGGCGGGACCCTGCTCGTCAGTCAGAACGGGGGCGGCGCCTGGACGCAGCTGACGGCCCCCGGCCTACAGATTGACAGCCTCGCCCCCGGCTGGATGGCCGCCAACGGGGCCCTCTGGCGCACCGCCGACGGCGGGCGGACCTGGACCGAGGTCTGGCCGGCGATCCAGTAGATGCGGCGCCGCGGATCCACGCAGGGCACGTGGGCCGCCGTCGCCCTGCGCCGCACGCGCCGCGAACCGCTTGGCCTCGCCATCGCGATGCGCCGCACGCGCCGCGAACCGCTTGGCCTCGCCGTCGCCCTGCGCCGCACGCGCCGCGAACGGATGGGCCTCGCCGTCGCCCTGCGCCGCACGCGCCCCGAACCGCTTGGCCTCGCCATCGCGTTGCGCCGGATACGCCGCGAACCGCTTGGCCTCGAATGGCATCGAGCCACGGCCCACCTGCCGCACCGGCCGCCGCGGCGGCGCGGGATCGCGTTGCCGTGCGCACCCACGCGGAGCCTGGGCTCAGTCCGCCCCCGCCTGGGCCGGCACCGCCACCTGGGGCCGCGTGCGCACGCTGGACACGACGGCCGCCACCAGCGCGAACCCGCACGACAGGGCGAAGGCATGGTCGATCCCGCCCGTGAAGGCGGCCATGCCGACGCCGCCGAGGGTGACGCTGGTGTTGAGGAACAGGGCGTTCATCACGGCCGGCGGCAGCGATTCCGCCGCGACCACGATCGAGAGCGCGTAGCTCATCAGAAAGCCCACGTTGCGCATGGTCGTGAGCGTGGCCGCGGCCACGCCGAGCTGCTCCGTCGGCGCCGATCCCATTGCGGCCGAAGTGTTCGGCGACCAGAACAGCCCGCCGCCCAAGCCCATGACGGCCAGTGGCACGACGACCTCCCACACGGGGCTGCCCGTCTGCAGAAACGCCAGCCACAGTACGGCGGCCGCCTGGATGAGCGCACCCACCGTGGCGGGCAGGCGCACGCCGATGCGGTCGGACCAGCGCCCGCTGATCGGGCCGACGATGGAGCTGATCAGGGGCGCCGGCAGCATCAGAAAGGCTGTCGTCAGCGGCGGCTGGCCCTTGACGGCCTCCAGGAAGTACGCGAGCAGGAAGTTGATCGAGAACATGCCGAGGGCCTGCACGCTGGAGGCGCCGACGGCCAGGCCGTACAGGCGGTTGGCGAACAGGCCGAAGTTCAGGACCGGAGCCGCCACGCGGTGCTCCCAGCGGTAGAACAGGGCGATGCCGACCACCCCGAATGCCAGCAGCCCGATGATCGCCGGCGACTCGAAGCCGTACTCCAGGCCCTCGGTCAGCACCAGCAGGATCGCCGTCAGCGCCGACGTGAACATCGCCGCGCCCACAAAGTCGAAGCTGCGCTGCGCCGGCCGGTGCGACAGCTCCCGCAGCCGCACGTACGCCATGATGGTCCCGACCACGCCGATGGGCAGGTTGACAAAGAACAGGGAGCGCCAGCTGAGCACCGACAGCAGCACGCCGCCGACGAGCGGCCCGAGGATGGCGCCAGCGTTCCAGATCACCGAGTTCATGCCGAGGGCCATCCCCCGCTCCGTGCTGGGGAAGGCCTCCGTGATGATGGCCATGGAGTTGACCATCAGCATGGCGCTGCCGACGCCCTGCACCAGGCGCGCGGCGATCAGCTGGCCGCCGCTATGGCTGAGCCCGCAGAACAGCGACGCGATCGTGAAGACGACAAAGCCCAGGTTGTACATCCGCACGCGCCCGAACATGTCGGCGATGCGGCCGAACACCAGCAGGCAGGCCGTGCTGACCAGGGTGTAGCCCATGATCACCCAGATCATGGAGACCAGGGTGGCGTGGAGGTCCTGCACCATCACGGGCAGGCCGAGCACGACCACCGTGCTGTCGATGGCCGACATCAGCACGCCGACGCTGGTGACGCTGAAGGCGACCCACTTATACGGCAGTCCCCGGCCGGAGGTGGCGGGCGAGGGCGGATTCGATCTTGCCAAATGCGTCCTCCCAGACTTCCCGGTGCTCGAACACGTGGACCTCGCCCGGGTAGTACTCCGTCCAGAACGGCAGGTGGTGCCGCACGCCGTCCCGGACGATCGCATCCATCTGCTTGAACGACACGTTTCTATCGGCGGTGCCCTGGAGATTATAGAGCGGATCGCGCAGCTGGTGGCCCAGCTCCTTCGGCGAATATGCCGGGGTCTCGCGCGGCCGCTCCAGGTCCATGTCCCACATGCCGGCCAGGTTCACGCCCACGCTGAAGGTGCCGGGATGCCGGGTGAGGGCGGAGAGCGTCAGGTAGCCGCCCCAGGACAGGCCCCACACCCCAACCCGCTCCGGGTCGACGAAGGGCTGCTCCCGCAGGAAGGCGGCGCCGCCGACCACGTCGCCGCAGTCGACAATGCCCTGCCCGCCCGGGACCGCCCGGGCGCCGCGCTCCCAGCCCCGACCATATCCGATGCCGCCCCGGTAGTTGACCCAGAGCGCGGCGTAGCCGCGCTCGGCAAGGTATTGGTGGAAGGCGTAAAACAGCATGTACGAGTGCAGGGGCTGCCAGCCCAGGCGCATCTGCCGGGCGGGGCCGCCATGGATCCAGATCAGGGCCGCATGCCGCCCCTCGCCGCGTGGCCGCCAGAGGTAGCCGGGCACCGGGGCGCCGTCATACGCCGAGGGGTAGCGGACCTCCTCCGGCACCACGATCCGCTCGCGCGTGAAGGCGACCGGCAGCGAGTCCGTCAGCCGCCGCGCGGTGCTCCCGTCCCAGAGCCAGAGGTCGCACGCCGTGTCGAGCCCGCAGTGCAGGTAGGCGATGCGGGTCCCGTCCGGCGACCACACCGCGTCGCAGCTCGTGCCGCGGTCGGCGGTGATCACGCGGGCCCCGCCACCCGTGCGGCCGGCCACATGGAGCTGGCGCTCGGCGAGGGCGCCGCGGTTGCTGGCGAAGACCAGCCGCTGGCTGTCCGGCGACCAGTCGGGCGGGTCGGCCGAGTGGCCGAAGTCCTCCCACTCCCCCGCGCTGAGGCGCGTCAGCGCGCCGGTGGCCAGCTCCAGCACGTGCAGGTTGTCCCAGCCGTTCGGGGCCAGGTATACGGCGATGGCCGTGCCGTCGGGGGCGATGACAGGCCCGGGCGGCCCGCCGAGGCCGGCGGGATCCTCCTCGTAGACCAGCGTCTCCTCGACCCCCGTGCCGGGCTCCACGGCGACCAGGCGCCGACGCCGGCGCCCGTCCAGCGTGCGCAGCACGATGACGCGGCTCCCGGCCCAGCCGACCGCCCCCCCGCGCCACCGGAAGCCGGCCTCCGTGCGCCAGATCAGGTGGCCGTCGCGATCCGCGACGGACGCGAACCGCCGCTCCCCGTCGCGGTACTGGAGTAACAGCCTTCCGTCCGGCCCCCAGGGCCGGGCCGGAAGCGAGGCATCGCCCCCCGGCAGCGAGAGGCGCCGCAGGCTGGCGCGCCCCATCACCCACACGGCCCCGCCGGCGGTGAAGGCCAGGGTGCCGTCCGGTCCGGGGCGCAGCGAGCCGGCCGGGTCGCCGACGTCGATGGCCACGCCCGGCGCGCCGCCGGGCGCAACGCGGTACACCCTGCCCTCCTGGACATACAGCGCGTCGGCGCCGTCCCAGCAGAACTCGCGCACCGGCTCGTCCCCGACGGAGAGCCGCACCACCTCGTTGCCGTCGGCCGCGTACAGGGGCACCGGCCCGTTCCGGTTCCAGAGGAAGCCGATGCGGCGGCCGTCTGGCGCCCACTGCGGGCGCTCGGCATGCCGCACGTCGAGGACGTCGCCGATCGTCAGATCGCTCAAGGCAGGGGCACCTCCCGGCCCAGCCCGCGGGCCCGGGCCACCTTCAGGGCCGCGGCGCCGGCCGCCACGGCCTCCAGCGCGATGCCCTGGGACTCGAAGAGCGTGATGTCGGCCGGGCCGCGGCGGCCCTGAGCCTGGCCCCGCACGAGGTCCGCCAGCTCATGGACGCCGGCCCAATCGATCCCGGCCTGGATCAGGTCGCCTGCCTCGTGCTTCGCCCCGGGCACGTTGTCGGCGAAGATCACCGTCGCGCGGCGCACCGCCTCGGCGTCGATCTCGGCATTGCGGTCGACGTTGCTGCCGGCGGCGTTGACGTGGCAGCCCGGAGCAAGCCAAGCCCCTTCGACGACCGCCTTCTGGGCGTTGGTGATGGTCGTCACGATGTCGGCGCCGCGGACGGCCTCTTCCGCCGAGGCCACCGCGCGGGCCCTTGGTCCGAGCCGGGACGCGAAGGCCTCCGCCCGCTCCGCGGTGCGGCTGTATATGCGAATCTCGCGGATCCCCGACCGGACCGCGAGGACGGCCGCCACTTGGGTCGCGGCCTGGCCGCCGCTGCCGATGCAGGCAAAGACCTCGGCGTCGGGGCGCGCCAGCAGGTCGGTGGCGAGGCCGGAGGCAGCCCCCGTACGGATGCGGCCCAGCTGGTTGGCCTCAATCAGGCCCAGCGTCTCGCCGCTCGCCAGGTCGTTCACCAGCACGAGGAAGCGGGCTCGAATGTACTGCTTGAGTCCACACACCCCGAGGGCGGGTAGGGCGGCCGCCATCACGCTGTATCCCCGGCCCCGCCAGCGCGGCAGCACCTGCGCCTCCGGGTCGGCGAACGCCTCGCGCAGGGCCGCGATCGCATCGGGCACGGACAGGCAGGCCGCGACCTCCGCCTCATTCAACCAGAGGGCCACGGATCACACCTCCTTTGAATCCGCTGAATCCGCTGAATCCGCTGAATCCGCGACAGCGCGGGGCAGGCCCGCGCTGTCCTGAATGCGCACCAATCCGGCCGCCGCCAGCAGGCGTGCGTAACGGACGGCGAACTCGGGGTCGGCCGCACCCGTCTCCAGCCGCACGGCCTCGCAGACCTCGGCCAGGGTGCGGCGGCCGTCCATCCAGAACTCGTACTGCATGCCGCCACCGCGACGTCCCTGCCAGGCCTCGCGCTCGGCCGGGGGCAGGCCGGCCAGGACCCCCCGCAGGTTGGCCGGGCCGGGGACAAGTCGCGTGGCCACCAGGTGGGCGGCCTCGCCGCTGATGGCCGGCGCCGGGCTGCCGGAGCCCCACCGGCGGGCCTCGGCCGCCGCGGCCGCCGCCACGTCGGCGCAGAACGGCTCGACGTCAAGGTCGGGCGCCAGCGCGCGCAGGCTCCTGAGGTCGGCCTGCTCCCGCTCGGCGAAGAAGACGCAGATGGCCGCGGCGTCCGCCTCGGGGCCCCGCTCGGCCAGCGTGGCGTGCAGCTCGCCCGGGAACGCGGCCGCCATCTCGCCGGCCAGGGCGGCCGCCTCCTCGGTGCCCGCCGTCGCCGCGAAGAGGGCATAGGCCCCCGCCAGGCGGCCGGACCGGGCCAGCGCCTCGGGGTCGACCTTGTCCAGCGTGTCGGCCGAGGTGTGGTAGTACTTGTCGGGCCAGTTGATCAGCATGGGCGAGCCGATGCCCACCGTCGGGTCGGAGAGGATCTGGTGGTCGGAGCCGCCGGAGAAGGGCGTCACCACGTGCTTGAAGAGCGCGTAGCGGCGCGAGCTGCCGAGGGCCGCCGTCTCACGGGACAGCCGCGACAGCACGGCCGCCGCCAGGTCGCCGGCGAAGGTGGGCAGGGCCCGCGGCGGGTGCTCGACCACCAGCGGGCCGCGCGTCAGCTCCTGCCGCTCCCCCACCATGTCCAGGTTGAGGGCGCAGGCGACCCGGCCGCGCCAGGCGGGCTCGCGGCTGGCGAGGTAGGTGTAGGTGCCCAGCATCTCCGGCATCCACATCAGGCGGATGCCGCGCTTCAGCCGGGGCAGGCGTCCCGTGTCCGCCAGGCTGCGCAGCGCGCGCGCCAGCTCCACCCGCACGGCGGCCCCGGAGGCGTTGTCGTTGGCAAACGGCTTGGGGTGGCAGATGTGGGCGCAGACCCACACCTCGGCGTCCGTCTCGCCCGGGAAGAAGGCCACGACGTTCTCGGTCTCGCCGTCCCGGAACACGGACCGCACGTGGCCGCGCACGCGGACCGGCTCGCCGGCGGCAAGGCGCCGCCGCAGCGCGTCCCCCTGGCGCGGCGTCAGCACGAACCCCGCCCCGCGCGGCTCCGCCACGCCGTCCCACCAGAACGAGGTGTACTGGCGGAAGTCGTACAGGTCGGTGCGCGTGCGCACCCCCGGCACCTCGTTCATGGGGTCGGTCAGGACGCCGACCGCACCGCTGGCCAGGGCCCGCTGCGCATCCCCGCGCACCAGGGCCCACTTGCCGCGCAGGTCGCCGGACTCGGCCACCTCGGCCTCGGTCGGCGGCAGCGCGCTGCTGCGCTGGATCACCGAGCAGGCGTCCTCGCTGAAGCGGCAGAGGCGCTCGCCGCCCACCAGCTCCAGCTCCGCCTCCTCGCAGCTCCACTCCGGGAACAGGCGCTGCGACCAGTAGCTGGCGCCGGCGTGGGCCGGGAAGGACACGATCTCGGCGCCGGGCACCTGCTGGGCGACGTACTGGCAGGCGGCCCGGATCATGGGGCTGACCTGGATCCGGTGGTGGCCCGAGATCACCCGCACGTCGTCCAGGGCCCGCGGCCCGCTGAATTCCTGCGCGCAGAGCTGCAGCAGCGCGTCGATCCGCTCGCCGATCCCCACCGGCGCCCGCCTCCCTCTTCGTTCGGGTTACGGATTTCTGCCGCCGGAGGAGTCCTCCTGCCTGGGCGGAAGCGACGGCCAGCGGGCACACGCCCAGCCAACGCACGCCGCACCGACGCCACCCCCTTCTCGGGGGCGGCGCGAGCACACGGACCCGGGCGCGGCCTGGCGGGCCCGCTTTCAGCCAAGGGCTGACCCGGGAACCACATGGCCGGCGGCGCAGGCCGCCGGCGCAAATCAGCTGCCCTGTCCGGGCACGTTGAGCGGCGGCAGTTTGGGGTCGTTGAGGACGTAGACCTGCAGGTGCCGGATGCCGAATGCGGCGATGCCCACCGGGGAGTTCCAGAAGAACAGGTCGATGCGGTCGCCGCGGATCGCGCTGCCCGTGTCGGCCGCGACGGCCAGTCCATACCCCTGCACATACAGGCGGCTGCCCAGCGGGATCACGGTTGGGTCGACGGCCACCACGCCATACTGCAGCGGGATGCCGATCGCCGTCGGCTGGCCGGTCCAGGGGCCATTGCTGGCCCAGCCGGCGTCATACGCGGTCGCGACCATCTCGATCTTGCGGTCGTAGTGGTAGTACTTGCCGCTCGCGTGGACGAAGTCCGCGGATGTGCCGACCGTGACGGTGGCCGGGGTCGGCGCGCGCAGCAGCCGCTGGCCATACAGCTTGCGGGCCGCCAGCATGACGCCGCGGTACAGGTCGATGCCCGTCTGGCCTTCTTTGCCGGGCTGGCCGCGCACGGTCACCGTCGTGAGGCCCCGCGGCTGCGTGGCGTCGTCCCGCTCCGTGGTGGGATAGGGCGTCGCCACGACCGCGTCAAACGCGCTCGCGGTGTACGGCGTGAGGTGAAGCGCGTGGGCCACGTTGACGGCAGCCGCCGCGATCTGGGGCCGCCGCGTCACGGCGGTCTCCGCGGCGACGCCCGCGACCAGCAGGCCAAGCAGGAGCACCGGCGCCCACTTCCGGCCATTCACAAACATAGGGTGCCCGTTGGCGGAAGGAGTGCCCGCCCGCGCGGAGAACAGTTGCCGCTACACGAGGGGCCGCGTTTCGGCGGCGTTCGAGCCCAGGGCGCGGGGCCGTGTCGATCCGCCGCGCCGGCGGCCGCGCTTGCGTCCGCCGTATCCGCCCGCGCTTCGGGGTATCTGACCCGTACATCGGTGCCGTGGGAGGGAACCCGATGCTGATCGGCCGACGTCTCGCCTCTGCGGCCCTGATCGCGGTCCTCGGGCTCGCGACCGCGTGTGGGGGTGCGGCCACCACGTCCACTTCGACCTCCGCCTCAAGCTCGGGAACGGCCGCCTCGGCCCCCGCCGCCGCCGCGGCGAACGCGAACAAGACCCTGATGATCGCCGACAGCTACGGCGACCCCACCGGCAACTGGGACCCGATGGAGACCTCCCTGATCGCGACGGAGGAGGTCCTGCCAAACGTCGTCCAGAGCCTGACGACATTCAGTACCACCGGCCAGCTCCAGCCGCTGCTGGCCACGTCGTGGAGCTACACCAATCCCACCACCGTGGTCATGAAGCTGCGCCAGGGGGTCAAGTTCAGCAACGGCGAGCCGTTCAACGCCGCGGCCGTCGTCTATACCTACAACCGAATCATCGGCCCCGCGGGCAAGAAGTTCCCCGTGGCCTCCTCGTTCACGTCGCTGGCCTCCGTGAAGGCGATTGACAACTACACGGTCCAGTTCAACCTCAACCGGGTCGACCCGCTGTTCATCCGGCGGACATCCGGCTACCAGACGGGGATCGTGCCGCCACAGTACATGCAGAGCAAGGGCGAGGCGTACTACCAGAAGCACCCGGTGGGCACGGGCCCGTACGTCATGACCAACTACGTCGAGGGCAGCTCCGTCACCCTGCAGGCCAACCCGAACTACTGGGGCGGCGCGCCCAACATCAAGAAGGTCGAGTTCCAGTTCCTGCCCAACGCCACCTCGCGCGTGTCGGCCGCGGAGGCCGGCTCCGTCCAGCTGGCGCAGATGATCCCGCCGAGCCAGGCTGCGGCCATCAAGGGACTGTCCGGCTACACCCTGCAGGTGGCGAAGACGTTCACCGTCTACTTCGTGCGCATCGACGTCAAGCACGCGCCGCTCACAACGGACATCGCGCGCCAGGCCGTCAACTACGCCATCAACAAGCAGCAGATCATCAGCAAGATTCTCAACGGATACGGCGCCATGGTGAACACGGTCTTCGTGCCCCAGACCTTCGGCTATACGCAGAGCATCCAGCCCTACCCGTACGACCCGGCCAAGGCCAAGCAGCTGATGGCACAGGCGGGGATCAAGCCCGGCACGCCGCTGACGTTTGAGTACGACGGCAGCAACACGCAGTTCGCCGAGGTGGCGCAGGCCATCGCCGACTACCTGAACGCGGTCGGCTTCAACGTGAAGCTGCAACCCGAGGACTTCCAGACCCTGTACACCAACCTGGTGCCGAAGAGCAACGCGGGCAACATGTACGAGTTCTTCTGGGGCGGTGGCGGCAGCCTCGATGAGGACGGCCTCGCCGTGTCCAGCTGGCAGACGGGCCAGTACTGGAATCCCAGCTACTCCAACCCGCAGATCGACGCCCTGATCAAGGACGAGGAGAACACCGTCAACCAGCAGCAGCGGCTGGCGGACTTCACGAAGATCAACCAGATCATCCACACGGCGGCCCTGGACATCCCGCTCTACCAGACCGACGACCTCTGGGCCGTCAGCAACCAGGTCAAGGGCTTCGTGCCGCCGCCCGATGAGCAGGTGCGCCTCCAGACGCTTTCCTGGGCGTCACAGTAGAAACTGGCGTGGGGGGCGGGCGATCCGCCCGCCCCCCAACGGCCCCTAAGGTGGCGTGCGGTTGGGCAGGTATCTCTTCCAGCGCCTGATAGCCACGATCGTCGTCCTGCTGGGGATCTCGCTGATCGTCTTCTTCGTCATCCGCATCACGGGCAACCCGGTGGAGGCCATGCTGGCGGGCACGACGCCCACCAAGCAGGCCATCGCCGCCCTGACCCACGCCATGGGGCTCGACAAGCCCCTGCCCGTGCAGTACTGGGTGTTCCTCACCAACATGCTGCACGGGAACTTCGGCAACTCCCTCTACAGCGGCGAGCCCGTCTTCAATCTGATCCGGGTGCGGTTGGTCGCCACGGCCATGCTGGCCGTGGCGGGGCTGCTGATCGGCGTCGTCATCTCGGTGCCGCTCGGGGTGACCGCGGCGCTGCACAAGGGCAGCGCGACGGACGTGGGCGTGCGCGCCCTGAGCCTGCTCGGCATCTCCTTCCCCAGCTTCTGGCTGGGCATCATGCTGGTCCTGATCTTCGCCGTGAAGATCCACGCGCTGCCGGTGGCCGGCTACAGCTCGTGGAAGAGCATCATCCTGCCCGCGGTCACGCTTGGCGTGGGGCAGGCCGGCATCATGACCGGTCTTGTGCGCTCGAACCTGATCGACGTGATGAACGAGCAGTACATCCAGACGGCGCGGGCCAAGGGCCTGCGCGCGACGGCGGTGGTGTACGTGCACGGGCTGCGGAACGCCATGCTGCCCGTGATCACCTACCTCGGGCTATCCCTGGGCGCCCTGCTCGGCGGCGTCGTCATCATCGAGCAGGTCTTCGCCTGGCCGGGCATCGGCCAACTGATGATCAACGCCATCGACCAGCGCGACTACCCTGTCGTGCAGGGCGGCGCCGTCATCCTGGCCCTGTTCATCGTGCTCAGCAACCTCGCGGTCGAGCTGTGCTACACGCTGATCGACCCGCGCATCAAGATCAGCAGCTAGGGGCGATCGCGCTTGCTCCGCCACGCCAGCCTCGTCGCCGGCGGCATCCTGGTCCTGGCCGTCATCCTCTGCGCCATCTTCGCGCCGCAGCTGGCGCCCTACAGCCCCACCGCCGGGAACCTCGCCTACCGCCTGGATCCGCCGACCTGGATGGTGGGCAGCACGCACCTGCACTTCCTCGGCGCCGACGAGGTCGGCCGCGACGAGCTCAGCCGGATCATCTACGGATCGCGCATCTCCCTGCTGGTCGGCTTCACCGCCACGGCGCTGGCCTGCCTGATCGGCACGACCCTGGGCATGCTCGCCGCGTACTACGGCGGCGCGGTGGAGACCATCGTGATGCGGCTCGTCGACCTGGTCCTGGCCTTCCCCTTCATCCTGCTGGCCATCATGATCGTGGCCATCCTCGGCCCTGGGCTCAGCAAGATCATCTTCGTGCTGGCGGTGACGCAGTGGGCCGGCTTCGCGCGGATCGTGCGCGGCGAGACCCTCAGCATGAAGGAGCGCGAGTTCGTGGAGGCGGCCCGCGCCCTCGGGCTGAGGGGCGCCCGCATCATGATCAAGCACATCCTGCCCAACATCGCCTCGTCCATCATCGTGCTGTTCACCATCGCCGTGGCCGTCAACATCCTGGCCGAGTCGGCCCTGAGCTACCTCGGGCTCGGCGTCAGCCCGGAGATCCCCACCTGGGGCGGCATGCTCGCCTCCGGCCAGCTCTACATCACCACCTCGTGGTGGGTGGCCACGTTCCCCGGCATCGCCATCATGCTGACCGTCATGGGCTTCAACCTGGTCGGCGACTGGCTGCGGGACCGGATCGACCCGAAGTACCGGGTGTAACGCACACTTTTCGGCCCGGAATGTAAAACATAGTTCGCACTTTTTAGAG
>DAHVAF010000170.1 GCA_027314765.1 Clostridia bacterium | reverse complement strand
ATCCGCGTCGCGCGCCCACCCATCCGCGTCGCGCCTGCCATCCGCGTCGCGCACCCTGCCATCCGCGTCACGCGTCGCCACCCGCGCGCGCACCCGCTATCCACACCGCGCGCCTCGCCACCAGCGTCGCGCGCCCGCCATCCGCGTTGCGCGCCCGGCACCCGCGTCGCGCGCCTCGCCACCCGCGTTGCGCGCCTCGCCACCAGCATCGCGCGCCTCGCGACCAGCGTCGCGCGCCCGCCATCCGGGTGGCGCGCCCGCCATCCGGGTCGCGCGCCCGGCATCCGCGTCGCGCGCCCGCCATCCGCGTTGCGCACCCGGCACCAGCGTCGCGCACAGCCATCCTGTGGTGACGGCCGTCACCGCATCGCCGTCGCCGCACCGGCACGATGGGCGCCGGAGGGATGACGGTGGCCGATGCGAAGGTGACCCTGGACGTGAGGCCGATCGTGCCGGCGCAGAAGCACGCGCGGATCTTCGCGGAGTTCGAGGCCCTGCGGCCCGGCGAGGCTATGATCCTCATCAACGACCACGACCCGAAGCCGCTGCGCTACCAGATGCAGGCGGAGCGCGCCGGCGCCTTCGAATGGACCTACCTGGAGCAGGGCCCGTCGGTCTGGCGCGTCCGGCTGGACCGGCGCTAGACGCGCTGGGGCGGGGTGTGGCGGCCCGCGAGCCGACCACCCCCGCCGGCGTACACCCTGATTTCCCCCTCGCGGCCCGTCCCACCGGTACGGCCGCCCCCCAACGCTGGTCCTCGCGACCTTGCACCGCCGGACGACGGCGGACCGCCTGCAGGTGACGCAGATCACCTCGCGCGCGCTGCGCCGGTCACGGTCGTCCCCGCAGGCCGCGCGCACGATGGGGGTGCGATCGATATGCCGGCCGACGGTTCGGGGCCGGGGGCGGGGGTGAGGATCCCATGAAAGAGGCGCCCAGAACCGAGGTGCTGATCCTCGGCGCGGGATTCGCGGGCCTGACGGCCGCACGAGCGCTGGCAGGCCGCCACCGGGTGGTGGTTGTCGACCGGCATGCGTACCAGACACTGCGGCCGAAGCTCCCTGAGGCGGTCGCCGGGACGAACGCGTGCGCGGTGCGCCTACCTGTGGCCGACGCCCTGCGCGACAGTGGTGCCGAGTTCCTGGCGGCCAGCGTGCTGGCGATCGACCCCGAGCGCGGGGCGGTGGAGACGGACGCAGGCACCCTGCGCTATGAGCGTCTCGTGGTGGCCCTCGGCAGCAGGCCGGAGATTCCGGAATCGCTGCCGGGCGCGGCGGAATTCGCGCTGCCGCTCTGGGACTTCGAGCACGCGTGCGCGATCCGCCGCCGGGTGACGATGCAGGTCCGCCTGGCCGCGCGCGCCGCCAGCGCGCATGAGCGCCGCGCCGCCGCCTCGGTCGTCGTGGTGGGCGCTGGCTTTGTGGGCGTCGAGGTCGCCGGCCAGCTGCGGGACCGCCTGGACGTCCTGAGCCAAGCGTTCGGACTTGCCCCCGGCGAGGCGCGGGTGCACGTGGTGGAGCGGGCGCCTCGCGCACTGCCCACCTTCACGCCCAGCCTCGCCGCCGCCGTGGCGGGGGACCTGGCCCGGCGCGGCGCCAGGTTCCACCTGAACGCATCCGTCCAGGCGGTGACCCCGGACGGCGTGATCCTGGCGGATGGCACGCGCCTGCCGGCCGGAGTCGTGATCTGGGCCGGCGGCGCCCGCGCCGCGGATGTGGTCGCCGATCTGGGCGCCCCGCTGGCCGGCGGACGCATCCCCGTGGATTCCGACCTCCGCTCCCGCGCCTGGCCGCGCATCTACGTGGCCGGCGATGCGGCGGCCGTCACGACCGCGAACGGCGAGCTGCTCGCCCAGTCCGCGCAGGTGGCCATGCAGGCCGGACGCCTTGTCGGCCGCAGCGTGGCCCGCGACCTCGTGGGCCTGCCGCCGCGCGCCGCCGATCTCCGCCAGCGTGGCGTCGCCCTTGGGCTCGGCGTCCGGTCGGCGGTTGCCGTGGCAGGCTGGCTGGCGCTGACCGGGGCGCCGGCCCGCCTCCTGAAGGACGCGGCCTTGGCCCACTACCTGCTGGCGCTTGGCGGGCCGCGTCTGCTGGGCGCCTACCTCGACCCCATATTCCTGCAGCCCTGGCGGGGCGAGATCGAGGTCGGCAGCCCCCAGCCGGCCGTGCAGCGGACGGATCCCGCGCCCCGCCTCCTGACCCACTGAAGCGGCCTGAACCTCGGGAGGTGTCCACGATGACGATCGATCGGAGCACGTTGGTGGTGCAGGCCTGGAAGTCCAGTCCGGCCGCGCCGGATGCCTTTCGCCGGCACCGTGTCGACCCCGGCGCCGACTGCAGCGTCGTGCGCGACAGCACCACGCTGGAGGACGCCGAGGAGTGGTGCGGCCTCACGGATCTGCCGGCCCTGATCGCCGAGCTGAACGCGTTGCAGCAGAAGCAGGGGTGACCGAGATGGAGATCACACGCGAGTCCGTGGTCTGGGATGTCCTGGAGCAGATGCCGGAGGCGCGCGATCTCTTTGCCGGCCATGGCTGCGAGATCGACGACGAGTGCACGGATCAGGCCATGGAGAACAGCCTTGACGTCGCCGAGACCGTCTGCCACCTGAAGGACATCGACGGGCTGATCCTGGAGCTGAACGCCCTGGCCGAGATCCTGGCGCAGCAGGCGTAGGTCGCGCGGCGCAGTGCGCCGCGCGTCATGGGCGGGGTCCGAAGCGGGTGCGCCTCACGGAGCCGACGTTTGGCCGGGCGCCGCCACCAGCCCCGGCGCGGCGCCCGGGCGCACCAGCTTGACACCCTGCCAGGTTGGCAGCGCTATGGTGGTGGGGGAGGCGCCTTCCGTCCGCGAGGCTGCGGGGGCGATTCGGATCGGCCGCGCACAGGAGCTGCAGCGTTCCGATGGCGGCCTGCGCATCTTCCTGACGGCACGCTGGCCCGCCGCCCGGCGGCAGGGCCCCCTCGACCGCTGGCTGCCGGAGCTCGCCACACCACCGGGACCGATCCCGTCCGAGGCGGCGCTTCGCGCCTGGCTGGCCATGCCGCCGCAGGCCGCCGCGCTGCGGGCCGCCGCTGAGCTGGCCGCCAACGCGGACGTCACCCTGGTCGTCGACCCGGACTGCGCGCACCTGCCGCTGGTCCGCGCCGCTTTCGTCGAGCACGCGCTGCGGGCCGTGGGCGAGGGTGCGCTCCGGCGCACCCGGCGGTTCGACGCCATTCTCTTCCATGCGCCCAGCCTTACCGCACCGCTCGTCGTCGGCGTCCCCTACGAAGATGACGTGCTGGCCGCACTCGCCGAGGCCGTCATGGCGTCCGGGCAGGAGCTGCTCACCGACGGCGAGGAGGAGGCGGCCGGCCGCTCTCCCCAGTGCTACCTCGGGTTGCGCAGCATCGTGGCGCTGCCCCTGGTCCACTACGGCGCACGGGTCGGCGCCGCCGTCGCCGAAAGCGGGCAGATCGGCCGCTTCAGCCCGGGTGAGCTCAATCCCGTCCGCGAGATGGCCGCCCGCGCATCCCACTTGCTGGCCTGACCGGCGGTGACGGTCATCACCGCCGCGCCTGGCTGCCTCGCTCTAGGCTTGCCCTGGGGGTGGCGGCCGGATGATCTATGTGATCACGGAGCCCTGCATCGGCAGCAAGGACGCCTCGTGCGTCGAGGTCTGTCCCGTGAACTGCATCCACGAGGGGGAGGACCAGTACTTCATCGACCCCGATGAGTGCATCGGCTGCAGCGCCTGCGCGACGGTCTGCCCCGTCAACGCCATCTACGACGAGGACGAGGTGCCGACGAACTGGCGCGCGTACATCCAAAAGAACGCAGACTTCTTCCGGCGCTGAGCCGGGCGCGCGGCCGGGGATGGTTCCGGTGCCTTTCCCCGGCCGGCCCGCCCGCGCCGCCGGACCGCCTCCGCAGCTACGGGTTCCCGCCGCCGGGGTGCCAGAGGCCGATGGCCTCCACCCCGAAGGCGTGGTTGAAGCGGCTGACGGCGTTTTCCCACGCGGCGACGGCGACCAACTCGACGAGCTCGTCGGGGGTGAACTGCGCCCGCGCGCGCTCGAAGGCCGCGTCGTCGACGGACTGCGGGGTGGTGGTCAGCGCGTCGGTCAGCGCCAGCGCCGCGCGCTCGCGCTCGCCGTAGTGTGGGCTGTCCGCGTAGCGGTCCAGGTCCAGCAGCTTCTCGTCGCTCAGACCCGCCTCGCTGCCGCCGGCAGCGTGCAGGTCCGCTCAGTAGCCGCACCCAACCGTCATGGCGACGCGCCGGTTGACGAGGTGGCGCAGCGGCCGTTCCAGCAGGCCGGATTCAGCGATGCCGGCGAAGACGCCACTCCAGGCGCGCGCCACGGAGGGCCGGCGCGCCAGAAGACCGGTCGACCCCGTGGCGTGGCCGTGCTCGGCAATCTGCTTGCGCAGGCGCTCGGCCAGCTCGGGGTCCGCGACCTGGTCGGGATTCAGATCCGGGATGCGTGGCATGGGATGGACCTCCTCCTGTTAAGACGTCTGGGCGGTCAAGACGCCGGGGCTATCCAAGGCCCATAATGGCCGTCGCGGGTGGGCTGGGGAAGTGATCCGCGTCACGGCGCATGATCCGCATGCGGCACACGCGCGATGGACGGATGCGGCCGATGCTGACGCTCGGATGAGCCGGCGGCGCTGTCCGCGGCCGACCCCCCGGGCGCGCCCGCGCTAGCCACCGGTGCGCGGCGCGGCCTGGCGCGCGGCGAGCCGGAGCTGCCAGCGTATAAGTTGGGCGAAGCCCTCCGTCCAGGTGAGGCCAATGAAGGCGGTGACCCCGGCCATCCCCAGGCAGGTGAGCGCGAACACGAGCCAGGGGTTCATGCCGGCTGGCCGGCGACGAACTCGATGTCCAGCTCGTAGGGGATCACGGGGCGCAGCGTGCGGGCGATGAAGCACGCCGCCTCGGCCTGCTCCGCCAGCCCCCGCAGCTGCTGGCGCTGCGCGTCCGTGGCCGGAGCGCGGAAGCGCGGGCGCAGGCGGATCCGGTCGAAGTGGAGGCCCTGCGGGGTCCGGCTGACCTCGCCCTCGATGGCGACCGAGGCGGGTTCCGCGGGCAGGCCCGCACTGGCGCAGAGCCGGCCGAGGCCCATCATGTAGCAGGAAAGGGCCGACGCCAGCAGCAGCTGCTCGGGATTGGTGCCGGGGACGCTTCCGCCGAACTGGGCAGGGACGGAGATCGCGACCGATTGTCCGCCGTCCAGGGCCGCGGTACCCTGCCGGCCCTCCGCCGACCAGGTGCCGGTCGCATGAAAGGTGCTCGTCATCGCGACATGCCCCCCCGATCCATCTGAACCCGTGTCGGTCTGCCATCGCGGTGACCACGGTCACTGCGGACCTTCCAATGGGGTCATGGAGAGACCGTGGTCTTCAACC
>DAHVAF010000163.1 GCA_027314765.1 Clostridia bacterium | reverse complement strand
CGCGGGACGACCCGCGCTGACCTTTGAACCCGTGTGCGCGCGGGACGACCCGCGCTGACCTTTGAACCCGTGTGCGCGCGGGACGACCCGCGCTGACCTTTGAACCCGTGTGCGCGCGGGACGACCCGCGCTGACCATGTTCCCGTGGCGACGGACAGGCCGGATGCGGCGATCGGGCCGCATAGCGATCGGACATGGCAAGCACGAAGCCCGCGCCGGCCGAACACGCCATTGGGGGCCGTGTGGCCGAGGTCGCCCGCCACGGCGGGCCTGCATCCGCCACGCCGGCGCCGGCCGATTCCGCAGTCGCGGGTCCGCCGGCGGAGGCCGCCCGCCGCGTCAGGCCCGCATCCGCCAAGGCGTCGGCCTATCTGACTATCGCGGGTCCCCTGGCCGAGGCGGCGCTGAAGGAGGCACGCGAGCTGCCCTCGGGGGAGATCGAGCGGCTGGAGGCGGCGCTGCGCCCGCTGGCGGGTTGGCGGACGCCTGCCGTGGCCGAGCACGCCGCCGGCCTGCTGAAGGCGCTGGCGGCGCTGCGCGGCCTGCGGGACGGCGCGCATTGAGCCGGGCGGCCCTGCGCGTGGCGCTCTACGTTCGCGTCTCGACCGACGAGCAGGCGCGCGAGGGTTTCTCCGTGGCCGCGCAGGCGGCCGCGCTGCGGGCATTTGCCGTCTCCCAGGGCTGGCGCGAGGCCGGCCTCTATGCCGACGAGGGCTTCTCCGGCAAGGACCTGCGGCGGCCGGCCATCGAGCGGCTGATCGCGGACGCGCGCGGCGGCCGCTTCGACGCCGTGGCCGTCTGGCGGCTGGACCGCCTGTCGCGGCGGCAGGCGCACACCCTGCGCATCATCGAGGAGATCCTCGAGCCGGCCGGGGTCGGCTTGCGCAGCGCCACGGAGGCCTTCGACACCACGACGGCCGCCGGCAAGGCCATGGTGGGCATGCTGGCCGTCTTCGCGCAGCTGGAGCGCGAGAGCATCATCGAGCGGACGCGGCTCGGCCTGCGCGAGCGGGCGCGCCAGGGCAAGTGGTCGGGCGCGCCGCCGTGGGGATACCGCTACGGCGCCGCGGGCGGCATCGAGCCGGACCCGGCCGTCGCGCCGTGGGTGGGGCGGCTGTTCGCGCGGGCCGCAGGCGGGGAAGGCAGCGCGGCCCTGGCGGCGTGGCTCCGGGCCGAGGGTGCGCCGCCGCCGCGGGCCGGCGGGCGCTGGTGGCCGGGCACGGTGCGGCTGATTCTGGGGAGCCGCGTCTACCTGGGCGAGCGGCGCAGCCAGGGGGTCTGGGCGGCGGGCGCCCACCCGCCGCTGGTCGGTGCCGCGGCGTTCGCGGCCGTGCAGGTGCCGGCGCGGGCGCGGGCCGGCGGCTACCTGCTGGCGGGGATCGCGGTCTGCGCGCACTCCGGCGGCCCCCTGCGCGGCAAGCGGCAGCGGTGGCCGAACGGCCGCCACCGCCGCTACTACATCTGTCCGGCCCGCGCCAGCGGCCGCGCGCCGGACTGCCCCTTCGGCTGGCAGGACGCGGGGCGGCTGGATGGCGCCGTCATCGCGGCCGTGGGCGCCGTGGCGGGGCCAGCGCCACCGCGGCCGGCGGCCGCGACCGTCCAGCTGAGCCGGCGCGCCCTGGCCGCCTGTGAGGCCCGGAGCGCCCGGCTGCTGCGCGCCGTCGAGGAGGGATGGCTCGAGGGCGCGGAGGTCCGCGACCGCGTGCAGGCGGTGCGCCGGGAGCGCGAGCGGCTCGCGGGCGAATTGGCCGCTGCCGAAGGCACAGCGCCACCTGGCGCCTCCCATCTCGCCCTCGACTTCCCGCGGCTCGCCCCGCTCGCCAGCGCGGGTCAGCGGCGGGCCATGCTCCGCGCCCTGGTCGCGCGGGTCGTGGTCGGGCGCGGACTGCGCATCGCCGCCATCGAGCGGGCCGGCGCCTAGTTCCCCGCGCGGCCGGGCGCTGCTATACTTCTTTCGAAATGCGAATGATCTCGTGGCCCACGCTGCATCCGGTGGTGCGGCGGCTGCTCGCCGCGCGCGCCGTCCGCAGCGTGGCGCAGGGGCTGCTCTCCGTCAACTTCGTGCTCTACCTGGCCGCCCTGCACTGGTCGGCCGCCGCCATCGGCCTGATGGTCAGCGCCATCACGCTCGGCGCCGCCGGGCTCAACCTGTGGGGCGGGACCGTCACGGACCGGCACGGGCGCCGGCGCTACCTCGTCGGCTACCAGGTCGCCTCGATCGTCCTCGGCGCGGCGGTCATCGTGCTGCACGCCAACTGGATCCTGATCCTGGCCGCCGTCCTGCTGGGCTTCGGGCTCGGGCCGAACGCCGCCCTCGGGCCCTTCGCGCCGGCCGAGCAGGCCTGGCTCGCCCAGAACGTGGCGAAGGAGCGGCGCGGGGCCATCTTCAGCCTCGCCAGCTCGGGGAGCTTTCTCGGCATGGCGGCGGGCTCGCTGCTGGCGGCGGCCGTGCCCGCCGTGGGCTACAGCCTGCTGTTCTACGTCACCATCGCCGCCGCCGCCGTCAACTTCCTGCAGTACGGAGGGCTGAAGGAGCAGCCGCCCGAGGCGGTGGTCGAGCCGGCCGGCGGTGGGGTCCGCCAGGCGGAGAACCGGAACCTGATGCTGCTCTCGGTCGCCAACGGCGTCGCGGGCCTGGGCATGGGGCTCTTCGCCCAGATCCTGCCGTACTGGCTCTCTGTGCGCTACGGCGTGGGCGCCGGCGCCATCGGGCCCCTGTACGCCATCGGGTTCGTGCTGTCCGCACTCTCCTCGGTCCTGACGGGCGAGGCCTCCAGCCGCTACGGGCTGGTGCGGGCCATCGTCTGGGCGCGGCTGGTCGGCATCGCGGCCCTGGTGGCCCTGCCCTTCATGCCCACCTTCGCCGGGGCGGCCGTGGCGTACACGCTGCGCTCCGTGCTCAACCGGGGCACCACGGGCGCCCGCCAGGCGTTCAGCGTCAACCTGGTCCGCGATGGGCGGCGCGGCTTTGCCGGCAGCCTCAACAACCTCTCCCAGCGCCTGCCCAGCGCCATCGGGCCGGCCGTTGCCGGGTGGATGATCGGCCTCGGGCTGCTCTCGCTGCCGCTGCTGCTGGCCGCGGGCCTGCAACTGGTGTACGTGGGCCTGTTTGTGCGGTTCTTCCGCGGCCACGACGAGCGGCCGGCCGTCGAGCCCCTGGCGGCGGCGGAGCGCTGAGCAAAGCCGCCTGCGCCGATCCGTAGCTCGGGAACCATGTTGGCCGCGGGCGCGCAGGCGACCGCGGTCACGAGTTATCCGCGGCCGCAACTTTCCGTCCGAGAAGTGGAAGGGGTAGATGTTCCACCGGCTCGGGTCGTAGCGCTCGCGCACGATGTCGAGCGCCAGCTGGTAGGCGGAGGAGACGCGGGTGCCGCCGCTCTCGCCCAGGTGGAAGAATGCGTCCTCGTCCACCTCGTGGGCGTCGACGTGGTGGGCCAAAAAGACGATCTGCACGTCGTCGTACTTGCTCCTGAGAAAGCGGACCATCCAGAAGAAGAAGCTGCGCGTGATGTACTTCTTGAACTCGCCCATGCTGCCCGAGACGTCGCGCATGGCGATCACCACGGCGGCGGCGCGGTCCTGGACGTGCTCGCGGTAGGTGCGGTAGCGCAGGTCCTCGTCCTCCCAGTCGCCCACGTACGCCTCCCCGTCGCGGGCGTTGCGCTTCACGTTCTCCAGCAGGGAGCGCCGCTTGTCGATCGAGGTCATGGCCCCGACGCGGCGGATGCTGGTGAAGCGATGGGTGGGCGCCTCCAGGTTGTCGTGGCGCTTGCGCTCCAGGTTGGGCAGGCCGAGGTCCGCGAAGACCAGGTCGGCCAGCTCGTCGACCGTCACCTCCGCCTCGTACACGTCGGCGCCGGGCTCGTTGCCGGCGCGGCCGGGGGCGCCCTGGCTGGGATCGCCGCGGCCGCGGGCCAGCACGTCCCCCACCTTGGTCCCGCCCGTGCCCTGGCCCACCTTGGGCTCGCGCAGCGGGTTGAAGCGGAAGCGGTACTCCTTCAGGGTGCGGATCGGGACCTTGACGATCGTCTTGCCGTCCGAGGAGATCACGGACTCGTCGCTCACGATCTCCTCGAGGTTGTCGGCGATGGCCTCGCGGACCCGCTCCTGATGTCGCGCCTGGTCCACGGGGCCCTTGCGCTCAAGCGACCAGTCGCTGGCGGTCGTGCCCATAAGACCGGGGCCTCCTCTGCGCCGCCCGCCGCCACGCCCCGAGGCCGCGCGCTCGCCGCATGACCGGCGGGGGCTCCGCCTGTGCCTTCCGTGGCGGGAGTGCGCTCGGGGCCGGGCGGCGGCACAGCGATGCTGTAGCACAGCGTATGTGGGGGGCTCGCATTGCGTTCAGGGTGTGCGGGCGGGTCCGGCGGTGGCGGGCCGGCACGGCGCGACAGGGCCACAGTTTGGTCCGTGCCGCGCGCCTCGCGCGCGGCACCCCGAGTCCGGCTTCCCGAGGCCGGTCCCCGCGCCGGCGCCCCGTTCCAATGTCCCGTCGTGGCGCGGGCGCCGTGCTCAGCGTCCGATGGCTCCGGCCCGGCGCCTCACCAGGGCTGCGGGCGAGGCGCCTGATACGGGCCCGGCCGTGACGGCCCGTGCCCCGCGCGTGTGCGCCGCAACGCGCACCGTCGGGGCGGGGTCCGGCCGGGGCG
>DAHVAF010000162.1 GCA_027314765.1 Clostridia bacterium | reverse complement strand
CGTTGAGGACCGCAAGGCCCGACGCCTCCGCCATCGCGGCTTCGGCGAGGGGCGCCACGTCCGCCTCCCCGCGGTCGTCCCCCGGGGGTGGGTCCGGGCCGAGCCGTGTCCCCTCCAGGAGCAGGACCGCCGGCCGCAGGCCGCCGGCCGCGCGCACGAAGCCCTCGGTGCGCTCCGGGTGGAGGCCGTGCGCCCGCAAATCCCCGCTGTAGGCGATGACCCCCGCGCGCGTGGCCACCGTGTACGCGCAGGCCCCCGGGATGTCGTGGTCGACGCCGTGGGCCGTGACCGTGAGGCTGCCGCACGCCACGGGCTGGCCGGGCGCGACGCTGAGGTAGCGGCGCGGCCGGCCGGCGGCCGCGAGGGTCTCCAGTATGGCCACGGTCTCGGGTGTCGCGTGCACGGCCACGCCGTCCGCAAGGTGGGGAAGCAGCGCCATGTGGTCGAGGTGGGCATGGGTGACGAAGACGGCCGGCGGCGCGGCCGCGCCCTCCCCATAGAGGCCGGGCAGATCCGGGGCGGCGCCCATGGCCACCATGTCCCGCAGGCCCCGCGGCTGCACGGGCCCCTCAAACCAGTCGGCGCCCGGCATGTAGGCGAGCCCGCAGTCGAGCAGCACCGCGTCGGGCCCGTCGCGCACCAGGACCTTGGTGCCGCCGATGGTGCCGATACCCCCCAGGATCTGCAGCGTGACACCGGCCACGCCCATCACCCCTTCAGGCCCTGCCGCATCGCCGCGGCTCCGGCCACAAACTGCCGCTGGGCCACCAGAAACAGGGCCAGGACCGGCGCCGTGGTGAACACGACCGCCGCCGCCAGGCCCGTGAAATCCGTGCCGTTGGCACCGAGGAAGGTGGCAAGGCCCACCTCCACCGGCTGCACCCGGGCGCTCGAGGTCATGATGTACGGCCAGAGGAAGGCGTTCCAGGCGCCGAGGAAGGTCAGAAGCGCAATGGTCGTCAGGGCCGGCACCGCCAGGGGCACGGCCACCCGCAGCAGGAAGCGGCCGTGCCCGCAGCCGTCGATCTGGGCCGCCTCCCACAGCTCGCGCGGCTGGCTGCGGAAGACCTGCCGCAGCAGGAAGATGCCGAACACGGACGCGCCGAAGGGAACGATCTGCGCCTGGTAGGTGTTGAGCCAGCCCAGATGGCTGAGGATCAGGTAGTCCGGGATGATCAGGACCGTGAACGGGATCATGAGGATCGAGAGCACGACGCCGAAGAGCAGCCGCCGGCCGGGGAAGCGCAGCGCGGCGAACGCGTACCCGGCCGGCACGGAGGTGAGGAGCACGAGGGCCGTCGTGGCGGCGCCCAGGAGCACGGTGTTGCCGAAGTAGCGGGCCCACGGGGCCAGGGACCACGCGCGGGCGTAATTGGCCCACTGCCAGGAGGGCAGCAGGTGCGGCGGAAACTGCAGCACCTGGTCCGACCCGTTCAGCGACGTGATCAGAATCCAGTAGAACGGGAAGACGAACGCGACGCCGAGCGCCACCGCGCCCAGCGCCAGGGCCGCCCGCCGCCACCCCCGCGCCCGCACCGGCTACTGGCCGCCGGCCTGCAGAACCTGATTGGCTGCCGTGTTGGCGGCCGTCAGGGCCGCCGCCGCGGGCTGGCCCTTGATGGCCGCGGCCAGGGCCGTCGTCACCTTGCCGGTCGCCTCGGTGAAGCCCGCCACCCCCGGCAGGCCCCCCGCCGACGCCAGCTCATCCGCCGCGATGCCCTGGTACGGGTTGGCCGTCAGGTAGGCCTGCATGTCGGCCTTGGCCGACTGCCGTACCGGGAGGTAGCCCGTGTGCTGCGCCCAGTACGCCTGCTGCGCGGGCTCGGTCAGGAACTTCATGTAGGCCCAGGCGGCCTGCTGCTGCGCGGGCGTCGACTTGGCGAACAGGACGATGTTGGTGCCCTGCAGCGTGTTGCCGGCCCCGGCCGGGCCCGTGGGCATGGGCGCCACCTCAAGATCGAACTTGCCGCCGACCGCCTTCTTGACGTAGTAATAGCCGGCGACGGTCGAGAGGTCGAACTCGGCGCGGCCGGCGGCCAGGGCCGTCTGGCCGGGGTAGTTGGTGCCGAGCTGCAGCTCACCGGTCCTGTAGAGGGCTGCGAGGTAGTTCGCCGCCTCCACGGCCTGGGGGCTGGCGAACTGCGCCTGGCCGCCCGCATACAGGTGCCCGCCGTACGCGCGGATCAGCGAGGTCCAGACATAGGTGCCGTTGGCCGGCGCCGCCGGGCTGCCGGGATCCATGCTGAAGCACCAGACCTTCGTGCCGTCGGTCAGGGTCTTGCACTCCTGCGCCAGGTCGGCCCAGGTCGCCGGCGGCTGCAGGCCCTTCTGCTTCAGGACCGTGGCGTTGTAGTAGACGACGTAGTCGCTCTTGTTGAAGGGCCACATCCACTGCTTGCCGTCCGGGAGGAACGTGTCCTTCCAGATCCCGGGCCAGAAGTCCGCCTGCTCGGATGCGCTCACGCCGCCCGCGCCGGCGACCAGGGGCCCGAGCTGCACGAGGGCGCCGTTCTTGGCGTAGTTGGCCGCCCAGCTCTCGTACGCCTGGGCGATCGTCGGCGGCGCGCCCGCGGCGATGGCCGCCAGCGTCTTGGCGCGCAGGGTGCCGTAGTTGGGCTCGGCGATGAGGTTCACGGTCACATTGGGGTTGGCCTGCTCGAACTGGCTCGTGAGATGGGCCAGGGCCGGCTTCAGCGTGCCGGAGGACATGGCCTCCATGAACGTGATGGTCACCTTGGCCGCCGCGGCGCCGGTCGACGCGGCTGCCGGCGCCGTCGCCGTGGCCGCCCCGCTCCCCGTCGCCGCCGGCGCCGCGCCGCCGCCGCAGCCAGCCAGCAGCGCGAGCACCCCCACCGCCAGGACCGCGAGTCCCCTACGCATCCCCAGATTCCTCCTCGGAAGCCGATTTGGACGCGGGCGCGCAGGCGCCCGCGCACTACCCGTAAAAGGTGCGCGACTCGGCCAAGCGCATCTGGGCCAGCGTGAGCGCCGCGATGAGCAGGAACAGGACCGCGGCCACGGCCGCCCCGTACCCCGTGTGGAAGAACACGAACGCCTCCACGTACAGGTAGTAGCTCGTGGTGGTCGTGGCGCCGCCCGGGCCGCCCTGCGTCAGCACGAAGAACTGGCTGAACGCCTGGAGTGCGCCGATGCTGTTCAGCACGAGCACCAGCAGGGTCGTCGGGGTCAGCAGCGGCCAGATGATCCGCCAGAGCTGCTGCCAGGCGCCGGCGCCGTCCAGGCGGGCGGCCTCCAGCAGCCCCGGATCCAGGCTCGTCAGCCCCGCCAGGAACACGATGGCGGAGAAGCCGAGCTGGTGCCAGATCGTGTAGAGGAGGACGCCGGGCAGGGCCCAGGTCGAGGACTGCAGCCACTGCAGGGGCCGGATGTGCGCGAGCGAGAGGGCGGCGTTCGCCAGGCCGAACTGCGGGTTGAGGATCCAGAGCCAGATGACGGAGGTGGCCACGACCGGCGTCACGTACGGGGCATAGATGGTCAGGCTCAGGGCGGTGCGCCCGAGGAAGCGCCGGCTGATCAGAAGCGCGACGGCCAGGGCCAGGGCCATGGTCGTCGGCACCGAGCCGAGCAGGAAGTAGAGCGTGACAAGCAGGGAGTGGATGAAGCCGGCGGAGTGCAGCAGGGCGGCGTAGTTCGCCAGGCCCGTGAAGCGGGTCGCGGCCGGGTTGATGAGGTTCCAGTTGAAGAACGACGTGTAGAAGACGCCGGCGGCCGGCAGCAGCGTGAAGGCGGCGAAGATGGCCAGGGCCGGAAGGACGAAGGCATAGCCGAGCACAGCCTCGCGGACGGCGCGGGCGCGCCGGCGGGCCGGCTCGGGGCGGGCGTGAGGCGGCCGCCGCCGGCCTGGACGGGCCAAACTCGGGCTCGCGATGGCCACGGCTTCGCCTCCTTGGTCTGAGGCTCCTGGGCCAAGATCCGACCCTTCGGCACTTGCG
>DAHVAF010000151.1 GCA_027314765.1 Clostridia bacterium | reverse complement strand
GGCGGGCAGGTCCTCGGCGGTCGCGGACGACCGGACGGCCACCGGGGTCTCCTCGCCCAGGGCCGCGAGCGACACGCGGAGCGCCTCCGCCACACCGTCCGGTATGGGCGTGCCCAGAATCCGCTCGCGGGCGGCCGCCGCGCCGCTCGTCCCCGTCGCGGCGATGCGCGCGTAGGCTGCCGTGGTGACGCAGAATCCGGGCGGGACCGGAACGCCGGCGCGCGTGAGCTCGCCGAGGTTGGCCCCCTTCCCGCCGGCGACGTCCACCGCGGCACGGTCGAGCGCCTCGAGCGGCACGCACCACATCGGCCGGTCCCCCTTGGGGAAAGACTAGACGCGACGCGACATCGTATCTAGTATAGTGCCGATGGACAGCCAAGCCGTTCTGGCCGCCGCACGGGGGGTCCTGGCGGATGATCCGCACGCCAGCATCACCAAGCTGGCGGCCGCGGCCGGCGTCTCGCGCGCCACGCTTTACCGCGCCTTTCCCAGCCGGGGGGCGCTGCTGGACGCCTTGGCCATCGCGCCGGACCCGGATGCCCGAGCCCGGATACTGGCTGCCGCCCTGGAGCTGGTCAGCCGCGACGGCCTCCGCCGCCTGGACATGGACGAGCTGAGCGCGGCGGCGGGGGTCTCCCGCGCCACCCTGTACCGCCTCTTCCCGGGCAAGTCCCAGCTCTTCGCCGACCTGGTCCGCGACGCCACGCCCTTCGCCGCAGTCCTGGACCTGCTGGCGCGCGAGCCGGACTCCGTGCCCGCGGTCATGCTCCCGCGCCTCGCCTGTACGGTGGCCTCCGCCATCGCCGACCGGCTCGGCATCATCCGCACGCTGATCTTCGAGATGACGTCCGGCGACGCCGAGACCCGGGCTGCCGCGGCCCATGTCTTCGGGGGCGCCTTCGCGGCGCTGGCCCGCTATCTCGGCGGCCAGATGGCGGCGGGCCGCCTGCGCGCCATGCCGCCCCTGCTGGCGGCGCAGAGCTTCGTGGGCCCGCTGATGATGCACGCCCTCACCCGGCCCCTGCTGCCGGCCGACCTCCCCCTGGAGGAGGCGGCCACCGAGCTGGCGCAGGCCTGGGTGCGCGGCATGACCGCTCAGAGGCCGTGAGGCAACAGGGTGTCCTGCCGTGAGTGGCCATCTGCGTCCCTCGGGCATCGTGTCGGCTCTGCCGCTGCCGGGTCCTCCGTCATCGGGGCTCTGGTGCCCCTTGCCACATCATCCCGGCCCTTGGCTCGGCCCGAGCCTTCTGCGCAGCCACTTTGGGCGGCGGCGATCAGGCGATGCCTCGCGCACGCGATCCGCTCTGACCCTCTGACCGCGCTGGGCGCGGCGGACCCATGGACAAGCCCGGACGGCGTCGTCGCGATCGGCAACAAGCGCCCTGGGCAGCCGCTTGCCCCGGCGTCCGGCTGTACGGAGCCAACTTGAACGATTGGCGGCAACGCGGATGTGCCTTCAACGTCTGTGGGTCTGGCAACCTTCGTCTGTCACGCGTCCCAAGCCGAAGCTCAGCCCGGCCACTTCGCCGGCCGCCGCTCCAGGAACGCGCAGATGCCCTCGTGCGCCTGCGCCGTCATGGCGTTGAGCGACATGACCTCCTTGGTGTACGAGTACGCGAGGGCCTGCGGCATGTCGAGCTGCTTGTAGAAGGCCTGCTTGCCGAGGTCGATCACGAACGGGCTGGCCTCGGCGATGTGCTGGGCCAGGGCCAGCGTCTCCTCGGCCAGCCGCTCCGCCGGCACCACGCGGTTTACGAGCCCTGCCGCCAGCGCGTCCTCCGCCGACAGGAAGTCGCCCGTCAGCAGCATCTCCATGGCCCGGCGCCGGCCCACGGCCCGGCTCAGCGCCACCATGGGCGTGGAGCAGAAGAGGCCGATGCGCACGCCCGGCGTCGCGAACCGCGCCGCCTCCGAAGCCACCACAAGATCGCATGTCGCCGCCACCTGGCAGCCGGCCGCCGTCGCCACGCCGTGCACCTGCGCGATCACGGGCTGCGGCACCGACTGGATCGTCTCCATCAGCCGCGTGCACACATCGAAGATCTCCCGGTAGTCCGATGCCTCGCGGTCGACCAGCTCCCGCAGGTCGTGGCCCGAGCAGAACGCGGGCCCCGCCGCGTCCATCACCACGACGGCCGCCTGCCGCCGCGCCCCGATCCCGCCGAGGCAGTCGATCAGCTCCCGCATCATCTCCAGCGACAGCGCGTTGCGCTTGTCCGGCCGGTTGAGCGTGACCCGCGCCACCGCGCCCTCCAGGCCGGTCACAATGCAGCGGTACTCCATGGCAAAAAGCCCCCCCGCCTCAGTGAATGCGCTTGGTCTGCCCGGCCCAGGCCCGTTCCCGCAGCACATACTTTTGGATCTTGCCCGTCGAGGTCTTGGGCAGCTCGCCGAACTCCACGCCCTTCGGGCACTTGAAGTGGGCCAGCCGCGTGCGGCAGAAGGCGACGATCTCATCGCCGCTCACCGCGGCCCCTTCGCGCAGCGTGACGTAGGCCCATGGCACCTCGCCCCAGGTGGCGTCGGGGGCGCCGATCACGGCCGCCTCCAGCACGGCCGGGTGCTCGGCGATCGCCTTCTCCACCTCCTGCGTCGAGACGTTCTCGCCGCCGGAGATCACGATGTCCTTCATGCGGTCCATCAGTTCGATGTAGCCGTCGGGGTGCCAGACGGCCAGGTCGCCGGTGTGAAACCAGCCGCCGGCGAAGGCGGCCTCCGTGGCGGCGGGGTCGCGATAGTAGCCCAGCATGAGCCCGTTGCCGCGCATGCGCACCTCGCCGATGGTGCGCCCGTCGCGCGGCACGTCCGCCCCGGTCTCCGGGTCGGCCACCCGCACCTCCCCCAGTCCCACGTACGGCACCCCCTGCCGCGCGCGGAGCGCCGCCCGCTCCTCCGCCGGCCGGCCGTCCCACTCGCTGTGCCAGGCGCAGATGGTGAAAGGCCCGTATGACTCCGTCAGGCCGTAGACGTGGGTGATCCTGGCCCCCAGCCCCTCCATGGTGCGGATGATCCGCGGCGACGGCGGAGCCGCCGCCGTCACGATGTGCAGGGGTTGGCCGAACCTCGCCCCCGTCCGCTCCATCTCCGCCGCCAGCCCGATCAGGACCGTCGGCGCGCCGCAGAGGTGGGTGACGCCCTCGTCCGCGACCAGGCGGAGAACCTCCGCCGGCGCCGGCCGCGGCAGCAGCACGTGCGTCGCGCCAGCGCCCGTCACCGCCCACGGCATGCACCAGCCGTTGCAGTGGAACATGGGCAGCGTCCAGAGGTAGACGCTCTCCGGGCGCAGCCCGAGCTCCACGATCTCCGCCATCGCGTTGAGGAAGGCGCCGCGGTGGTGGTAGAGCACCCCCTTGGGCTGGCCGGTGGTGCCGCTGGTGTAGTTGATGCTGATGGGCCCGCGCTCGTC
>DAHVAF010000149.1 GCA_027314765.1 Clostridia bacterium | reverse complement strand
CGCGGGCCAGCGCCTCCGCGGCGGCGAGGCCGATCCCGCTCGTCGCCCCTGTGATCACCACGCGCTTACCCGCGACACCGCTCCACGACGACATCGCCAACCACCCCGCCTCGGTGCTGGTTCCGCTGCGCCCTGACGCGTCGATTCAAGCCTGCCACAACAGCGGGGTGGACGTGGGCACCGCGCGGCGCGGGTCGGTTCGGTGGGTCAAGCGGATCCGCGGGAGCGCCGCAGGGGGGCCCGGATGCCGTCGATGGCGGAGCTGTGAAGCGCGCAATGCAGGGCGCGGGCGGCGGAGGATGGGCCCCGTCGCCGACGAGGTGGCGCACGGACCCGCGCGCCCGTGGGTGGAGCGAGTCGCCCGACGCCGGCTGGGGCTCCGTGGCCCCGGCGGGACCAGGGAACCCTGCGGTGGAGCCTGCGTCACCTGGAGAGGGGTCCCCGCAGCCTCCAACGGCCAGGGCCCTGGAGGCGACAGCGCCGCCCGGGGAAGGCCCCTGAAGTTCTCCGGCGCGGATACCGTCTCGGCCGTCGAGGCCGCTTTGCGCGTCACGCCGACGCGATGCGGAGCCTGCGGCGGGCACGCCTCGCCCTTGCCATCTTCAGTTTAGGCCACACCGGGGGGCTTGCCGCAAGCCCCGGGGCATGCCGCACACTGGCCGGCAGAGCCCAAACCCATGGAGCCGGCATCCCTGGCTGGCACCGGACGCGCAAGGGCCAGGGCATGCGACGCGCTCGTGGCGGCCAGCATGGTGTCGGTCGCAGTGTGGCGTTTAGCGAGCACTCCCTCCCGGTCCGCGAGCGTCCGACCGGGACCGGCGCCGCCAATACCAGGTCTCGTGCGCAGGCGGCAAGCACCCACGCCGGAGGCGCCGGATCCGCACGGACTGGCCGCCACCTGAGGAGGCGATGCGCATGACGCCATATGTGCTTGGCTTCGAGGCCATCGACAGAGCACGGTACACGCTCGTCGGGGGAAAGGGAGCCGCACTGGCGGAGCTCTCAAGGATCGAGGGCATTCGGGTACCCCAGGGCTTTTGCGTGACCACCGAGGCCTATCGGCGCACCGTTGGCCAGTGCGACGAACATCACGACCTGCTTGAGCGGCTGTCGCACCTCCGGATGCATGACCGGAACGCAGTCCGGGAGATCAGCGCAGACATCCGCAGGTTGATCGCCGGCGCCGACGTTGACGAGGCCATTGGGCAGGACATCTTCCACCAGCTGTCGCTGCTTGGCGAGGGCCGGGCCCACGCCGTGCGTTCCAGTGCCACATCGGAGGACTTACCGACCGCCTCCTTTGCGGGCCAGCAGGACACGTATCTGAACATCAGGGGCAGGGACGCGATTCTGCAGCACATCAGGAAGTGCTGGGCTTCGCTGTTCGCGGAGCGAGCGGTGATCTACCGCATCCAGAACGGCTTCTCCCACCGCGCGGTCCTCATGGCCGTCGTCGTTCAGCGGATGGTCTTTCCGCGGGTCGCGGGAACCATGTTCACGGCCGACCCCGTCACCTCCAACCGCAGGGTGCTGTCGATCGACGCAAGTCTCGGGCTCGCTGAGGCGCTCGTCTCCGGCCTGGTGAATCCCGACGTGTATAAGGTGCGTGAGGGCCGGATTGTCTTCCGGCAGATTTCGTCCAAGCGAGTGGCCGTTTGCGCATCGGAGGACGGCGGCACGGAGCGACGGGAGGTCGAGCCCGCGCGCCAGAACCGGCCCGCCCTGAGCCGCGAGCAGATCCTGCGGCTTGAGGGGCTCGGCCGGAAGATCGAGGCGCACTTTGGCTCCCCCCAGGACGTTGAGTGGTGTGTCAACGCGGACGGGTCCCCTGACGGCCCCTTCCACATCCTGCAGAGCCGGCCGATCACCACCCTCTTCCCACTACCGGAGAAGGACGGCCCACGGGTCTACGTCTCGGTGGGCCATCAGCAGATGATGACGGACGCGATGAAGCCGCTGGGTCTTTCCGTCTTTGGTCTTCTCTATCAGGGAAGGCCCTTTTACAAGGCCGGGGGAAGGCTCTTCCTTGATCTGACGGATCGCTTCGCTTCGCCGGATGGCCGCAGAGCCGTGCTCGAGGCCATCGGCGCGAGCGACCCGCTTACGAAGGCGGCGCTCGTAAGCCTGACTCGGCGCAAGACCTTCATGCAATCGCTCAAGCCCGCCCAGGGGGAGGCCGGACAGGGCGTCGCCAGGGGGGGTCGCAGGCCACCCGCGGTCGTTCGCTTCCAACCAGAGGTCATTCCGGATCTCATCGCCCGCAGTGAGGCTTCCGTCCACGCCCTGCGGCAGAGGATCGCCAGCGTCTCCGGAGACGACCTGTTCGACGCCATCCTGCAGGACCAGGCCGAGCTGAGGACCATCCTGTTCGATCCGCGCAGCATCGCCGTGATCATGGCCGGGACGCACGCAACGCGTTGGCTCAATCGCAATATGGAAAGGTGGCTGGGCGAAAAGGGCATCGCCGACGCACTGTCGCAGTCCGTGGCCAACAACGTCACCTCGGAGATGGGGCTTGCCCTTCTGGATGTGGCGGACGTGGTCCGGCAGCATCCGGAGGTCATCGGGTACTTCCAACATCCCGACGCCGACACATTCTTTGCGGATCTGGCCGGGCTGGCGGGCGGCGATGCCGTCACCCGCTCGCTGCGGGCCTACCTGGATCCGTACGGCATGCGCTGCGCCGGTGAGATCGACATCACCCGGGCCCGCTGGACCGAGGAGCCCACCGCTCTCGTCCCCGTACTGCTGAACCACGTCCAGAACAGTGAGCCCAATTCGCGCGCAACCCGATTCGAGGCGGGACGCATGGAGGCAGAGCGACGGGAGCGCGACATCCTGGGCCGTTTGGCGGAGCTGTCCAACGGCAAGCGGAGGGCCGCTGCCGCCGCGAGGATGATCCGCACGCTGCGCAGTTCCATCGCCTACCGGGAGTATCCGAAATATGCGTACATCCAGCGTTTTTGGATCTACAAGCAGGGCTTGCTCCGGGAAGCCGCCTCCCTACTTCAGCACGGGGTGATCCGGGCAAGGGACGACGTCTACTACTTGACCTTTGAGGAGTTTCGCGAGGCCGTTCGCACGCGCCACGTCGATCACCGCCTCGTCGCCAGCAGACAGGCGGAGCACGAGGCCCATGACAGGCTCATGCCGCCCAGGGTGATGACGTCCGAGGGCGAGGTCATCCGGGCGGAGGTCTCCAAGCGCGACATCCCCCGCGACGCGCTGCCTGGAATCGCCGCGTCGGCCGGCGTCGTCGAGGGACGTGCGCGGGTCGTCTTCAGGATGCAGGACGCGGCCATCGAAGACGGGGACATTCTGGTCACGCGGTTCACCGACCCCAGCTGGACACCGTTGTTTGTGTCGGTCAGGGGCCTGGTGACGGAGGTGGGCGGGGTCATGACGCACGGCGCCGTCATTGCGCGGGAGTACGGCCTCCCGGCGGTGGTCAGCGTCGACAGCGCCACAACCTTGATTCGAGACGGGCAGAGGATCCGGGTGAACGGGACCCAGGGCTATGTCGAGCCGCTTTGATCGTCGACCAGGGGCCGCCTCTCGGCGGCCCCTGCGCCTCCCCTACTCCACCGTGACGCTCTTCGCCAGGTTGCGCGGCTTGTCGACGTCGTTGCCCCGCGCCACGGCCGTCTGATAGGCCAGCAGCTGCAGCGGGATCACGGTGATGGCCGGCGCCAGCGCGGCCGGCACGGGCGGCAGCGTCAGGATCTCGTCGCAGGCGCCGCCGACGGCCTCGGCCAGCTCCGGCGTGGCCAGGCCGAGCACGCGCCCGCCCCGCGCCCGCACCTCCGCCGCGTTGCTCGCCGTCTTCTCGGCCAGCTCCGGCTGCGTGAACAGCGCGATCACCGGCACGCCCTCGGTCACCAGGGCCAGGGTGCCGTGCTTCAGCTCGCCGGCGGCGTACGCCTCGGCGTGCACGTACGAGATCTCCTTCAGCTTCAGGGCGCCCTCCTGGGCGACGGCCCAATCCAGGCCCCGCCCGATGAAGAAGCAGTGCTCGCTGGCGGCGATCTGCGCGGCCCACCCCCGCATCGCGCCCTCCAGCGCCAGGGCCTGCTCGGCCCACCGCGGCAGGTCCAGGGCCTGCTCCAGCACGTCCCCGACGGCCGCCAGGGCCACGTCCGCGACAGCGGGCGCCGTCTCGCCGCCCGCCCCGACCGTTCCGTTGGCCAGCCGCCGCTGCGCCAGCCACCCGGCCAGCACCGTCAGCACGGCCAGCTGCGTCGTGTACGCCTTCGTCGAGCAGACGGCGATCTCCGGGCCCGCCCACGTGTGGATGGTGGCTGCCGCATCGCGCGGGATCGAGGCGCCGACCACGTTGCTGATCACAAGCGGCAGCGCGCCCAGCCGCCGCGCCTCGCGCAGCGCGGCCAGCGTGTCGGCGGTCTCCCCCGACTGGCTGACGGCGACGGCCCAATCCCCGGGCCGCACCAGCGGCGCGCGGTAGCGGAACTCGGAGGCGATGTCCGCCTCGCAGGGGATGCCGGCCCACTGCTCGATCAGCCGCCGCCCCACCAGGCAGGCGTAATACGCGGTGCCGCAGGCCACCAGCCAGACCTTGCCCGGCAGGGCCGTCGCCACCGCCGGCAATCCGAACCCCGGCGCGAGCGCATCCATCCCACCGAGCTGCCCGCCGGCCGGTGCCGCCATCGCGCCGGCCGACGCCGGCAGCGTCAGCCCAAGCGTCCCCGGCCCGCCGTCCTCCAGCTCCGGCAGGTGCGCGAGGGCGCCGCGCCCGGGCTCGATCACCTCGATCCGCCCGCGCAGCGTCTCGCGCAGGGCCTGCGGCTGCTCGTGGATCTCCTTGGCCATGAAGTGGGCGTAGCCGCCGCGCTCGGCCAGCGCCGCGTCCCACTGCACGTGGACCGCCGGGCGCTCGCGTACCCGCCCGGCGAAATCGGTGACCACCGCGCTGCCCGCGCGCACCTCGGCCACGTCGCCGTCCTCCAGGACGAGGACCTCGCGCGTGTACGGCAGCACGGCCGCGATGTCGCTGGCGAGGTAGCCCTCGCTCTCCCCCAGGCCCACGATCAGCGGCGTCTGGTTGCGCACCCCGACCAGCACGTCCGGCAGCTCGCGCGCCATGATGGCCAGCGCGAAGCTCCCGTGCAGGCGGCGGGCGACGGCGCGGGCGGCCTCGGCCAGGTCGCCGGTGTAGGCCTCCTCCAGCAGGTGGACGATGACCTCGGTGTCCGTCTCGGATGCGAATTGGTGGCCGCGGCCCCGCAGCTCCTCGCGCAGCGCCGCGTGGTTTTCGATGATGCCGTTGTGCACGAGGGCGAACCCGGCAGCTTCGTCCGTGTGGGGGTGCGCGTTGAGGTCGGTCGGCCGGCCATGGGTGGCCCACCGCGTGTGCCCGATGCCGATGGTCATGGTTGCGGCGACGGCGGATGCGCCGTCGCCACCGACAGCCTCGATCAGGGCCGCGACGCGCCCGGCCACTTTCCTGACATGCAGGCCGTCCGGCAGCCGCAGCGCGACGCCGGCCGAGTCGTAGCCGCGATATTCAAGCCGCTGCAGGCCGCTGAGCAGGACGGGCAGGGCCGCGTGCGGGCCCACATAGCCCACGATGCCGCACATGGGTGGATCCACTCCCCGATTCCGATTTGGTGCCGGCCCTCCACGGGCCGGCTTTCGGAACGGGGTTCGGCGCCCGCGCCGCGATCGGGGCAGGCTGCGCCCCGAGCCACCCGCTGCCCCCTTTGTCCCCAGGATCGCTCCCGGGATTTGCTGGACAGCTCACGACCGTGGCCGGCCGAGGGTCACCCGCCGAAGGTTCCGAGATCCCCTGCCTCGTCGACTCGCCGCGGGTGCGGCGAGCCCTGGCGCTAAATTGTTCGGTTTGGCGCTGGCACGAACCCGGTGACGCTACCCGGCCGCAACACCCCCCGCCACGGAGCTGACGACGGCGCAGAGCTCCTCCGCCAGGGTCAGGGTCCGCTCCGCGTCCTCGCCCTCCACCATCACCCGCACCAGGGGCTCCGTACCCGAGCTGCGGACGAGGACCCGGCCCCGCCCGGCCAGGCTGGCCTCCGCGGCGGCCACGGCGCGCGCCACGGCCTCCGACTCGGCGGCGCCGCGGGCATCCGCCACCCGCACGTTGCGCAGCACCTGGGGCAGCCGGGGGACCTGGTCCGCCAGCTCAGCCAGGCTGCGCCCACCCGCCGCCATGATGCGCGCCAGCTGGACAGCCGTCAAGACGCCGTCGCCCGTCGTGTGGTGGCGGCGGAAGATCACATGGCCCGATTGCTCGCCGCCGAGGACGAAGCCGCCGCGCTCCATCTCCTCCAGCACGTAGCGGTCGCCGACGCGGGTGCGGAGCAGCTGGGCGCCGGCCGCGCGCAGGGCAAGCTCCAGGCCGAGGTTGCTCATGACGGTGGCGACGACAGCGTGGCCGGGCAGCTCGCCGCGCTGAAGGAGGTGCAGGCCCGCGATGCCGAGGATCGCGTCCCCGTCGACGATGCGGCCGCGCTCGTCCACGGCGATGAGGCGGTCGGCGTCGCCGTCGAATGCGAAGCCGGCGGCCGCGCCCGTGCGCACCACCTCCGCCTGCAGGCTCTCCGGGTGGAGCGAGCCGCACTGGTCGTTGATGTTCAGGCCATCGGGGCTGGCGTGCAGGACCTCGACCCGCATGCCGGCGCGGCGCAGGACGTCCGGCGCGATCAGGGAGGCGCCGCCGTTGGCGCAGTCGACGACGGCGGTGAGCCCGCCAAGGCCACCGAGGTCGCCCAGGTCGCTCGCCAGCCCCGCGACGTAGTCGATGTAGCGCTCCGTCTCGGCGGCGGCGTTGCGGATGCGGCCGAGGCCGTCGCCCGTTGGGCTCGGCAGCCCCGCGGCGCCGGCGACGTGGCGCTCGATCTCCTCCTCCACGCCGTCCGGCAGCTTGCCGCCCGTGTGGTCGAAGAACTTGATGCCGTTGTACTCGAAGGGGTTGTGCGAAGCGGAGATCATGGCCCCGGCCTCCACGTCGAGGGCGCGGACGAGGTAGGCGACGGCCGGCGTCGTGGTCACGCCGAGCTGGTAGACGTCGGCGCCGATCGACAGCGCGCCGGCGGTCAGGGCCGCCTCGAGCAGGTCGCCCGAGCGGCGCGTGTCGCGGCCGATCAGCACGCGCGGGCGACGCCCGGCGCGTGCCGCAAGCACGTGGGCCCCGGCCCGGCCGAGGGCGAAGGCGAGCGGCGCGTCAAGGTCGCCGTTGGCGACCCCACGCACGCCGTCCGTTCCGAAGAGACCCGCCAAGCGCTCTCGTCCCCCCGCCTCGTGCATCGTTCTCCCGCTTCGGCAGGATTAGCATATGTCGACGCCGGGCGGGGCGGCAATCGGGACGGCTGTGGCAGGACCGGCGCTTGCTGCGCGAGATGGAAGCGGCGCGCGTTTCGACGCCGGGCCGCGGGGCGTGATCACACCACAGCCGTGTGCGCCTCGGCTGCCGTCGGGTCCAGGCGCGAGGGCGCGACCGCGCCCTCGCTCACTGCCTCGTAACGGGCGTGCGTGTCCCGACTCGCCTCGGACGCCGGCCACCGGCCTATCCGCCTGTGGCCTTGCTGGCCTGGCCCGACGCAACGTGCACCACGACGGTGACCTGGGACGGGCTGACGCTGGTCACGCCGTTCGGCACGACGAGCGATGCCGTCGCCGACACGGTCGCCTTCGCCCCCGCCACATTGACCGGCGCCGTGACAACCTGCGTGAGCGCCGCCAGCTCCGTGCTGGGACCGCTCACCGTCACGCTCGCCGGGCTGGCCGTCGTGCCCGCCACGCTGTAGCCGGTCGCGGGCTGGCCCTGCACCGTCACGCTGACGGGCAGCGTGCGCGTCGACACGGCCTGACGCACGGGCACCGTGACCTGCACCTGGGCCGGCACCAGGGTGATGTTCGGCACCGGCTTGCCGCTGCTGTCGACGGCTCGCGGCGTCACCGTCGCCACCTGGTCGCCCGTGGCGCCGCCCACGCCGACCACGGCCACCACGGCGCTGACCTGATCGACGTCACTCTGCGGGCCGTGCACCAGCACCTGGCGCGGCGAGCTGACGCCGGCCGATGCCTGATAGCCGTCCGCCGGGGTGCCCGACACCTGGACCGCCACCGCCTTGCTCCGGTCGATGACAGGCTCCAGCACGACCGTGACGCTCTGCGGCGTGGTCTGCACGGGCTGCACGCCCGTGGGCACGGACACGTCCAGGTAGAACTGGAAGCGTCCCGCCCCCGAGGTACCGCTCAGGTTCACGACGGCGCCCACCGAGGCGGGGTCCAGCCCGACGATCTGCTGGTTTGGCGCCCGCACCTCGACCGAGACGGTGTTCGGGCTCACCGACTCGACCGCGAGGTCGTTGGGCAGGTTGCGCCACGACACGCTCACGGAATGGATGGTCCGGTAGGTCTCGGCGCCCACGCTGGCCGCGTTGTTGGCCTGCAGCCAGATCACCAGGGCCAGCGCGATCGAGATGATCCAGACGACGGTCTCGTTCTCGAGCCACTTATCCATGCTGGCGCGCGCCGCCCCCCCGTGGCCGCAGGTGGAGCTGGCCGTTCACGTCCTTGGGCGGCAGCATCTGCTCCAGCAGCTCGCGCAGCGTGTGCTCGTCCGGGCTCCGGATCAGCTTGTCGGCGTTGGCGAGCGAGATGGCGCCGGTCTCCTCGGAGACCACCAGGGCCAGCGCGTCCGAGTGCTCGCTGATGCCGACGGCCGCCCGGTGGCGGCTGCCGTACTCGGTGCCCAGCTGCGTCTCGGCCAGCGGCAGAAAGCAGGCGGCGGCCAGGATGCGGTTGCCGCGGATGATGACGGCGCCGTCGTGCAGCGGCGTGTTCGGGATGAAGATGTTGATCAGCAGCTCGGCCGTGACGACGGCGTCCACGCGGATGCCGGTCTCCACGATGTCCGCGAGGCCCGTCTCCCGCTCCAGCACGATCAGGGCGCCGATCTTGTTGCGCGAGAGCACGGCCGCTGCCCGCAGCAG
>DAHVAF010000146.1 GCA_027314765.1 Clostridia bacterium | reverse complement strand
CGTTGCCGCATGCGGCGGCGAGGAGGGTCAGGGCCGGTACGGGGAAGAGATGAAGTGTCGCCCGCATCCGGATCCACTCTATCGCCCTCCCTAGCGGCTCACCCCAAGTCTGGGGCGCCGCGCGGCCGCGGTCGTCGTCCGGGAGGCGGGATAGCGCGTACGCAGGCGGTCGTAGCGGCCATGCGTCAAGCGGGTCGCCAGCGCGGGAGGCGGCCACCCGCGCTCGCGTATGCCCACGCAGCGCGTCGCAGCGCCCCTCCGTCAGCGCGTGGTCAGGGCGGCGGCGCGCCCCTGCGCCGCGGGAATGCACACGCAGTCGGTCGTAGCGGCCCCACGTCCGCGGGAAGCCAGCGTGGGGGCGCGCACAGGCGCCGCGGAGATGCCCACGCCGTACGTCATGGCGGCGCTCTGTCAGCGGGTGGTCAGCGCGGGGTGGGCGCCGGCGCCGCGGGGATGATGCACACGCAGCGCGTCGCATGGGCCGTCAGCGCGGGTGCGCGCACCGGCGCCGCCGGGATGCCCACGCAGCCGGTCGTAACGGCCGCTACGTCACCGGGCAGCCGGCGCGAGCGCGGGCACCGGCACCCCGGGGATGGCGACGCGCACCGTCAGGCCGCCGTCCGGTCGGGCCTGCGCGTCGACGGTGCCGCCGTGCGCCCCCGCCACCGCCCGCGCGGCGTCCAGACGGGCCAGCAGGCCGTCGAACGTATCGGCGAGGTCCTTCAGCTCGTCGGCGGGGCCGGCCAGGGCGATGCGGCCGAGCGGCGAGCGGCCGGAGAGGTCGCGCACCCGCGCCGTCATGACGTGCAGTGGCCGCAGCAGCCGTCCGGCGACCCACCACCGGAACGCGAACGGCTTGCCGAGGTAGTCGTCGGCCCCCAGCGTGAGGCCCTGGACCCGGTCGTCGACGGCACTGGCCGCAGTCAGCATCAGCACCCGCGTGCCGCGGCCCTCGGCCGCCATGTCGCGGCAGATCTCCTCGCCGTGGCGGCCGGGCACGTCGCGGTCCAGGACCACGACATCGTAGGGATGGAGCGCCAGCTGCTCGCTGGCGGCGTCCCCGTACGCCGATCCGCGCAGCGAATGGGTCTGCGGGGCTCATGACGCGCTTCGGGAATCAGGCGCCCTTCGGATCATCCTTCTTCGGGCTGGCCACCACCAGCACGTCCACGTCGTGCGTGGCCCGCAGCACGCGCTCCACGATCGAGCCACGCACGCGGTCGCGCCAGGTGGGGCGCAAACTCTCCCCCAGCACGATCTGCGTGGCGCGGATGCTGCGCGCGAACTCCATGATGGCGCCCGCCGTGTCGGCGCTGACCACGCGCTCCACATGGGCCCCGAGGCGGGTCGCCAGGTCCAGGTTGCGCTGCAGCGAGTTGGCGCCGCTCTCGTCCAGGCGGTCGGTCGGACGCTGCACGTACAGGACATACAGGCTGCCGCGCAGGCGCTTGGCCGTGCGGTAGGCGCGCCGGATCAGCCGCTGGCCGTTGGGGCTGGTGCTGGCGCAGGCGAGGATGCGGTCGCGCGCGCCCCAGGGGCCGCTGATCTGGTGCTCGGACATGTAGTCCTCGAGGCGGCGGTCCGTGGCCTCGGCCAGGGCGCGCAGGGCCATCTCGCGCAGGGCGGTGAGGTTGCCGCGGCGGAAGAAGCCCTTGATGGCGCGCTCCGCCTCCGCCTGGCGGTACACGCGGCCGTCCTTGACGCGCTCGATCAGGGCGTCGGGGTCGAGGTCGATCAGCCGCACCTCGCTGGCGCGGTCGAGGACCGAGTCCGGCACCGTCTCCTTCACGCGCACCCGCGTGATCTCGTAGACCGTGTCGTTGAGGCTCTCCAGGTGCTGGACGTTCAGGGTGCTCCAGACGTTGACGCCCGCGGCCAGCAGGTCGAGGACGTCCTCGTAGCGTTTGATATGGGTGCTGCCGGCGGCGTTGGTGTGGGCCAGCTCGTCGACCAGCACGAGGTCAGGGTCGCGGGCGAGCACAGCGTCGACATCGAGCTCATGAAGCTGCAGGCCATGGTACTCGACCGAGGTGGTGGGCACGATGGGCAGCTCGCCGATCATGGCCTCGGTGGCGGGGCGGTCGTGGCAGTCCACCATGCCGATGACGACGTCGACGCCGCGCGCGCGCTGCTCCTGGGCGTCCGCCAGCATCGTGTACGTCTTGCCGACGCCCGGCGCGGCCCCCAGGTAGATCTTCAGGCGGCCGCGCCGCAACTGCTGAAGGCGCTCCAGGATCTCGTCCGGCGTCGGCTTTTTGTAGCTCGGCGGCGAGGCCGCCATGTCAGGAACCTCCGCTCGCCAGGGCCAGGTTCAGCTCCAGCACGTTCACGCGGGGCGCGCCATACAGGCCGAGCCATGGCTGCCGCGTGTGCGCCGCGATCAGGGCCCGGAGCGCGGCCTGGCTCACGTGCCGCGCCGCCGCCACCCGCGGCACCTGGATCAGGGCCGCCGCGGGACTGATGTCCGGGTCCAGGCCCGACGCCGAGGACTCCACCAGGTCGGGAGGGATCCGGCTGGGCGGGATTCCCTTGTACAGAGCCATATTACCCTTGATCTCCTGGATCAGGGCCGGGTTCGTCGGCCCGTAGTTGGTCCCGCCCGAATTATCGGCGTTGTAGGGCTGAGGCTTGCCGCTCGTCGAGCTGACGGTGGCCGACGGCCGGCCCCAGAACCACTGGGGCCCCGTGAACTGCTGGCCGATCTCCGAGGAGCCGGCAACCCTGCCCTGATAGGTCACAAGGCTCCCGTTGGCCGTGTGGTGGAAGAAGAGCTGGCCCACCCCCAGGACGAACAGGGAGTAGACGCCGCCGAAGAGCACCGCCAGCGCCAGGTAGCCGCGCAGGGACGCCCAGATGTCTTCCCGCATGGACATGCCCTTCACCTCTCAGATCCGCGCCAGGCCGGCGGCCGTGATGATCAGGTCGATCAGCTTGATGCCGATGAACGGTGCGATGAGGCCGCCCACGCCGTAGAGCATGATGTTGCGCATCAGCGCCGCCGTGGCGTTCATCGGCCGCCAGGCCGCCCCGCGCATGGCCAGCGGGATCAGCAGCGGGATGATGAGCGCGTTGAAGATCAGCGCCGAGAGGATCGCCGAGTGCGGCGTCGTCAGATGCATGATGTTCAAGGACTGCAGTTGCGGGACCACGCCCACGAACATGGCCGGCAGGATGGCGAAGTACTTCGCCACGTCGTTGGCGATGGAGAACGTCGTGATGGTGCCGCGGGTGATGAGCAGCTGCTTGCCGATGCCCACCAGCTCGATCAGCTTTGTCGGGTCGGAGTCCAGGTCGACCATGTTGGCGGCGTCCTTGGCGGCGGAGGTGCCGCTCTGCATGGCCAGGCCGACATCGGCCTGGGCCAGGGCGGGGGCGTCGTTGGTGCCGTCGCCCGTCATGGCCACCATCTTGCCGTCGCCCTGCTCGGCGCGGATGCGGATCAGCTTGTCCTCGGGCTTGGCCTCGGCGATGTAGTCGTCGACGCCGGCCTCCTTGGCGATGGTCGCGGCGGTGAGGCGGTTGTCGCCCGTGATCATGACGGTGCGGATGCCCATCGTCCGGAGGGCGGCGAAGCGGTCCGCGATCCCCGGCTTCACGATGTCCTTCAGATAGACCACACCAAGGATCGTCGAGTCGTGGGCGACGGCGAGCGGCGTGCCGCCGGCGCGTGCGATCTCGTCCGTCACGCCCTGCAGGTCGGCCGGGATCTGGCCGCCCCGCTTCTTCACGAGGTCGGAGATGGCGTCCACGGCGCCCTTGGCGTACTCCTCGCCCGAGGCCAGGATCAGGCCGCTGCGGCGCGTCTCGGCGCTGAACTTCACGGGCTCGGCGTCGCGCAGCATGGTGCCGCTGGCCCGCGGCTCGCCCTCCTTCTCGGCGAAGGCGACGATGGACTTGCCCTCGGGCGTGTCGTCAGCCAGGGACGCGCGGTAGGCGGCCTGGCGCACCTCGGCCGCCGCGTGGCCGCCGACGGCGAAGAGCTTCTCCGCCATGCGGTTGCCGACCGTGATGGTGCCGGTCTTGTCGAGCAGCAGCGTGTTGACGTCGCCGGCGGCCTCCACCGCCTTGCCGGACTTGGCGATGATGTTGAAACGCAGGACCCGGTCCATGCCGGCGATGCCGATGGCCGACAGCAGCGCGCCGATGGTGGTCGGGATCAGGCAGACCAGCAGGGCGATCAGCGTCGCCAGGTCCGCCGGGCTCTTCAGGTAGGCCGACATCGGCTCCAGCGTCATCACGACGACGAGGAAGATCAGCGTGAGCCCGGCCAGGAGTACGTTCAGGGCGATCTCGTTCGGGGTCTTCTGGCGGCTGGCGCCCTCGACCAGCTTGATCATCTGGTCCAGGAACGACTCTCCGGGGTTGACGGAGACCTCCACCTCCAACCAGTCGGAGAGGAGCCGCGTTCCGCCGACGACGGAGGAGAAGTCGCCCCCCGCCTCGCGGATCACGGGCGCCGACTCGCCGGTGATGGCGGACTCGTCCACCGAGCCGATGCCGCGGACGATCTCGCCGTCGCCCGGGATCAGCTCACCGGCCTCCACCCGCACCAGGTCGCCCTTGCGCAGCTCCGTGGACGAGACGGTCCGCAGCACCTTGCCCCTGGTGTCGATCAGGCGCGCCGGCGTCTCCGTGCGGGTCTTGCGCAGGCTCTCGGCCTGGGCGCGGCCGCGGCCCTCGGCCCAGGCCTCGGCAAAGGTGGCGAAGAGGTTTGTGAGCACCAGCACGATGGCGACGACGAGGTTGTACCAGCGCTGCGACGGCGGGTAGCTGCCGCCGAACATGTCCGGCGAGATGGTCAGCAGCGCCGTGATGACAAAGCCGACCTCCACCACGAACATGACGGGGTTGTGCCACATCTGGCGCGGGTCGAGCTTCAGGAAGCTGTCCTTCAGCGCCCGCCGCCACAGCTGCTGGCTCGTGGTGGACCGTTGGATGCGCTTGGTCGCGCCGCGGCTGATCACTTCACGGCGCCCCCCATCATCACGAGGTGCTCGGCGATCGGACCGAGGGCCAGGGCGGGAAAGAAGGTCAGGGCCCCGACGATCAGCGTCACGAACAGGTAGACCCAGGCGAAGGACCAGCTATCCGTCGCCAGGGTGCCGGCCGAGGCCGGGACGATCCGCTTCGCGGCCAGCGACCCGGCCATGGCCATCATGGCGGCCATGGAGAGGTAGCGGCCCACCAGCATGACAAGGCCGATGGAGACGTTGTAAAACGGCGTGTTCGTGCCAAGGCCCGCGAAGGCCGAGCCGTTGTTGGCGGCGCCAGAGGTGAAGGCGTAGATCACCTCGGTGAGACCATGGAACCCGCTGTTCAGGATGCTGCTGGTACCCACCCTGTGCACAAGCGCGAAGGCAGTCGGCGCCAGGATGATGATCGGGTGGACGAGCATGGCCACGGTCGCCAGAGTGATCTCCTTGCGCTCGATCTTCTTGCCCAGAAACTCCGGGGTGCGGCCGACCATCAGCCCGGCCACGAAGACCGTGATGATGGCGAACATCAGGATGTTGAGCATGCCGGCGCCCTTGCCGCCGAACACGGTGTTCAGCATCATGAACAAAAGCGGCAACCCTCCGGCCAGGGGCGGCAGGGAGTCGTGCCAGGCGTTGACGGCGCCAGTGGTGTAGGCGGTCGTGGCGGAGACGAACAGCGCGGTGCCCGCGGTGCCGTTGCGCACCTCGCGGCCCTCCATGCTCTTGGCGGAGAGCCCCAGCGCCTGGTGGATGAGCGGGTTGCCGTTGACCAGCGCCAGGTACACGATGGCGATTCCCGCCATATACAGGGCGGCGGTCACGCCGGCCAGGACCACGGCCTGCCTGCGGTTTTTCGCATAGAAGCCGAACGTGAAGACCAGCGCGGTCGAAAGGAACGACATCAGCAGGATCGCCAGGATGTTGCTGACCGGGTTGGGGTTCTCGAACGGGTGTGCCGAGTTGGCGTTGAAGAACCCGCCGCCGTTGGTGCCGAGCTGCTTGATCGCCTCGAAGGCGGCGACCGGCCCGCGGTCGATCTGCTGCACGGCGCCCTGCAGGGTGTGCACGATGGCGGGCCCGGCGAACGTGTCAGGCAGGCCGAGCGCCAGCAGCAAGACGGCCGCCGCGGCGGCCACGGGCAGGAAGATGTACACGAGGGCGCGCACGAGGTCGGCGTAGAAGTTGCCGAGTGTATCCCGGCGGCCGACCAGGGCCCGGAAGAAGACGATGGCGATCACCAGGCCAAGGGCCGGGCTCACGAACTGCAACACCATGAGGAACTCCTGGGCCAGGTAGGTCAGCGTCTCGCCGGAGTAGTTCTGCCAGTTGGTGTTCGTGGTGAAGCTGGCCGCCGTGTTGAAGGCCAGGTGCGGGCCCTGGGGGACGAGGTGCAGGCCGACGCCCTGGCTCAGCGGCAGATACGTGTCCAGGCGCAGGACGGCGTAGGTGATCAGCATGCAGAGCAGGTTGAAGAGGATGAAGGAGCGCCAGTACTGGCGCCAGGTCTGCTCCCTTTTGGCTGCCGGGCCGATGATCCGCAGGATCCAGCCCTCCAGCGGGCCCAGCCAGTGCAGCCTCCCCTCCAGGGCGTTGTATATGTATCGTCCCATGGGCACCGCCAACGCGAACAGGACGACCAGGTAGATCAGGATCCCCAGCACGCCCATGGCGGTCACGCTCAAAACCTCTCAGGGTGCCTGATGACGTAGACGAGATAGACGCACATCACGACGGCGACGGCCAGGATGATGTCCATGGCCGCTCACCAGCTCCCAAACCAGGACGCCGCCAGGTCCAGGACGGCGAAGACCGTGATGGTGATAAGGATCATCCAGACGTCGGTCAACGCTTTGGCGCCACCCTTCATTCCGAGAACAGGACGACCTCGATGCCGGCAAGCCGCCGCAGCACGCACGATGCCCGCCGGTCGAGGCCGCCGCGCGGCGTGCGCACCCGGCCAAGGAGCACCGTGCGCGCCCCGATGGCCGCGGCCCGCTCGACGATGGTCCGCTCGCCCCGGCGCGTGTCGGCGACCTCGCGATCCGCCCGGAGCCCCCGGCTGCGGAGCTCGGCCACCCAGGCCTGCAGCCGGGCCACCACTTCGGGATCCAGGGGCCAGCCTCGCCGCTTGCCCCACCCTGGCGCGGCTCGGCCCAGCTTCGCTCCGGCCGCCTCGCTGCCGTCGCTCGCGTCACCCAGACCCAGGGGTAGGGTGTCCGGGGCCTCGCCCACACGAAGCAGGTGCACGCGCCGGACCCGCGCGGCGAGGGTCCATGCCACCTCCCACCGCGCCACGCCGTCGCCCGGTGGATCGCCGATGGTGGCGGCGAGCAGGCCTCCGGGCAGCGCGATCGGGCCCGGACGTGATCCCGCCGCACTTGGCGCCGTGAGCCGCAGCCCGGGCCGCGGCGGTCCGGCGGAGCGCGGGGCGAGGCTCGTGCCGCCTTTCGGCCGGCGCGCCCACCGCGCGGCCGCGCTCGGCGGCGACGGGTCGGCGACGGCCACGGCCGCGCGTGGGATCACATCACCGCACGCCATGGGCTCGCACGCGCACCCCCTGGCAACGGACGTGATTATCCGCCGGGGCACGTCAAGGGCGCCTCAACCGGGACCGCGAGCGCATAAAAAAACCGTTAAAACGTGCCGTTAAGACGTGCCTTCGGACTGTTGCGTGGGGGGTTGCGGCCGCTGGGGTGGGACGCTGACACACGGCGCGCGCCGCCGCCGCTGCCGGCGCCTCGGCCGTGTGGCCAGGAGCGCGCGCCAGCGGCGGAACGCTCCGCCGGTTTGCGGCCATGAGGCGACTGTTCGCCCGGAGGGACCGAGGGACCCGGCCGCTGCCTCAGCCGTCGGGCGAGCACATCTGCCAAGGGCCGATCGCCGATGCTCGTTCGCGGCCACCTCCGGCCCCGACCGCCTCGCAGAACCAAGCGCAGTCGGGGAAGCGCTCCATGTGGCCACTGCTGGCCTGGTATGGCGCGGTCGGGGCACAGGCGGCGGCCGTCGGGCGAGAACGCCGGCAGGCGACCGAACGCTCAACCTGCTTCGCGGCCGCGCAGGTCACTGCTGGCCCGGCATGACGCGGACGCGGCGCACGCCGCGGCCGCTGCCGACGCCTCGGCCGTCGGGCGGGAGCGCGCGCCGGCGACCACGCGCGCCGGCGACCAAACGGTCATCCACTGCTTTGCGACCCTGTGGCGGCTGCCGGCGGGGAAGAGGCTGCCGCTGCCGACTTCTCAGCCGGCCGGCGGCGCGAAGGTGTACCCGACGCCGACCTCGGTCAGGATGTGGCGCGGGTGCTCGGGGTCGGCCTCCAGCTTGTGGCGGAGCAGGCTGACGAACACGCGCAGATACTGCACGTCGTCGGCGTACTCCGGACCCCAGACGTGCGTCAGCAGCATGCGGTGCGTCAGGACCTTACCGGCGTTCACGGCGAGGTAGGTGAGGACATCATATTCCTTCGGCGTGAGGCGAATCGGCCGGTCGGCCAGGGACACGCGGTGGCGAGCCAGGTCGATGCGCAGGTCGCCCGACTCGATGACGGGGGCGGCGACCTCCTCGCGGGCGCGGCGGCGCGCGGCGCGGATGCGGGCCAGCAGCTCGCCGGCGCCGAACGGCTTGACGAGGTAGTCGTCGGCACCCGCATCCAGGGCTTCGACCTTTGTCGCCTCGTCGTCGGCCACCGACAGCACGATGACCGGCACCTGGCTCCAGCCGCGCAGGCGCACGCAGACCTCGCGCCCGTCCATGTCGGGCAGGCCGAGGTCGAGGATCACCAGGTCGGGGCGCTCGGCGGCCGCGGCATCCAGCCCCTCCTGGCCGGTCTGCACCGTCTGCACTTGATAGCCGTGGGGCTGCAGCATGGCGCGCAGGGCACGGCACATCTGCGGCTCGTCGTCGATGATGAGGATGCGCTCAGCCAAGCGGGCGCACCTCCGCCGGCTCGGGAACGGGCCGATCCGTTCCCATCCCACGGCTGCGGCCGCCGCCGGGGCCGCCGGCCCCCCCGTCAGCCACGCGCGGCGGCCTCCGCGGGCTGCGGCGCCGGCGGGGTCAGCAGGGCCGGCAGGGTCAGCGTGGCGACGGTGCCGCCGCCGGGCCGCGGGGACAGGGCCGCCGTGCCGCCATGGGCATCGACCAGGCCGCGCACGATCGAGAGGCCCAGCCCGACGCCGCCGGGCTCGTCGGGGGCACGGTGGCGGCGAGCCGGCCCGCGCCGGAAGGCGGCGAACACCGCCTCCTCCTCCCCCGCCGGGACGCCGGGGCCGCGATCCAGCACCGAGATGCGCACGTTGACGCCGGCCGGGTCGGCCCGCAGCTCGACGGGCGAAGCGGCGGGCGAGTACTTGAGGGCGTTGTCGATCAGGTTGGCGACCGCGGTGCCCAGCAGGCCGGCGTCGCCCGCCACGGCGGGGGTGTCGGGCGCGAACTCGACCCGCAGGCGCTCACCCAGCCGCCGCGGGCCGATCACCTCGATGGCGGCCGCCACGATCTCCGAGGCTGTGCACGGCCGCCGCGCCAGGTTGAGCTCGCCGGCCTCGATCCGCGACATGTAGAGCAGGTTGCCGATGGCGCGGTTCAGGCTGACGGTCGCCTCCTCGAGGGTGGCCAGCAGCTCCAGGCGCATGTCGGCATCCTTCCACACCGCCGGGTCCTGCAGGGCCGTGGCCGCGATGCGGGCGGCGCTGAGCGGCGTGCGCACGTCGTGCGAGACGCTGGAGAGCAGCGCGGTCTTCAGGGCCTCGCTCTTGCGCACGACCTCCGCCTGCATGGCCTCATCCAGCAGGCGCACGCGCTCCAGGGCCAGGGCCGTGAGGCTGGCCAGCGCCGCGAGCGTCGCATCGGGCGGGATGCGGGCCGGCTCCTCGTAGTACGCGGCGACGGCCTGGAGCGGCCGGCTCCCCCGCAGCGGGAGCAGCAGCAGGGAGCCGGCGCCGACCGCCACACGGACGACCGACCCCGTCGGCTCCGCAGCCGGCAGCAGGCGTCGCACGGCGGCCGGCAGCGCGTCCTCCGGCGTCCAGCGCGGGCCGTCCGCCGCCCACGCCACGTAGCCCAGATCATCGGGGACGAGCATGCCGCGGATGGCGATCAGGATCTGGGCGTGCGCTTCGCTCGGCCGCGTCACGGTCAGCAGCCAGCGCCCGAAATCGTGCAGGCGCGAGGCCTCCGCGGCGCGCGCCCCCGCCTCGGCCGAGCGCAGGCGGGCCGTCGTCACGAGCCGGCTGGTGACCGCGGCCGTGGTGAGGAACGTGAACAGGGCGAACCAGTTGGCGGGGTCGGCGATCGTCAGCGTACCGTAGGGGGGCAGGAAGTTGTAGTTGAGGAGCAGCGTCGCCGCCAGGCACGCGCAGGCCGCGGGCCCGAACTCGGTGATCGCGGCCACGGCCAGGATGACGAGCAGGTAGACGAGGGCGGCGTCCGTCGCGTTGATGGCCGGACGGATGACGAGCAGGACAAGGGACACGGCGGCCGGAGCCGCGATGGCGCCGACGTACGCGACAGGCCCGTGGACCCGCCCGGGGCGCTCCCCGTCCATCGCTGCCAGTGTGGCCCCTGCCACAGGCCCCCGTCAAACGCTGGCCGGCACGCGTCCGCACGGCGATCCGCACCGTGGTCCGAGACTGGACCAGGACTGTCGTGAGGCACCGCTCGGCCGGTCCGGTCACCGGCATGCCCGGCGTGTGGCGGCGGATCGGGACGACCGGCGACATGCACCGGGCCGACCTTCGACCTTGCCCGGCTGCTGGCGCCAGTGGGCGCGCAGGCGCTCTACCGGGCCGCCCAGACCGTGACGCCGCTCAGGTCGAGGCCGAGGGCCTCGACCTCGCTGGTTCCCGGGCCGGCGCCGCGGACCAGCAGCGGCAGCCCCCCGACCTCGGCGTCCAACTCATCTCCGGCGCGGTCGCGCATCACGAACGGGACGGGTCCGCCCAGGATCGCGCGCACGCGCGCCAGGACCTGCGTCCCGGGCACCAGCCCGTCCGTACCCTTGGCGACCGGCAGGCGAAGGTCGCCCAGCTCGACCACCCCACCCTGACCGATCCGACCCGCGAAGACATTGTCGAGGCCGAGCAGGCGCGCAACCTCCAGGGACGCGGGCCGATCGAAGACCTCCTGGGTGGCGCCCGACTGGAGAATCAGGCCGCCATCGAGCACGATCAGGTCGTCGCTGAGCACGGCCGCCTCCGCCGGGTCGTGGGTCACGAGCACGGTGACGAGACCCGTCTCCCGCTGCAAGGCGCGCAGCTCACGCCGCAGGCGCACGCGCACGGGCGCGTCCAGGGCAGAGAACGGCTCGTCCAGCAGCAGCACGCGCGGCTGCGCGGTGAGCGCCCGCGCCAGGGCGACCCGCTGGCGTTGGCCGCCGGAGAGGTTGGCCGGCAGGCGGTCCTCCAGCCCCTGCAAGCCGAGGCGGCGCACCCAGTACGCGGCTGCGGTGGGATCGGCCCCGACCGCGAACGTGGCCTGCTCCCAGACCGGTAGGTGGGGGAACAGCCCGTAGTCCTGCGGCACGTAGCCAAAGCCCCGAGCCTCGGGAGGCAGCGTATGAAGATCCCCGTCGGCGTCCCGCACCCAGCCCCGGTCGGGAGAGTCCAGTCCGGCCAACAGGCGCAGCGTCAGCGACTTGCCGGACCCGGACGGGCCGACGATCGCCAGGCGGCGCGAGGCGCCGTGGGCCACGCGGAGGTGGAATTGGCCGAGTCGCTTGTCGAGGTCGAAGGACAACGGCACCTCCCGGACAACGGCGGGCATGATGGGCTCGGGCAGTTCGGCGGGCACGGCGGCGCGCCGCAGGCGCAGGCGCACGCGCATCAGACTGAGGGAGAGAAAGCCCCCGGCAGCCACCACCGACACGAGCACGGCCGGCAGCGTCGCGGCGAGGCCGGTGCTGCCGAACTGTACGAAGGTGTAGACGGGCAGGGAGTATGGGTGGTAGGCGACCATTACGGTCGCCCCGAACTCGCCGAACGCCCGCACCCAGGCCAGGAAGAGGCCGGCCCGGATGCCAGACCAGGCGGCGGGCAGGCTCACGCGGCGGAAGCGGGCCCAGGCGCCGTGGCCCAGGGTGGCGGCGACGCCCTCCAACCCCGGATCGACGGCCGCGAAGGCGGAACGCGCCGCCACGATGAGAAACGGCGCCGCGACGAAGGTCTCCGCCAGCACGACGCCGGCGAACGTGTCCGTCACGGGCACCAACTGTCCGAGGGGCGCGTACGGACCGACCAGGAACAGCAGCAGGATGCCGCTGGCCAGGGGCGGGATCGCCAACGGCAGCTGCACAATCACGCCCAGGGCCGCCAGAGGGCGGCTCGTCCCGCGGGCAAGGATGTAGCCGAGCGGGATGCCGCCCAGCGCGATAAGGACGGTCGCGGTGCTCGCGGCCGCCGCCGAGACGCCAAGGGCGGGCAGCAGGTTGTGGCCCGGCGGCGCCGAGCCAGGCAGCGCGAACAGCAGGGCCACCAGCGGCGCCGCCAAGTACACCGCCAACAGGCCGGCGAGCCAGTGCAGCGGACCCACGGCCTGAGGCGTCCGGGCGCGGCCCCGCCCTCGCGTCGCGCCGGCTGCGCCGTCCGGACCCTTAGTCACCCAGCAACCCCGCCGGTACGGTGCCCGTGGTCTGGGGCGGGTTCACCAGCCTGAGACCGGCCGCCGACATCAGCGCCCGGCCCTGCGGGCCAAGCAGGAACCTGATGAACGCCGTGCCGCCGGCGGGATTGGCGCCGTTGGCCAGAGGGGCCGCCGTGAACGTCGCGCCGTAGCCGCCGCCGACCGGGAGCGTGGGAATGTTCGCCTCTTTCGCCTCGATCGAGTAAAAAAAGCCGGCGTCGAGCTGGCCGGCCTGAAGCCGCCCCACCAGCGCCTCCTCCGGAAAGACCTGGATCGTCTTGAGCAGAGCAGGGTTCACCTTGCTCAGCATCTGCGCGACCAACTGGCCCTTGGGGTCGAGCTTCGGGTCCGTGCCGCCGAGGTGGAAGCCCGCCTCCGCCATGACCTGCTGCCACGGCTGCGACTTCAGGGCGGCGGCAAATTTGCTCTTCGGATTGTAGCCGATGACCAGCGGCGCAGTGGCGAACGTGACGTAGCCGCTGACCCAGCCGCCGTTGGCCGCGCCCATCAGGCTGTCGTTGACGGACGGTGCCGCCGAGATGAAGACGTCGCCGCGACGCAGCTTGCCCTTGACCTGGTTGGCGATGGCGACCGAGCCGGCCGCATAGCCGCTGTAGCCGTAGCCGGTGGCCTTGGAGAACGCCGGACCGACCTGGTGCTCCATCAGGTAGACCAGAGAGCCGGCATACAGGACGGAGACCGTGCCCGAAGCCTTCGTCGGCGCTGCCGCGGTGGCCGTCGCCGCCGCGGCAGGCGTGGTCGGCGCCGCGGGCGCGGCCGCGCTGCCGCAGCCCGCGAGAACAAGCGCGATGGCCACCGGGGCCAGGGCAAGCCCGCTACGCAATCTCATCACCCGTCTTCGATGTGTCGTAAGGACCGAAGGCGCTGAGGTCGGCGGCGAAGCGGCCGGAGCGCACGGCATCCAGGAGCGCGGCCGTCATGGCCTCGCCCGGGCGCACCAGCAGGTCGCAGCTCTCCTCGCGCAGGGGAAGGAAATCGAGCCGGTACTCGGCCGCGGCCACAGCCGGCGCGACGCCCACGTCCGGCACGCCAAGGGCCACGGCCTCCGCGACTTCAGCGTGGCTGCGGCACGCGCGAGCGCGGGCCGCAGCCACGCCCTGCTCGTCCAGCAGCTGTCGGGCCCCGGATCCGGCCTCGCGCGTGGCCGTCACCACGTCGGACCGCGCAAGGTCGCTGGCCCCGTGAAACCCCCTCGGGTTGCCCCTGCGGATGACCCAGCCCATCTCCCACCGCGCCAGGCGCACCCGGACGAGTCCCGGCGGCACCTCCACATCGGTGCCGTGTACGGCCGCGGCGTGCAGCTCCCCACGAGCCAGCTGCTCAATGGCCTGGGCGTTACCGGCCTGCCACCAGTACGCCGGAACGCGGCAATGCACGGCGAGGAGGCCAAGGGCCGGGTCGCAGCCCCCCAAGAACAGGCCTGAGGGTGCACCGGCCCACGGCTGCACGTGACCGGCGGCGACAACCCCGGCGGCAGCGGCGGCGTGCCATCGCACCCCACCCAGCCCGTCCAGCGGACGGGCCACCTTTCGGCCCGCGATCTCCGCGACTGCAACACGCGCGCCTTCTGCCGCCGGAACTGGGATGCCTTCGCCATCCTCCAGCCCAAAGAGGTCCTCCACGCGGCAGCCAAGGGCGCGGGCCAGCCGCAGCCCGACCTCGACGCCCGGCCCGTAGCGGCCGGCCTCAATCCCGCCGACGGTCTGCCGGCTGACCCCCGCCAGCGCCGCCAGCTCCTGCTGAGTCAGGTTCCGCCGCTCCCGCCACTCCCGCAGCTGCGCGCGCAGGGCGATTCCCTCCCAAAGGAGGCAAGTATCTTGGTCATAGTAGCAAATATACCTGCGCACCGCCAGAAAGAGGCGCTGGCTCCGCCCGTGCCGAAACCTCGCGCCGAGGAGTGACGTGGAGAGTGCGCTACGACTTCGACCGGACCATCGATCGTCGCGGCACAGGCAGCACCAAGTGGGATATGCTCACCACCCGCTTCGACGCGGCGGGCGCGCTCCCCATGTGGGTCGCGGACATGGACTTCGAGTCGCCCAAGCCCGTCGTCGACGCGTTGATCCAGCGCGCCCAGCACGGCGTTTACGGCTACACGATGAAGCCCGACGACTACCTCGACGCCATCGCCGGCTGGCAGAAGCGCCGCCACGGCTGGCAGATCCAGACCGACTGGATCAGCGAGAGCCCGGGCGTGGTCTCCGGCCTGAGCTGGGTCGTCGACGCCCTCACCAAGCCCGGCGACAAGATCCTGATCCAGCCGCCCGTCTACCACCCGTTCAGGGCCCTGGTCGAGGCCCTGGAGCGGACCGTCGTGGAAAACCCGCTGCGCTTCGACGGCGGCCGCTACAGCATGGACTTCGACGACCTGCGCGCCAAGGCCAAGGGCTGCAAGGCCCTGATTCTCTGCAGCCCGCACAACCCGGTGGGCCGCGTCTGGACGCCCGACGAGCTGCGCGAGCTCGGCACCATCTGCCTGGAGAACGGCGTGCTCGTGCTCTCGGACGAGATCCACGCGGATCTGATCCTGCCCGGCGCCCACCACACGCCGTTCGGCAGCCTGGGCGAGCCCTTCGCGCGCGGCTCGGTCACGTGCATCGCCCCCAGCAAGACCTTCAACCTGGCCGGCCTGGCCACGTCCGTGGTGATCCTGCCCGACCCCAGCCTGAAGGCCCGCTACGAGGCACATCTGAACCGCCTGCACGTGCGCGCGGGCGGCATCTTCGGCAACCTCGCCCTGACGGTGGCCTACCGCGAGGGCGATGAGTGGCTCGACCAGCTGCTGCCCTACCTCGGCGCCAACCGCGACCTGGTGATGGAGAACCTCGGCCGCGGCCCGATCAAGCCCAGCACCACCGAGGGCACCTACCTCATGTGGCTGGACTGCCGCGCCCTCGGCATGGCGGACGAGCCGATGGACCAGTGGTTCCGCCACGAGGCGAAGGTCGTGATGAACGCGGGCGCCATGTTCGGCACCGGCGGCAGCGGCTTCATGCGGCTGAACGTCGGCTGCCCGCGGTCGATGGTGGCGGACGCCCTGAGCCAGATCGAGGCGGCGGTGGGCCGGCTGCGGCGGTAGGCGTAGGGCGGCGCGCCAGAAGCACGACGAGGGGAACGGACGGCCGCGCCGGCGGATCGGGCGGCCGTCCTGCGCGTATCGCGGCAACGAGACAGCGAGCCGTTCGCGCCGCGACGCACAAGCGTCGCGGCACAACATGACCCCTTCGGGGAGGGCTGGTGGGTGGAAGCAGCGGCTCAGCCGGAGGATCTCGGGCGCCTGTTCTTCGCCCGCGCCAATGCGGGCGACGTCGACGGCGTGGTCGCCCTTTACGAGCCCGATGCCGTCCTGGCCGGGCCCGATGGGCGCATGGCCCGTGGTACGGCCGCGATCCGCGAGGTCTACGCCCGGCTGCTGGCCGACCGTCCCGGATTCACGGGCGAGGTGCGGCCACCGTTGCGGGTCGCCGACCTGGCGCTCACGTCCTCGCGCTTTTCGGGGGGCGCCACGGCGGAGGTGGCGCGGCGCCAGGCGGATGGAACCTGGCGGTGGGTCATCGACCAGCCGCGGGTGTGATCAGCCGAGCTTCTCGCGGCCGGCGAACACGGTGTGCTGGGGGCGGGCGGCCAGGATCTCCTCGCGGCCCCAGGCCTTCGTGGCGTTGAACGCGTCGCTCTGGAGGAAGGCGCTGAAGGCCTCGCGGGAGTCCCACTCCGAGTAGACGAGGTAGCTCTGCGGCGCGCGCACGTCGCGGTACAGGCGCGACTCGAGGTGGCCGGGGAAGGTCGCGAGCAGGTCCAGCACCGCGCCGAACTTGCTCTCGAACTCCGCCTCGCGGCCGGGCCGCACCTCATAGTTCAGGCCATAGGTGACCAGGATAAACGCCTCCTTGACCTCGCGTCCGCGCGGGACAAGCCCGCTCGAACCTTGACCTCGCGTCCGCGCGGGACAAGCCCGCTCGGACCTTGACCTCGCGTCCGCGCGGGACAAGCCCGCTCGGACCTTGACCTCGCGTCCGCGCGCACGCGGACCATCCATCTCGGTACCCGGTCCCACATCCGGGTGGCTCCTCGCGTCCGCGCGCACGGGGACCATCCCCTATTTTACCGTGCGCGACCGCACGAGGTCGGCGAGTACCCGGGCGAAGGCCGGGTCGGCGTCGGGCATGGCGATCCGCCGCAGGGCGACGCCGCGCTCGCGGGCGGCGGCCTGGGCCTCGATGTCGATGTCGTAGAGCACCTCGAGGTGCTCGCTGACGAACCCGAAGGGGACCGACAGGATCTGGCGCCAGCCCTCGCCAGCCAGGCGGGCGATCACATCGATCAGGTCGGGGCCAAGCCAGGGCTCGCGCGTGCCGCCCGCGCTCTGAAAGGCCAGCTCCCAGCCGCCGGCGGGCAGGCCGGCCAGCTCGGCGATGGCGGCGGCGCTCTCCGCCAGCTCGTCGGGGTACGGGTCGTGCCAGGTCAGGATCCGCTGGGGGAGGCTGTGCGCGGAAAAGACCACGCGCACGGGGGCGACGTCGGCGAGGCCGGCCAGGGCGGCGCGGATGCGGTCGGCGATCAGGCGGCGGAAGCCGGGGCTGTCGTGCCAGCGCTCGATGACGTCCACGGGCGGCAGGGGGCCGGGGTGGGCGGCCAGCGCCTGCTCCAGCGCCTCACGGTAGGCCCCGACGCTCATGCGCGAGTAATGGGGCGCCAGCGCCAAGGCGGTGATGCGCGCGGGGCGCTCCGCCAGGATGTCGGCCACGGCCTCGCGGATGTACGGGTGCCAGTGGCGCATGCCGATGTGGACGCGGTGGTCCGGGCCGAGCTCGGCCTCGGTGCGGGCGGCCAGGGCCCGCGCGATGTCGAGGAGCTGGGTGCGGCCGCCGATGGCGACGTAGCGGGCGCGCAGCTCGGCGACGGCCTCGGGCGTGGTGGGGCGCCCGCCGCGCACGTCGGCGAAGTAGGGCTCCACCTCGTCCAGGCTGTTGGGGCTGCCGTACGCCATGAAGAGGACGGCGTGGGTCATGCCGGGCGCCTCCACTCTTGGGGCTGGGAGCCGGGGCCCGGGCCTGCGGACGGGCGGTGTCGCCCCCGCGCTGGCCCCTGCGGCTGGGCCTCGCGGGCCGATGGTCAGGCGCTGGCCCTCCACTTGTGCAAGTGGGCCACGAGCCGGCACCGCACCTCCAGCCCGGCCCGTTGCGGGGCGCGGGGTCGTGCTGTGCCGGTCGGCGCACCGCTCACGACCGCGGCCTCCACTTGTGCACGTGGGCCACGAGCCCGCACCGCACCTCCAGCCCGGCCCGTCGCGGGGCGCGGGGTCGTGCTGCGCCGGTCGGCGCACCGCTCACGACCGCGGCCTCCACTCGTGCACGTGGGCCACGAGCCGCGCCAGCTGGTCCGGGGAGGTCCCGGGCAGCACGCCGTGGCCGAGGTTGAAGATGTGGCCGGGCCGGCCGGCGGCGTCGGCCAGGATCTCGTCGGCGCGCACCCGCACGGCCTCCCAGGGGCCAAAGAGCGCGGCCGGGTCCAGATTGCCCTGGATGGCCAGGTCGGGGCCGAGCAGCGACCACGCGTCGCCGAGGCCGATGCGCCAGTCCACGCTCACCACGTCGGCGCCGTCCGCCCGCATGAGGGGCAGCAGCGTCGCCGTGCCGGTGCCAAAGTGGATGAGCGGCGCGGTGCCGCGCAGGGCGGCGAACACCGCTCGCGTGTGCGGCTGCACGAACTCGGCGTAGTCGCGGGGGCCGAGCGCCCCCACCCACGAGTCGAACAGCTGGAGGGCGTCGGCGCCGGCCTCGGCCTGCATCCGGAGGTAGGCGATCGTGCTGGCGCTGACCGTGGCCATCATCCGGTGCCAGAGGTCGGGCGCGCCGAGCATCATGGCCTTGACGCGGGCGAAGTCGCGGCTGCCCCGGCCCTCGACCATGTAGCTGGCGAGGGTGAACGGCGCCGCCGCGAAGCCGATCACGTCGACGCCCGCGGGGACGTTGGACCTCAGGGCGCGGATGGTCTCGCCCACGTAGGGCAGGGCCTCTTCGGGCCGCAGCACGCGCAGGGCGGCCACGTCGGCCTCGGTTCGCACCGGGTGCTCGATGACCGGGCCGACGCCCTCGGTCAGCTCGAACGGCACCCCCATGCCGGGCAGAGGCAGGGTGATATCCGCGAAGACGATGGCGGCGTCCACGCCAAGGCGGCGGACGGGCTGCAGGGACACCTCCGTCGCCAGCTCGGGCGTGCGCGCGATTTCAAGCATGCTGTGCTTCTCGCGCAGGGCCCGGTACTCGGGCAGCGACCGCCCGGCCTGGCGCATGAACCAGACGGGAGTCGCGTCGACGGGCTGGCGGCGGGCCGCGTGCAGGAGCCGGCCGATCCGTGATACCCCCAGAGGATCACTTTACCGCTTTGGTCATGTAGAGGACGAGGTCGTCGTCCACGGGCACGGGGGCGCCCGGCGTCACGGGTTTGCCGCGGTACATCACGCCGCGTCCGTCGGGGACATAGCCGCGCCGGGCGTACAGGCGCTGCGCCGCACCGTAGCCGGCGTATAGGCCGACACCGATGCCGACGACGGGGGAGTCTCGCGCGGCAAGCGCCTCGGCGGCTTCGAGCAGGGCGTTGCCCACGCCTCGCCGCCGCAGCGGCGGGATCACGTTGAAGTCGCTGATCTCCGGGATGCCGGACTCCGCAAACGGCGCGTAGAACGACAACTTCAGCAGGTGGACGCTGCCGGCGAAGGCGCCGTCCAGAAAGCCCAGCAGCGTGGCGCGCCCGCCGCGCAGGTTCTCGGCCCACATACGCTCCATGTCGCGGCGGATGCCGTGGGCTGTGAGGGCGTGCGCAACCACGGACACGTCGCCCGCCGTGAGCGGACGGACCGATGGCGCACTTACGCGCGCCACTGCGCGCCGCGCTCGGGGCTTGCCTCCGCCAGGGCCCGCCGCACGCCTTCCGCGTCGAGGTCGGCGCCGTACACGGGCGTGCCGGGCTGCTGCCGCCAGGAGTCGTCCAGGTCGCCCGCGTCCACCGGATCGAAGCCGAGCTCGTCGATCAGCTGCATGATGGTGGCCTTGGCGGGCTGGTCATCGCCAGCGACCGGCAGGGCGATGCGGCCCGGGCTGCCGGCGGGCTTGCCCAGCTCCAGCAGATGCTGCGCCTGGATGTTGTTGAACGCCTTGATGACCGGGTGCTCCAGCTGCTGCGCCACCCAGCGGCTCTCGGCCATGCCGGTCTCGATGGCGGCGATCCGTCCGTCGCGCCGCGGGTAGTAGTTGCCGGTGTCGACGACGGCCGCGCCAGGCGCCGACCCGTCCAGGATGCCGCGGGGGAGCAGCGGGATGGCCTTCTCCGGGATCGTGACGATGACGACGTCCGCGTCACGGGCGGCCTCGGTGGCCAGCACCGCGCACGCGCCCGTCGCCGCCGCCAGCTCGGCCAGGGTCTCGGGACCGCGGGAGTTCGCCACGGCCACCTCGTGGCCGAGGGCCGTCAGCCGCCGCGTCAGGGTGCCGCCGATGTGCCCGGCGCCGATGATGCCGATCTTCACCCCGGACCTCCCCCCTCTGCCCCCGCCGCCTTCGTGGTCATTGCAACCAGTCCCTCCGCGGTGGCGGGACGACCCCCACAAAAATCTTCCGACGCTGCGAAAGGGTTGGGGGCGCAGGCGGACCGGCCCAAGGGCCGGCCAATTCCGGAGGTGACGAAGCGGATGAAGGTTCCACGTCTCAAAGGTCTTGCCGCAGCGGCGGTGGCCCTGGCGACCCTGGCGCTCCCACTGCAGGCCATGGCCGACTCCCACCGCGCGGACGGCCCCGACCGGGCCCGCTGCAACCAGATCCAGCAGGTGGACGGCCAGTTCGGCTGGCTGGCGCGGCAGTACCCCCAGCTTCAGCAGTGGCTGATGCAGTGCCAGGGCATGTCCGGGCCGGCGACGCCCATACCGCCCCTGACGCCCTCGGCGTCGCAGCCCCCGGCCCCCGCGCCGCAGTTGGTCAGCTTCAGCGACCTCGGCGGCTACAGCTGGGCCCAGGGCGACATCAACCTGCTGCAGTCGATGGGGATTATGCAGGGTTTCGGGCACGGCATCTTCCGTCCCGGCGGCATTCTCACCCGCGTGCAGTTCGCGGCCCTGCTCCAGCGCGTGTTCCACCTGACCGTCCCGTCCAACCCGATCAGCTTCGTCGACGTCACCACCGGCTACTGGGGCTACAACGCCGTGGAGTCGGCCGCCCCGTACATGGGCGAGTTCCAGACCCCCGGCGGTCTGGCGTTTGAGCCCAGCCTGCCGATGCTGCGCATCGACGTCGCCGCCTCCATCGGCAAGATCCTGGTCACCGAGGGCCTGGCGCAGCTGCCCTCCGCATCCCAGGTGCAGACAATCTGGGGCGGGTTCGCCGACGGCAGCCAGGTTCCCGCGGGCTTGGCCCAGTACGCCGCCGTCGCGGTGCAGTCCGGGATCATGGTGGGCATGGCCAACGGCAGCTTCGGCGTGGATGACACGCTGAACCGGGCCGAAGCGGCCGTCCTGCTGACCCGTGTGCTCGAGGGCACGGAGACGATGCCCGGCGGCACGGGTACGATCGGCACCACGACCTACGTGACGGGCACTGTGACCAGTGCCACCGCGACCAGCGTGCAGCTCAGCAACGGCACGACCTACCAGGCGGCCAGCGGTGAGACCCTCAACCTGGCCGTGAACGAGTCGGTCACGCTGACGCTGAATGCCCAGAGTCAGGTGATCGGGTACATCATCAACAACAACTCGACGACGACCGTGACGGGCACGGTGACCAGCACCACCGCCACCAGCGTCCAGCTCGACAACGGCACGACCTACTACGCGGCCAGCGGTGAGACCCTCAACCTGGCCGTGAACGAGTCGGTCACCCTCAACCTCAACTCGTCCATGCAGGTCGTCAGCTACACCATCAACAGCTCGACGACGACCGTGACGGGAACGGTGACCAGCACCACCGGCACCAGCGTCCAGCTCAACAACGGCACGACCTACTACGCGGCCAGCGGTGAGACCCTCAACCTGGCCGTGAACGACTCCGTCACACTGACCCTGAACTCCTCGCAGCAGGTCACCAGCTACACGATCAACAGCTCCGGCCCCGTGGCCACGAGCTTCCTCAACGGCTACATCGTTTCGGCCTCCGCGAGCAACGTGGTCGTGGCCGTGTACTCGAGCGGCGCGTCGATCACCACGTACGGCCTCGACAGCGGTGCGACGATCACCCTGAACGGCCAGGCCGTCAGCGCCGCCAGCCTGCCCCTTGGTGACTACGCGCAGATCGGCATCGACAGCACGGCCCACGTCGCAAGCATCGCCGCGACGACGCCGTCCGGCCAGCTGACAGGGTACGCTTTGGAGTCGGTGAACGGTAGCAACGTCGCCACCCTCAGCGATGGTCAGTTGGTAAGCCTCGGCAGCGCCCCGGTCGTGTTCAACAACGGTGGTCAGTCGACCCTGACCGCACTCTACGGCCAGAGCGTCACCATCGATCCCGGCGTGATGGGCGGCTCGGCCCTGGTCGTCCACTGATCCAGCCGTTCCGACTGGCTGGCCCCGCCCCTGTGGCGGGGCCAGCCTTTTGTCTTGCCATATCCTCCACTTGGCACATGCGGGCGGCCCCGGAAGGGAGTAACAATGGGGTCGAGCCCGGAGGTGACCCCCCGACGTGAACTTGACATGGCTCCGCACGGCCGCGGTGGGGCTGCTTGCGATCGCCCTGCCCGTTTCGGCCCTTGCCGCTCCCCCGCTCCCCCCCGCCTGCGCCTCCATCCTTGCGCTGACGCAGCAGAGCCCCCAGCTCGCGCAGGCCTATCCGGGCCTGCAGCAGGCGGCGGCCGCATGCGCCGCATCCGGCGGACCCGCGGGCTTCAGCGACCTCGCGGCGTACGGCTGGGCGCAGGCGGACATCGGCGTCATGCAGGCGGCCGGCATCATGAACGGCGTCGGCGGCGGCCTGTTTGCACCCGCCGGCACCCTGACCCGGGCGCAGCTCGCGGCGCTGCTTCAGCGCACGTTCCGCCTGGGCGCGCCGGCCGCGGCCACCCCCTTCACCGACGTGAGCCAGGACTTTTGGGGCTACGCCGCCGTCGAGGCGGCCGCCCCCTTCCTCGGCGGGCTCGCCACCCCCGGCGGCCCGGCCTTCGCGCCGGACCTGCCCGTCACGCGCATCGACGCCGCCGCCGCCATCGGCCGGCTCGAGGTGGCCGAGGGCCTGGCGCAGCTGCCCACGCCCGCGCAGGCCCAGACGGTCTGGGCGGCCTTCACCGACGCGAGCGCCGTCCCGGCCGCCCTTGGCCAGTACGCGGCCGTCGCGGTGCAGTCGCAGCTGATGCAGGGGATGGGCGACGGCAGCTTCGGGGCCGGCGGCACCCTGAACCGCGCCCAGGCCGCCGTGCTGCTCACGCGGGTGCTGCAGGGCACCGGCGCCCTCCCAGCCGCCTCGGCGGTCCAGGGCACCGTGCAGTCGGCCTCGGCCACCCAGCTCGTCCTGACGGTCAACGGGCCGGCCATGACCCTGCAGCCGGCTGCCGGCGGCGCCACCGTCATCCTCGATGGCGCCCCCGCCACCCTGGCCGGACTTGCCGCGGGCGACACGGCCAGTGCGGCCCTCAACGCCACCGGCCAGATCGTCTCGGTGGAAGCGAGCAGCCCGGGCGCCGGCGCGGCGGCCCTCAGCGGCACCTTGGACAGCGTCAGCGCCGGCGACCTCACCCTCACAGTGGCCGGTAGCCAGCTGACCCTGGTCGCTGTCCCCAGCGCCAGCCTCAGCGGCGCCGCCGCGGGCACATTCGCCACCGTGACCCTCGAC
>DAHVAF010000145.1 GCA_027314765.1 Clostridia bacterium | reverse complement strand
CGGCCGCGGGCCGAGCAGCGGCACCGCCGCCAGCGCCGAGGCCACAAAGCACACGCGCATGATGCGGGCGCTGCCCCAGACATCGGCAAGCACCCCCCCGCTGATCCGCAGGGGGATCTGCATCAGCCCGGGCACCGCCGTCAGCAGCCCGATCGCCGCCAGGCTGTACCCGCGCTCGGCGGCGAACAGCGGCACAAGGATCAGCAGCAGCTGAAAGCTGAAGTTGAAGGCGGCGCCGGCGACCAGGAACCCCGGCCGGACCGTCGGGGCCGCCGCGCGCGCGGCGGCCTGCCTGAGTGCTTGCGGCTCGGCCTCGTCACTGCCCATCGCCAACTGGCTTCGGTGGGGGCAGGTGCGCCTCCTGCGCTGCGGCCCCGCTGGTCTGCCTTGCGCGCCCGTACCGCTACATGGTACATAGAGGTTGGTCTGCGCGGTCCGGGCCCACGACGGGAGATCCGCACCTGTCCTATGAGGCACCCCCGGCAGCGACTGACCGATATGGGCTCTCGCAAAGGGGGTGTGATCCAGTGACGAAGACCCTGTTCGTGGGCAACCTGCCCTGGAGCGCCACGGAGGATGACCTCACACGGGCCTTCTCGCAGCACGGCGAGGTCGTCGCGGCCCGAGTGGCGACCGACCGCGACACGGGCCGCTCGCGCGGCTTCGGCTTCGTGGAGGTCCCCGAGGAGTACGCCGAAGCGATGATCACCGCGATGAACGGCGCCGACATGGGCGGCCGTCCGCTCACGGTGAACGAGGCGCGGCCGCGGGAGGACCGTCCGCGGCGGTACTGATCACCAGCCGGGCCCCAGAGACGGTCCGGCAGCGTCGCAGGCGTCAAGGCTTTTCGGGCCCGGGGGCAACCCGGGCCCCTGCTTTCCCCAACCCGCCCACTTTGGCGCATTCGTGAGCGAGCCGGCGTACGCCGGCTCGCCGCAAATCGGCTTCCCGGGCGGCGCCGCCGTCGTCGGGGGCACACGGCACGCGCCCTCTCACCTGGCGGGCAGTACGATATCGCCAGGCGGAATCCGGCAGTGGCTGCCCGCCACCGGCGGGCCCTTCACCGGTGGGCCGACGGCGGCATCGTCACCCTCTCGGTCATGGCGTTCATCGGCGGGCACTGGATTCTCGGCTGCATTCGCTTCGCGGCGACCGGTCCATGGTACCAGCCCGTGGTGCTGCCGCCCGCGGTCCGGAGCGTCATCGGCGTGGCGGTGCCGCCGCTGCTGGCGCTGATCGCCGTGTGGGCGGCGGGGGACGCCGACGCGTCCGTGCGCACGGGCCACCCGTGGTTTCCGCGGATGGCCGAGGAGCCGTGGGCCGATTGGGACGCCCGCAACTGGGCGCAGAAGCTGCGGATCACGCGGCGCCGCCAGACCGTGAGCTGGGTTTTCGCGGTGCTGGCCGCGGCGGCGATCTTCGTGCCCCGGATGGTGATCTCGTCCATGGCCTGAGGCCAGGGACATCTCGGGATGTCCACGGCGCCGCCGTCCGCATAGCCTGCCCCCACAGGGGGTATGCGGGAGGATGGCGTGGTCATGGAAGCGGCGGGGGCGGGCGCGGGCGGCGGCGGGTGCGGCCCCGGCGCTCACCCCCCAGGACATCGTCCGGCTGTGCGGGCTCGGGGACCTGCACGCGCGCGGCATGTTCGGGCAGGGGCAGCGCATCGGCTTTGTGGAGTTCGCCCGCCCAAGCGCGTCGGACGACCGCGCCTTCTGGGCGCGCTACAGCGTCCGGCCCGACCTCAACCGCGCCGTGCGGTGCGTCGCCATCGACATGGCAGCCGGCGACCCGGGCGCCCTCGGCGAGACCGACCTCGACCTGCAGTACGCGGGGGCGCTGGCGCCGGGCGCGGAGCTCATCGCCTACCTGGTCGACGACCGCGGCGACGACGCCGCCTTCATGGGCCGGCTCTACGATGCCGTCCACCGCGCGGGGGCGGACGGCTGCCAGATCCTATCCATCAGCCTCGGCACCGGCGATGCCATCGCTGCGGCCGCCGGGGCCGTCACATGCCCGAGCGGCTTCAGCTGGGCCGACCCGGCCGAGTACGCGGCGGCGCTCGACGGGGCCATCGCCGCGGCGAGTATGCTGGTCTTCGCGGCCGCCGGCGACTCCGGCCCGTACGGGGGCTTCCCCATGGGCCAGATGACGCCGCAGGCCGTGGGGCCGGCCAGCCAGGGCGGAATCGTGGGCGTGGGCGGCACGCAGCTGGCGACGCCGGGCGAGGTCGCCGCGGGCGACCAGGCGTGGGGCGGTCAGAGCCTCGACCCGGTGGGCCCAGGGTACAACCCCGCCAACACGCTGCCCCAGGCCAGCGGCGGCGGCGGCCCGAGCTGCTTCATCCCCCTGCCCCCGCAGCAGTCGGGCTTGGCCGGCCCCAACCGCCAGACGCCCGACATCGCCGCGTTCGCGGGACCGCTGACCATCGTGGATCTGGGGTCCGAGGTGTCCGTCTGGGGCACGAGCGCCGCCGCGCCCATCATGGCCGCCGTGTGCGCCCTGTGCCGGCAGGCCACCGGCATGCTGCCGACGCCAGCCCACCTCTACCAGGCGGCGCGGGACGTGCTGGCCGGCAACAACAGCAACGACGCGCTGATGCTGGCGGGCCTGACGGAGTTTGCGGTGGCCGGGCCCGGCTTTGATGCCTGCACCGGCGCCGGAGCCGTGTCGGCGCCGGATCTGCTGCGGGTGATGAACCTCTCGTGGACGTAGGAGGCGGGCGGAGGCCGCCGAAACCCTGGCCCCGGGGGGAAGGCGGCCGATGACTGCCGCAGCGATCCGGGCGGCGTGCCGCGGCGGCACCTGGACCCGGCCGACAGCGGGCGTGGCACCCGGGTGCGCGCAGGCCAACCTGGCGGTGCTGCCCCGGGACTGGGCCTACGACTTCCTCCTGTTCTGCCAGCGCAACCCGAAGCCGTGCCCGCTGCTGGAGGTGACCGAGCCCGGCGCGCCCGAGCCGGTCACCGCCGCGCCCGGCGCCGACCTCCGCACGGACCTGCCCCGCTACCGCGTGTACCGGGACGGGGAGCTGGTCGAGGAGCCGGCGGACATCACCCACCTCTGGCGCGACGACCTCGTCGCGTTCCTTCTGGGGTGCAGCTTCACGTTCGAGCACGCCCTGGTGCGGGCCGGGATTCCCCTGCGCCACCTCGCCGACGGCCGCAACGTGGCCATGTACCGCACGCGGGTGGCGACCCGGCCGGCCGGGCGCCTGCACGGTCCGCTGGTCGTCAGCATGCGGCCCATCGCGGCGGCGGACGTCGCCCGCGCCGTCCAGATCAGCGGCCGCTACCCGGCCGTGCACGGCGCGCCGGTTCACGTCGGCGAGCCGGGGGCCCTCGGCATCGCGGACCTCGCCCACCCGGACTACGGGGACGCCACGGAGGTGGCCCCGGGGGAGCTGCCGGTCTTCTGGGCCTGCGGGGTCACGCCGCAGGCCGTCGCCGTCGCGGCCCGGGTGCCGCTGCTCATCACCCACGCGCCGGGCCACATGTTCGTCACGGACATCTCCGAGGAAAGCCTGGCGGCGGGGTGAGGCAACCTCGTACGCCCGCCGGAGCGGGTTGTGGGCCTTCATGTGGGCTCTCGTGTGGGCCATCGTGCAGGTCAGGGGTCAACGCGTGGCACGGGCTCATGTTTCGTTGCCGGATGAACTGCGTGAGCAGGTCGATCGGATCGCGGGCCGGCGCCGGCGAAACCAGTTCGTCGAGCATTCCCTTCGTGAGAAGCTCCGCCGCGCCGCGCCGCGCAGGAGGACGTTCTCGCCAGCCATGCAGGCGTCCTAAGCGACGAAGATTACCCTCAGTGGCGAACGCCCGATGACGTATCCCTGTGGGTCGAGGGCCTCCGTGCGGAGAGTGACCGCCGCGCATCACAGGATCGCAGTTGATGCGCTACCTGCTGGACACGGACGCGGTCGTCGACTTCCTGCGAGGGATGCCTGAGTCTGTGGCACTGTTGCGCGACGTCGCTGGGCGCGGGGGACGCTTCTGCGTCTGCGACATTGTCATCGCCGAAGTCCACAGTGGCGTGGCGGGCCATGATGCCGAGAAAGCCGACACTTTCCTGACGGCGTGCGAAGTTTTGCCGATGGGACCCTCCGTGGCGCGCCAAGCCGGTCGATGGCGGTACGAGTACGCGCGCCGCGGCACAGCGCTCGGAGTGGCGGACACCCTGATCGCCGCCGCCGCTCACGCCGGTGGGGCCACCCTGATCACGGGCAGCCGCCGGCATTACCCCGTGCCGGAAGTCGGCTTACTGCCGCTGCCCCGAGGGCACTGAGCTCAGCCGTCCACCTGACGCAGAAACTCCAGCACCCGCCGCATCAAGAGCGCCGCCGCCTCGAGCCGGTACGACGGCAGGCTGCTGTCCGCGAAGTAGTGTTGGTCGCCCGGGTAGAGGAAGAGTTCGCCATGCTCCGACGCCGCCACCACGGCGCGCGCCGCGTCGACGTCGCCCTCCTCCACGAAGTACGGGTCGGCGTCCATCCCGTGAACCTGCACGGGCACGTGGGCCGGCCACGGCGAGCCCAGCATCTCGGGCGGCACGCAGGAGTAGAAGAACAGCGCGCCGCGGGCCCCTGGCCGGGTCTGGGCGAGCTTCTGGGCCGGCACGACGCCCAGGGAGAAGCCGGCATACACGAGCCCATCGGACAGGCCTTCGGCCATGCGCACGCCACGCTCCCGTAGCACGTCGAACCCAATCTGCCGGACGTGGCCGAGGCCCTCCTCGATCGAGGCGAAGGTGCGGCCCTCGAAGAGGTCTGGCGTGTGCACCGTGTGACCCGCCCGCCGCAGGTCGCCGGCGAAGGCGTGGAAGCCGGGCGTCTGCCCCTGGGCGTGGTGGAACAGCAGGACTTCCGCCATGTTTCCTCCTCGCTCACCGGGAACGTTGTGTTGAGGATAAACCGCACATATGTTCTCAGTCAAGGGACTCCGCCGGATTACAGTTCCACCTGGCCCGTGATGCAGGTGGTGGTGTGACCGCCGACCCAGATGACGCCCTCCGCATCCCGGCTGATGTGCACGCGTCCGGTGCGGCCGAGCGCCGTTCCCTGGCGGGCGACGTACGGGGCCGTTGCGCGGCCCGTCCCGAGCAGCCAATCCGCCAGCGCGGCGTTCAGGCTGCCGGTGACGGGATCCTCGGTCGAGGCACCGTCCTGCGGGAAGAAGGCCCGGACCTCGAACGCCTCTGAGCTGCCCGGCGGGTACGGACCGACCACGCCCAAATCGAGATCGACGACGCCCGGGCGCAGGGCCAGCACGTCCTCGCCGCTCCGAAGGAGAACGGCGACCCATCCGGGACCGTTGTCGGCCCAAGCCGCGTCGACGATGGTGTGGGCCTCGACATGCAGGATCGCGGCGATATGCGCCAGCAAGGCCGCCTCGACCGGTCCGGAGCGGATCAGCGGCGGAGCGGCAAAGGCGAGCCCATCCCCAGCACGCCGCACGGCGACGAGGCCGGCGCCGCACACCTGCACGATCATATCCGGCCGGCGCGGCCGGCCGCCGCGCTCCAGCCAGGCATGGCACGTCCCGAGGGTGGGATGGCCCGCGAACGGCAGTTCCGTCACACCGGCCCCCTCGGGCGTGAAGATGCGCACGCGATAGTCGGCGCGGGGATCGGTCGGCGGGAGGACGAAGGTGGTCTCCGAAAGGTGCGTCCAGCGGCTGAAGGTTCGCATGGCCGCGTCCGCTACGCCCTCCCCATCGAGCACCACCGCGAGCGGGTTGCCCCCGTAGGCGGACTCCGAGAAGACGTCGACCTGCATGAAGGCGCGCCTCATGGCAACCTCCCTCGACGGCAGGAAACCCCCCGGTGCCAGCTACCCCATGGCGACAGGCCGGATCGGCGAGCCCGTCGCGCCGCGCAGCGGGAGCGGCAGGATCTGCAGCATGAACTCATGGACGCCGTCCCGGGCCAGGCCGTCGAGGTCGAGGGTCTCCACGATCGGCACGCCCGCCTGGACCAGCAGGCGCACGTGGACGGGGAAGTCCGTCGACGGCTGGGGCTCGTAGGCCGTAGTGTCGGCACCCGTCAGCGCGGCGCCGCGCTCCAGCATCCACTCCGCGGCGCCGAGGCCGACGCCCGGCGCGCCGCCCGCGCCGCTGTACTTCACCGGGTCGCCCCAGTGCAGCGACCAGCCCGTGCGCACGAGCACCGCGTCGCCTGGCTCGACGGCGACCCCGGCCGCCGCGGCCGCCCCCGCCAGGTCGTCCGCTCCGCCCACGTCCCCCGGCTTCAGGGCCTCCACGCCGCGGTAGGCGGCCACGTCCAGGAGCAACCCCCTGCGCGGCGCCAGCGGAAGCGTCGGGATATCGAGCGCGGCAATGCCGCGCGCCGAATCCTGGACCTCGGCCACCGCCACGCCGCCGTGCAGGCGCCCGTGCCGCGAGAAGTGGCACAGCGCGTCGATGTGCGTGCCGCCGTGACAGGACATCGTGAAGAGGTCCGTCGCCGAGCTGACGCCGCCCGCGTAAGGCGCATCGCCGTGCCGCTTCATCATGGCGTAGAGGTACGGCGGGTGGGACGGGTAACGCGGGGCGCCCACGAACAGGGGCCGCGCCAGGTCGTACACGGCGCCCCGGCGCACGATGCGGTGCAGCTGCTCGACCCAGCTCATGCGTTCAACCCCCCTGCGCCCAGGCGTGGAGCCGTTCGGGCGATGTCGGAACGTGCAGTACGGCGGGGCGGTCGGCCGCCCGGGCGCGGGTCAGGGCCGGCGCGAACGCGTCGTTGCTGCGCACGGTCTCGGCCGCGGCGCCCAACCCGCGCGCCACGGCCGCGAAGTCGGCGTCGCCGAGGTCGGTCGCCACGGGCCGGCCCGGATATTCGCGGCGCTGATGCGCCGCAATCGTGCCGTACAGGCCGTTGTCCATCACGATGCACACGAACGCGCCAAGGCCGAGCCGGGCGGCGGTCTGCACCTCGGCCATGGTCATGCCGAAGCCGCCGTCACCGGCGATGCCCACCACGGGGCGTCCGGGCGTGGCCAGCTTGACGCCGATGGCGGCCGGCACGGCGTAGCCCATGGCGCCGGAGGTGGGCCCGAACATGGTGCCGGGGCGCGTGTGCGGCACGTAGCGGTAGATCCAGGGGGCGAAGTTGCCGGCGTCGGTGACGACCGCCGCCTCGGGCGGCAGGACGGCCCGCAGCGCGGCGGCGAGGCCCTCCGGCTCGGCCGGGCTGGCGTGCAGCGCCCGCGGGGCTGTCAGCCGGAGGTACTCGGCGTGGGCGTCCCTGGCCCAGGTGGCGGCCCGGGCGGCAGGCGAGCCTGGGCCGAGGGAAGCCAGCAGGTCCTCGGCCACCAGGCGGGCGTCGCCCACCAAACCCACGGCAGGGGCGAAGGTGGCGCCCACGGTGTCCGGGTCGATGTCGGCGTGGATCAGGGCGGCCGTGGCTGGCGGCAGGCGGTATCCCTGAGTGGTGATGTCGGAGAGGCGGGTGCCCAGGGCCAGCGCGGCGTCCGCCTGCTCGAGGGCTCTCAGCAGGACGGGCGCGACGCCGAGGGTCAGCGGGCCGGCGTACAGCGGGTGGTCGTTCGGGAAGGCATCAAAGCGGCGGAAGGCCGTGTAGACGGCCGCCTGCAGCCGCTCGGCCAGTGCGATGGCCTGGTTGGTCGCGCCGGCGCGGAGCACGCCGCCGCCCACGATCAGGGCTGGGTGTTTGGCATCGGCCAGCAGGCGGGCGGCGCGCTCGACGCCGGCCGGGTCGGGGCGCGAGCGCAGGCGGGGGGACGGCGCGCGGAAGGCCATGTCAGCCTCCTCCGTGAGCACGTCCTCCGGAATGGCCACCAGCACGGGGCCGGGACGGCCGCTCTGCGCCAGCCGGAGGGCCCGCGCCATCAGGTCGGGGATGCGGGCCGCATCACGGATCTCCACGGCGTGCTTGACGATCGGGCCGAAGGCCTCGGCCAGCTCGACCTCCTGAAAGGCCTCGCGGCTGCGGCGGGCGCGCTGCACCTGGCCAATCAGGGCCAGCACTGGCGTGCTATCCTGCCGCGCCGTGTGCAGGGCGATGGACAGGTTACCCGCGCCCACGGCGCGGGTGGCCATGCAGAGCCCCGTGCGGCCGCTGGCCTTGGCGTAGCCCTCGGCGGCAAAGCCCGCGCCCTCCTCATGGCGCGTGGCCACCACGCGGATCCCGGGCTGGTCGTGGAAGGCGTCCAGCACGGCCAGAAAGCTCTCGCCCGGCACCGTGAAGGCGACCTCACAGCCCTCGCGCCACAGGCACTCGACGACGGCCTGACCTCCGGTCATCCGCGTGGCGCCGCTCATCCCGCCAGCTCACGCGCGACGGCGATCTCCCCGGCGTACTCCCTGTGGTCATCGACGGGGGTTTCGATGATGAAGGGCAGCTCGCGCAGGAAGGGGTGCTGCAGCACGGCGGCGATGCCCTGCCGGCCGAGCTCGCCCTGGCCCAGCTTCTCGTGGCGGTCCTTGTGGCTGCCCTGCGGGAACTTGCTGTCGTTGAGGTGCATGGCCCTGATGCGGTCACGCCCGAAGGCCGCGTCCATCTCCGCCAGCATCGCGTCGATGCCCGCCCGGGAGCGCATGTCGTAGCCGGCGGCGAAGAGGTGGCAGCTGTCCAGGCACACGCCGAGGCCGGCCGGGTGGCCGACGGCCTCCAGAAGGGCGCCGATCTCGGCAGGCGTGGCGCCGACCTCGCCCGTCTGGCCGGCCATCGTCTCCAGCAGGAGCAGCGTGGAGACTTGCCCGGCGGCCTGCAGGGCTCCGTTCAGGTGGGCGATGATGCGGGCCATCGCGGCTGGGCGGTCGCCCTCGGTGTCGTGGCCGGGGTGCAGGACGATGCCGTAGGTGCCGAAGGCGTCACAGCGCTTCAGGTCCTCGCCGACGACCCGCTCGCCGAACTCGCGGATGCCGTCCTTGGGGGTGGCGAGGTTGATGACGTAGGGGAGGTGGCCCACCAGGGGACCGAGGCCGGTCTCATGCTGCATCGTGCGCCAGTCGGCGATCTCCTCGGCCCCGATCTGGCGGGCGGCGCTGCCGCGCGGGTTCCGGGTGTGGAAGCCGAAGGTGTCGCCGCCGATGGTCCGCGTCAGGCGGCCGGCCTCCGAAAGGCTCTTGGCGATGGAGATGTGGGCTCCGATGCGCAATGGATGACCCCCCTGCAGATCTTAGCAGAGGCCTCCGGCCTATACTCGGACCGGCGGGGGTGATCTCGTGGCGATGATCCAGCCGTGCGGGCCGTTTGCGCCAAGCGGTGCGGCGGTGGGTCTGCCGAGCCTTGCGACGGTGAAGGCCGGCGGCCAGCTCTGGGTGTCGGATGTGGAGACCTCGCGCTTCGTGGCGGACGATGGGCACGCCTTCTGCGGCCAGATGCTGGCGGCCGGCGAGTTCGTGCTGTATCCGTACCACGCCAACGACAATTCGTTCCCGGTCAGCTACGCGCTGGCGCTGCAAAACCCCAGCCCGACGGCGGCTGTCAGCGTGGAGGTCAGCAACGGCGGGTTCTACACCTGGCTCAACGGACAGCCCTACCTGGAGTGGCAGTACTTTTACACCGGCCACGGCACGAGCCTCAGCGTGCCGGCGGGGGGCACGGCGCTGCTGGTCGAGGTGGACGGGAGCGTGGCGGATTCCTACCCGTACCGCTTCAACGGACAGGTTGGCGCCGGCGGCATTTACGGCGGGGTGCTCCTGGGCAGGAGCAGCGGGCGGCTGTTCGTGTACGATTACTGCTGGCGCACCGCGGTGGCGGGCACGCTGGCCCAGGTGCCGCCGGGTGACGTGGGGCAGGGGCTGCTGCCGGCGCGTGGCGTCGGCGCCTGGAACCTGCTCTGGATCTATCCGTTCGGAGCGGGCGGCGCGGTCGCGGCGTCGGCGCTGGCGGGCAGCACCCGAACGTTCAGCTACGGCTTCAGCGGCGACACCTTCGGCGGCGCCGACGTGGTCACCGTCACGGACCAGCAGACCGGCGCCACCTACACGTACGACGGGAACTACCCGATCCGCCACCTCGTCTCATACAGCGTTCGCAACGACACCGGCGCCAGCGTGACTGTGCGCACGACGGTCAGCTGCCTCGACGCGGTCGCGTCGTGGCCGCTGGTGGAGATCGGACAGGCGACGGGGCAGTGTGCCCTGCGGGCCGGCCAGGGCTGGCTTGCCGTGGCGCAGACGGTGCCGCCCGGCGCGGTGCGCCCCGTCGCCTACCAGCTGATCAACTGCGGCAGCTACCCGGCCCGGTGCGCGTGGAGCCTATCCCTGTGACGTTTGCTGTGAAAGGGTGAGGGCCGCCGCGATGAGGGTCGCCGCCTGCGCGCGCGTCGCCGTCGCCAGCGGCTGAAAGCTCCCGTTCGGCAGCCCGCCGATGAGGCCCGCGGCGACGTCGGCCGCGACGCCAGGCACCGCCCACGGGTCGATGGCGGAGGCGTCCGAGAACGTGAGGTTGGCGGTCCCCGACAGCTGCAGGGCGCGCGCCACCATGACGGCCATCTGCTCGCGCGTCACGGGCTCGTTCGGCCCGAAGGTGGTGGCGGTGAGGCCCTGCACGATGCCGGCGGAGGCCGCCAGGCTCACGTAAGGCGCGTACCAGGCCGAGGCGGGCACGTCCGTGAAGCCGCGCTGGGCCGTGACGGTGTCGGGCGGCGCCACGTTCAGGGCCACGATCAGCATCTTGGTGAGCTGAGCCCGCGTCACGGGCGCATCCGGCTGGAACGTGCCGTCGGGATAGCCCGCGACGACGCCGGCCGCCAGCAGCCGGTCGATGGCGGCCTGCGCCCAGAAACCCGGCTGCACATCGCTCAGCAGGGTGGTGTCCAGCACCAGGGCGATGCGGCCGGGAGCCTGTACGGACGCCTGGACGGTGTCGGCCGCCGTGTTCACCGTGGTGGGCAGGTAGGCCCAGCTGCCCCCTTCGTCCTCGTAGAGCGCCAGGCGGTTCGGCGACCAGGTGCAGGGCTGGGCCGTGCAGGGCGGTTCCGGGGGGCCCGCCAGAGCGCTCGCGCGATAGGCCACCGTCGCGGGGAGAGCCTGGCTTACCGTGCCGCCGGCCGGGAGGGTGGTGAGGTCAAAGGCGGCCAGGACCTGCAGGTTGGTGGCCGGAAGACCCCATGTGCGCGGTTGGGACGTGGTCAACGAGACCCCCGTCACCTGCAGGGCGTAGCCGCTCGGCACGTCGCCGGCGGGCACATCGGCCGAGAAGGTGCCGTCGGCGGCGACCAGTGTTCCGCCGTCGCTGGAGACGGCCGGGCTCTGGGCGTAGGGGAAGGTGTAGGTGTCGCTGCCGCCGACGGCCGGGGATGTGGCGGAGTCGGCCGCCATGATCTCGTCGGTGGGATTGCACCGGGTGGTGGTGTCGCTGCGCTGGCAGTGGACGCTGGCGGCGGGGATGGGATCGGGTGCCGAGTAGGTCAGATGGACGGTGCCACTGGCGCTTGCGATGAAGGGCTGCGGCGAGCCGGTGAGCGCCGTGGCGCCGACCGTGGCCGACCCGCCGCCGCCAACGGCCGGGATGAGCCACAGGAACACCACCACGCCGGGCACGGGGGCACCCTGCGCGTCCTCCGCGGTCAGCGTCACATTGACGGACTCCCCCGGCGCCAGGGCTCCGGAGGCGGCGATGGGGCTGGGCGTGAAGGCGTAGGTCGCCACGGACTGCGTTCCGGCCAGCGCGGGGACGGGCAGGCAGGCCGCGGCCACGAGCACGAAGACTCCCATGAGCGCCGCAGCCGTCCGCAAAGCCAGTGCCTCCCGCGCATGCCCACCTGTGCCCCGACCGTGCCGCGCGGGCCGGCGCGTGGCGAGCCTGGGCAGCACTCGTGGCCTCTGCGTTTCGCCAGCGCTTGACTCCGTTCCCGCTGGATGCGGTCGCACATTGCTGGAATCTGGCTCCGTGGGGGAGACTGCGGTCTGAAACGCAGCCTGCGGTCGCTGCCCGGGTGCGTCCAGGCTCGCGCATGCCCGCCGGCCTATCGCCGTCCGGCCTGCGTGCCCGCGCCGCGCCGCAAGCTCGTCCGCCGCCTGGACTCGGCCTCAGCGCCGCCTGTCCTGGGTGCGTCCCCGCCGGCCTATCGCCGTCCGGCCTGCGTGCCCGCGCCGCGTGGCTGCGTGGCCCGCCGGGCTGGACTCGGCCCCGGCGCCGCCCCGGGCGGGGCGCCAGGCGGCCGGCCCGGCGGCGACGGCTGCTGGCCCAGGGACCACGGCGCCGCGTACCGCCTCAGCAGGGCGTAGGCGACGCCCAGCACCGGGGCCGCCAGCAGGGCGCCGATAAGCCCGTCCACCTCGAAGCCGGCCAGGATGCCGACAATCACGGCGATCGGGTGCAGGCCGACGGCATCGCCGGAGATGCGGGGCACAAGGAAGGTGCTCTCGAGCTGCTGCATTCCGAAGAAGTAGGCCAGCACCCACAGGGCGTGCGGGTAGGGCAGGGTCAGCGCGAGGACGAATGGCGCCACGGCGCCGAGGAATGGGCCCACGGTCGGCAGCAGCTCGAAGAACGCCGCCTGCACGCCGAGCAGCAGCCCGAACGGCACCCCGAGCAGCGTCATGCCCACCCCGACCAGGACGCCGAAGATCGCCGCGACGATGATCTGCCCGCGCACGAACCCGGCGAGCACCTGCATCACGATCCGCTCGGCCTCGTCCACCGGCTGTCGCAGCCCGGGCGGCACGAGCCGCCGCCAGGCCTCGTGCATGCGGCGCCCGTCCAGCAGGATGTAGAACGCCACCGTGAGGCCGATGGCGACGTTGGTGATCGAGCCGACGAGCCCGGCCACGACCGCCACCGAGGCGGTGATCGCCCCCCGCCCGATGTCGCCGAAGCGGGCCAGGGCCTGCTGGAGGAGGGTGTTGGGGTCGAACGGCACACCGTTCTGCTTCAGGAGGTTGACGACGGCAGGCAGCGCGTTCTGCGCCTGCGTGATGAATCCCGGCAGGGCCGTGGCCAGGGCCTGCGCCTCGTGGAAGGCGCCGAGCCCGATCCAGCCGCCCACGCCGCCCACGGCCGCCAGCAGCACGATCAGCAGCACGGCGGCCGACGCCGCCCGCGCGACCAGCACGCGGTCCAGCAGCCGCACGACCGGCTCGAAGATGAAGGCCAGAATGCCGCCGATGAGCAGGACGTGGACGGCGTCGTTGACCCGCACCAGGCCGATCCACAGCAGGCGCACGAGGATGATGATGCCGATGCCCAGCACCACCACGCGGACCCAGCGCGCCACCCGCGCGTCGCGCTCGCTCACCGCAGCGCCAGGGTCCGCCCGCCGCCCATCTTCGCCCTCCCTGCCGGTGCCTTCGGCGGGGCCGCCGCGCACCCTGCCATCCCACCCTGATTGTCGTGTCGCGGCCGCTTGCCGCGCAGCCGCTGCCCGTCAGCCGCCGCCGTCCAGAAACGCCGCCAGGTCGCGCCACCAGCGCAGCTTCTCGGCGTAGGGCAGGCCGCTGCGCCCCGACGGCGACGGCAGCACGAAGTCGGCCACGTCCGGGACCAGGCTCTCGCGCTGCCGCCCGTAGTGCGCCTCCGCCGCGCCGGTCCCCGCCACGGCCCGGTACACGCCCTTGCCGGTATACCCCGCCGCCCGCGGCCCCACCCATGCGAGCTTCTCCCGCACGACGGCGCCACCCGCCCGCAGCTCGGCCGGCCGGAGATCGCCGGCCCCCGGCGTGCTGCGCTTGACGACATCGGTGATGCCGATGCCGAGCCCGGGCAGCAGCGCGTCCTCGGCGGGCGTCAGCGCACGCGGCACCAGCCCAGCCTCCGCCAGGAGGCGCCAGAAGACGCTGCCGGGGTGCGCATAGTAGTGCCCGAGCGCGGCCGAGCGGGTCCCGGGGTTGAATCCGACGATGACCAGGCGCAGGCCGGGGGCGAGGTGGTCGGGAAGCGGCCCGGTGGGCCAACGCGCTGCCACAGCGTTATTGTGCGCCGCGCCTACGCGCGGCGTCCAGGCGCCCCGCACGAAGCGGCGCGTGGGGGTTGCCCCTACCCCGGCCAGGCGCGCCCCCGGCAGGTGGCCCCCGCCGCCGGCACGAACCTCGCCGCAGGAGGCGATTGGCAGAGTGCGCTTTTACACCTTCAGCCCCGCCCGCGTCGCCGTTTCGGCCGGTGCTGGGGCTCCGCTGGTGGACCTGGTTGCGGCCGCGGGCGCCCGCGGCGAGCCCGTGCAGCCCTGGATGACGGACATGGTGGCGTTTGTGGCCAACAGCGAGGCCGCGCTCGCGTGGCTCGGCGCCGATGGCCTCCGCCGCGACGACCTGGCCCCGCCCGCCGGCAGCCGCATGCTGGCCCCCATCCCGCGCCCCCGACGCAACGTCTTCTGCGTGGGCCGCAACTACCTGGAGCACATCCGCGAGGGCGCCGCCTCCCGCGGCACGGCCGTCGAGGTCTCCGAGGTTCCGATCTTCTTCACCAAGACGCCGGAGACCATCATCGCCGACGGCGACACGATCGACCCGCACCGGGACGTCGTGGGGCGCCTGGATTACGAGTGCGAGCTGGCCGTCATCATCGGCCGCGCGGGCCGCGGCATCCGCAAGGACGACGTGCTGCGGCACATCGCCGGCTACACGCTCTTCAACGACGTGACCGCGCGCGACCTGCAGCGCGCCCACCAGCAGTGGTTCCTTGGCAAGAGCCTGGACGCCAGCAGCCCCGTCGGCCCGGCGATCATCACGCCCGACGAGTTTGGCGGGCTCCCGCGCATCCGCCTGCGCTGCCTGGTCGACGGCGAGGTGCGGCAGAACATGCACACCGACGAGATGATCTTCGATATTCCCACTGTGATCGAATCCCTGTCCCGGGCCATCACCCTGCAGGCCGGCGACATCATCGCCACAGGCACCGGCTCCGGCGTGGGCAGCGCCTTCAACCCCCCACGCTTTCTGACGGCGGGCCAGGTCGTGCGCTGCGAGGGCGAAGGCCTGCTGCCGCTGGAGAACCGAGTCGGTTAGAATGCGATGGTAAGCGCGGGTCCGCCCGCGCGCACGCGGAGTTGCGACGGTAAGCGCGGGTCCGCCCGCGCGCACGCGGAGTGCTTGGTGGGAGTGAGGCGGGCATCGCAAGCGACGGGACCGACACGCTGCGCCGCAGGCACGACGTCATCGTCCATCTGGGGATGACCATGCCCGCCAATCCCGAGGTCGCCTACCTGCTCGGCTTCTTGGCCGGCCGCCTGGACCGGGTCCACATCGTGCAGAGCCTGGAGGGCGCGCCCGTGGCCATCCGATTCGCCGCCGGGCGGCGGCGGATCTGGCCTGGCGTCCCCTTTCAGGCCGTCGTCCACGACGTGCCCGTGCCCTCGCCCGCCATGCTGGTCTCCGCCCTGCTGGAATCGGACGAGGCCATCTGCGTGCGGATCGACTCCGACGCCGTGACAGCCAGCGACGCGTATGCCGACGTCGTCGAGCCGATGTACGAGGGCGCGGCCCCCGTCCAGGAGACGCCGGCTGAGCGGGCGGCGCGGCTGCGGGCCCGCATCGACCAGACGCTTGATGTGTACCGGGCATGCCGCGAGGCGCTGGAGGCCGGCGACCCCGAGCGGGGGGCAGAGGTTCGCTTCTTTCTCACGATGGCGGAGCGTGAGATCCAGGCCCTGAGCCGCCAGCTGGCCAGCGGCTGAGGCGTCAGCGCGGGATCAGCAGGGCGGCGACGATCGTCAGAGCGCCGATGATCGCCGTCAGCACGGAGCTGCGCAGGCGGCTGGCGAAGCGCAGGACGCCCGCGATGGTGAAGAAGCTGGCGACAGCGGCGACGAGGATCATGACGAGAACCGGCCCGGCTCCCACGCTCGTCAGGGCGTGCAATCCAGCCTTGCCCACGGCGATCGGAACCAGGCCGGCGCCGAGCAGGCCGAGGACATCCAGCAGAAACGACAGGCGCAGCGCCCTCGCCGCCGTGGCGCCCGAGATGAGCAGCGGCGTCACGGTGATGGCGCTTCGGCTGATTCCGGGCAGGGCGGCCACCCCCTGGCACGCCCCGACCACAGCCGAGAGCCAGAATCCGGGGATCTGGATGTCAGTGCCGCTGCCCGCTTTGGCGACGCGCTCGCGCCACAGGTTGATGGCGCTGGTGATCAGAAGAAGCACTCCGATCACGATCATGGCCACGGCGCCGGAGGTGGCGGAGAAGGCCTTGCTCACCACCTCGTAGATTGGCAAGCCGATGATCCCGGTGGCGAGCGTCGCCACGACCAGGTAGCGCAGCAGGCGCGCGTCCTCGTCGTCGGCCAGGGGATGGCGCAGCCCCCGCAGGGCCATCAGGACATCGCTTCGGAAAAACCACAGGGCGGCGAAGAAGGATCCGAAGTTCGCCAGCAGGCCCATGACGTAGGCGGTTGCGAAGCTGTAGCCGCCCGCGGCGAAGATCAGGGTGATCATGGTCTTGCTGCTTACGGGCAGCCACTCGACAACACCCTGAACCAGGCCTGCCAAAGCTGCGAGCGCCAGTGCGATGCCCCCCGGGAGAGTTTGGCACACTCAACGCCCGCTCTGCCACAATCCAGCCATCAGCGATACGAGCCCAGCCAGGATCAGCGGCCCAGTCGGCACGCCGCGCAGGAACACCGTGCCCAGGATCGAGCCCGCGACGAGGCCCACCAGGACCTGTGGCTGCGCCTGCAGGTGGTCGACCCCGCGCCGCCCGAAGTACGCGCCCGCCGCGGCCAGCAGGATGGCGAAGATGCCGGCGGGCGAGACCAGCTCCTGCGTGAAGTGGCGAAGGCCGATCTCATCGGTTGCGATGGGTGCCAGCAGGGCCAAAATCATGAAGAAGATACCCCAGGTCGTGCCGTTGCCGCCAATCCAGCGGACCAGGGCGCTGCCCTGGACCAGGCGCAGCGCGAGGAGCAGGGCCGCGGCCACGACGAGCATGGTGTTGCGTCCCACGGCGCCGGCCAGCGCCAGGACCGCGAGAATGAGGGTGCCCTCGGTCACGCGCCCGCCCCCCGCATCAGCAAGTCCTATGCAGGACTCGGCCGGACGAGGCCGAAAGCAGCGAGAACGACAAGGAGGCGGCTCCGCTGCTCCGATACACCATCCGGCGGGTCGCAGTCGCGCTTCCGGTGTTGATCGGCGTCACGATGATCAGCTACCTGATCATCAACGCGGCGCCGGGCAACCCCGTGACCATGCTGCTCAACCCCAACATGTCTGCCGGCGACCTGCACTCGCTCGAGGTCGCGCTCGGGCTGAACCAGCCCGTCTGGGTCCGGTACTGGGAGTGGCTCATCCAGCTGGTTCACGGGAACCTTGGCTTTTCCTACGTAAACTACCAGCCGGTGCTGGCGCGCATTCTGCGGCGCCTGCCGGCGACGGCTGAGCTGATGATCTCCGCGATCCTGCTCTCGTACATCGTGGCCATCCCGATCGGCGTCATCTCGGCCGTCCGCCAGTACTCGGCGGTCGACCACGTGAGCACGATCGGCGCGTTCCTCGGCTTCTCCGTGCCGTCGTTCTTCATCGGGCTGATCCTGCTTTACGTGTTCGCCCTGAACATGAACGTGCTGCCGGCCAGCGGGCAGGTGACGGTCGGCGTCGTGTCGCCCTCGATTGGCGACTACCTATCCCACCTGATCCTGCCGGCCATCACGCTGGCCCTGGGCAATATCGGCATCACGGTGCGATACGTGCGTGGCGCACTGCTCGACTGCATCCGCCAGGACTATGTGCGCACGGCACGGGCCAAGGGGCTGGGCGAGCGCGTCGTCCTCTACAAGCACGCGCTGCACAACGCGCTGCTGCCCGTCATCACGATCGCCGGCCTGCAGATCCCGGTGCTCTTCTCGGGGGCCGTAATCACTGAGCAGGTCTTTGGCTGGCCCGGCATGGGCCAGCTGACCATCCAGGCCATCACGCAGCGCGATTACCCCACCATCATGGGCATTACCCTGATCGCCGCCGTGCTGGTCGTGGCCGGGAACCTGGTGGCTGACCTCTGCTACTCCCTGGCCGACCCGCGGATCCGGCTCTAGGGGAGGGACCGGAACATGGCGCTGCCGCAGATCAAGCACATTGAGCCGGTCACCGAGCCGATCGTCGACGCCAAGTCGTACTGGGCGATGGCCCGCCGGCGCTTCCTGCGCCACAAGCTGGCCGTCGTCAGCCTCTGCGTCCTGGCCCTGCTGGTTCTGATCGCCATCTTCGCCTCGCAGCTGGCGCCGATGAGCCCTTACATCTCGGATCCGACGGCCTTCAGCGCGCCGCCCTCGGCCCACCACCTGCTGGGCACCGACCTCATCGGGCGCGATGTGCTGTCGCGGCTCCTCTATGCGTCACGCATCTCCCTCTCGGTCGGCCTTGTCTCCTCGAGCCTGTTCGTCATCATTGGCACCATGCTCGGGGCCGTGGCGGGCTACTACGGCGGCTGGGTCGACACTGCAGTGATGCGGTTCACGGACATGATCCTCTCCTTCCCCGTGCTGATGCTGATCCTCGTGGTCGTGTCCGTCGTGGGCCCGAGCCTTTACAACGTGATGGCCGTCATCGGGCTCATCGGCTGGCCCGGCGTCGCGCGCCTGGTGCGCTCCAGCTTCCTCTCGCTGCGCGAGCAGGACTTCGTCGAGGCAGCCAAGGCCTCGGGCGCCTCCGATGCCGCGATCATGTTCAGGCACATGCTCCCGAACGCCCTGGGCCCTGTCCTCGTCGCGGGCACGTTTGGTGCCGCCTCGGCGATCCTTACGGAGGCCGGGCTGTCCTTCCTCGGGCTCGGCGTGCAGCCGCCGATCGCCTCATGGGGCAACATGCTCAATGACGCGCAGTCCATGACGGTCCTGCACACCATGCCCTGGCTCTGGGTGCCGCCGGGCGTCATGATCGTGGTGGCCGTGCTGGCGATCAACTTCGTCGGGGATGGGATCCGCGACGCCCTGGACCCGCGCATGCAGCTCTGAGAAGGAATCCTCGCCTCCCGTAAGAAATGGGTGATCGGCGGCCGGCGCACGGCCGCCGATCCTCACGAGGAGGCGACGCGATGGCGCTCCCAGAGGCGTACCACTCCCTGCGATGGCGGTTGGTCGGGCCCTTCCGCGGCGGGCGCGCGGTGACCGCGGCCGGCGACCCCAACCGGCGCCTTGTCTTCTACTTCGGTAGCTGCGCCGGTGGCGTGTGGAAGACCGTCGATGCCGGAATCACCTGGCAGAACGTCAGCGACGGCTACTTCGGCTCCGCCTCCATCGGCGCCATCGCCGTGGCGCCCTCCGATCCCAACGTGATCTACGTCGGTACGGGGGAGGCCCACATCCGCGGCAACGTCGTGGCGGGCGACGGTGTGTACAAGTCCACGGACGCCGGGCGCACCTGGACCAAGATCGGCCTCGGCGACACCCGCCACATCGGCAGGATCCGCGTGCACCCCACCAATCCCGACGTCGTGTACGTGGCTGCGCTGGGCCATGCCTTCGGACCGAACCAGGAGCGCGGGGTGTTCCGCACAAGCGATGGCGGCAGGTCGTGGGACCGGGTTCTTTACCGCGACGAGGACACCGGGGCCGTCGACCTGGCCATGGACGTCACCAACCCGCGCGTGCTGTACGCCTCCCTGTGGCAGACGCGCCGCGGTCCGCACTTCCTGAGCAGCGGCGGCCCCGGCAGTGGCATCTTCAAGTCGACGGACGGCGGCGACACCTGGACCGAGCTCAGTGACGCGCCCGGCATGGCCAAGGGCGTGAAGGGCAAGATCGGCCTCGCCGTGTCGCCAGCGAGACCCGACCGCGTGTGGGCCGTGGTCGAGGCGGCCGAGGGCGGGCTCTTCCGCTCGGATGACGGGGGCGCCACCTGGTCCCTCGTGAACGACAACCCTGAGCTGAAGGCGCGGGCCTTCTACTACATGCACATCTTCGCCGACCCCCAGAACGCGGAGAAGATGTACGTGCTGAACCTCGGCATGTTCCGCACCTCCGACGGCGGCAAGACCTTTGCCCGCATGATCACGCCCCACGGCGACAACCACGACCTCTGGATCGACCCGGCCGACCCCGACCGCATGATCCAGGCCAACGACGGCGGCGCCAACGTCACCTTCGACGGCGGCCTCTCCTGGTCGACGATCTATAACCAGGCGACGGCGCAGTTCTACCACGTGACCACCGACAACGCGTTCCCGTACCGCGTCTACGGCGCGCAGCAGGACAATTCGACCATGAGCGTCCCCAGCCGGACCGATGAGGCCGGTATCGCCCTGCGCGAGTGGTTTGATGTGGGCGGCGCCGAGAGCGGCTTCATCGAGGTGCGGCCGGACGATCCGAACGTCATCTACGCCGGGAGCTCGGGCGGTGGTGAGGGCGGGCGGATCACCCGCTACGACCACCGGCTGCGCGAGCGGCGGGACATCTCGCCCTGGCCGCAGCGCACGGCCGGCCGGGCCTCCGAGGAGTACAAATACCGCTTTCAGTGGACCTCACCCATCCACATCAGCCCCCACGACATGAACACCCTGTACGTGTGCGGCAACCGCGTCTTCAAGACGACCAACGACGGCGAGAGCTGGGATCTGATCAGCGCCGATCTGACCCGGAACGATCCGAGTAGGCTCGGCCCCTCCGGCGGTCCCATCAACAAGGACCACACGGGTGTCGAGGTCTACTGCACCATCTTCGCCTTCGCCGAGTCGGCCAAGGCCCGCGACCTGCTCTGGGCCGGATCGGACGACGGCCTGATCCACATCTCCAAGGACGGCGGCCACAGCTGGGACAACGTGACGCCGCCGGCGAGCCTGCTTCCCGAGTGGGCGCTCATCAGCCTGATCGAGCCCTCGCCCCACGATCCGGCGACCGCCTATGTCGCGGCCACGCGGTACAAGCTGGACGACCTCAAGCCCTACCTGCTGAAGACGAGTGACTATGGCAAGACGTGGCAGGCGATTAACGTCGACCTGCCCGCCGAGGACTTCACGCGGGCCATCCGCGAGGACCCCGTCAAGAAGGGCCTCCTATACTGCGGCACGGAGTCGGGCGTCTACGTCTCCTTCAACGATGGCGGCGCGTGGCACCGCCTCAACCTGAACCTGCCCCTGACCCCGATCCACGACCTCGTCATCAAGGACGATGACCTCGTCGTCGCCACGCACGGCCGGAGCTTCTGGATTCTGGACGACGTCTCGCCGCTGCGGGAGGACGTGCCCCAGGCCGCGATCCACCTCTTCCCGCCGCGCACGACGGTGCGCTTCCGGAGCAACGCACGCGGGGGGATGATGGCGCCGGCCGACGTTTCGCTGGAGCACCCGATTGTCACCCGCGTCTTCCCGGGCGGCGGCACGAACTACCTGACGAAGCGGGCGTCGGACCAGGCAGCGGCCGAGTTCGCCGACGCCGGCCAGAACCCGCCGCCGGGCGTGATCCTGAACTACGTGTTGGCCAAGGAGCCCGAGGGCGAGCTGGCCCTGACGGTGAAGGATTCCGCGGGCCAGGTCGTGCGCACGGAGACCGGGCTCCCCAAGTCCGCGGGGGCCAACCGCTTCGTGTGGAACATGCACGCCGCCGGGGCCACCAAGCTCGAGGAGACCGGGGTTTCGGAGCGGTGGGCACGTCTTGGCGCCGAGGGCCCGATGGTGCCGCCAGGCAATTACCTGGTGGAGCTGAGCAGCAGTCTCGGCACGGTCGCCCAGCCCGTGCGCCTCGTCCCCGACCCGCGCATCAGGGCCACGCAGGACGACCTGGAGGCGCAGTACCGGCTGAGCGTGGAGATCCGCGACAAGCTCGGCGCGGCCCACGCCGCCGTCAACCGGATCCGCTCCCTGCGCGGCCAGGTGGACACCTGGTGCCAGAAGGCGGAGGGGCACCCGCTGAAGGGCCGGTTGGAGGAACGGGCGCAGCCCGTGCGCGACAAACTGGCCGCGGTCGAGGGCTCGCTGGTGCAGGTCAACCGCGGCAAGAACGCCCATCCCATCGGCCTGACGCCGAAGCTCAACGACGAGCTGGCCCACCTCCTGCAGGTGGTCGGCTCGGCGGACTGGCGGCCGAACAAGCAGTCACGCGCCCTGTTCGAGGAGACGGCCACGGCCGTCGACGCGGACCTGAAGCAGTTCGACGACATCGTGAACAACGACCTGCGCGCCTTCGAGGGTTTCCTGATGGAGATGGCCCTGCCGGCCATCCAGTAGGCGCGCGGCCCCGCTGACCCGCTGGCGCCGCCCGGATCGACGGGCGGCGCCATGCTTCGGCCGCGCCGCACGATGGTCGCGAGCGGCCATGATCGGGCGATGGCGTGAATCTGCGGGGGGACGGGCTGCACGAGACCCTTGGCCCCCCGTCTCTGGGAGGTTGCGGGCGTGGCATCGACGCCGTGGACGGAGACCCTGAGGTGGCGAGAGGCGGGACCGCACCGGGGCGGGCGCGTGGTGGCCGTGGCCGGCGATTACCGGCAGCGGGCCGTCTTTTACTTCGGGGCCTGCGCGGGCGGGGTGTGGAAAAGCACGGATGCCGGCCTCACCTGGGAGAACGTGAGCGACGGCCACTTCCGGACCGCCGCGGTGGGCGCCATCGCCGTCTCCCAGGCGGACAGCAACGTGATCTACGCGGGCACGGGCGAGGCGTGCCTTCGGGGTAACGTCTCGCACGGCGATGGGGTGTACAAGTCCGAGGACGCCGGCCGGACGTGGAGGAACGTGGGCCTGGGCGCGACGCGCCACATCGGCCGGGTGCGTATCCACCCCAACAACCCCGATCATGTGTATGTCGCCGCCCTGGGCCACGCGTTCGGGCCCAACCGGGAGCGTGGCGTCTTCCGCTCGCGAGATGGCGGTCACGCCTGGGAGCACGTCCTCTTCCACGACGAGGACACCGGCTGCGTCGACCTCTCGATGGATCCCTTCAATCCGCGGGTGCTGTACGCCGCGCTCTACCAGGTACGGCGCGGCCCCCACTTCCTCAGCAGCGGCGGACCCGGCAGCGGCCTCTGGAAATCCGCCGACGGCGGCGACACCTGGCGTGAGCTGACGGAGGGTCTGCCCAAGGGGCTCAGGGGCCGGATCGGCGTCGCCGCGCGGGGCGACCGCGTGTGGGCGATGGTGGAGGCATCCGCGCCGGACGGGGGCCTCTACCGCTCGGACGACGCGGGCGATACCTGGCACCTCGTGTGCGATGACGCCGACCTCCGCCAGCGGCCGTGGTACTACATGCACGTGTTCGCGCACCCGGCCGACCCGGAGGTTGTCCACGTCCTCAACCTCGCCATGCACCGCTCCGAGGATGGCGGCCGCACCTTCCTGCGCGTGCCGGCGCCGCACGGCGACACCCACGACCTCTGGATCGACCCCGCCGACCCCACGCGGATGATCGAGGGAGACGACGGCGGGGCCACGATCTCGCTGGATGGGGGCGCCACGTGGTCGCGCCACGACAACCAGCCGACCGCCCAGTTCTACCACGTGACGACGGACAGCCGGTTCCCGTACCGGATCTACGGCGCGCAGCAGGACAACACCACCCTGAGCGTGCCGAGCCGGTCGGACCTCGGCGCCATCACCCTCGGGCAGTGCTACCCGGTCGGCGGGGGCGAGAGCGGGTATATCGCCGTGCGGCCGGACGACCCCGACATCGTGTTCGCGGGAAGCTACGCCTCGCGCATGACCCGGTACAACCACCGCACGGGCCAGCAGCGTGACATCACCGTGTGGCCGGAGGACCCCATCGGCTTCGGCGCGTCGGAGCTGCGCCACCGGTTCCAGTGGACCTTTCCCATCGCGTTGTCGCCGCACGATCCCAACGTGCTGTACGCCTGTGGTGAAGCGGTTTTCCGGTCCACGGACGAGGGCCACAGCTTCGAGCAGATCAGCCCCGACCTGACGCGGGCCGATCCCCGCACCATGCAGCCCTCCGGGGGGCCCATCACCAAGGACAACGTGAGCACCGAGACCTATCCGACGGTCTTCGCCTTCGCGGAGTCGCCGCTTCGGCGCGGGCTGCTCTGGGCCGGGTCCGACGACGGCCTGATCCACCTCAGCCGGGACGACGGCGGCTCGTGGACCGACGTGACCCCGAAGGACCTTCCCGAGTGGGCGATGATCAGCATCATCGAGCCCTCGCCGCACGACCCGGCCGTGGCGTACGTGGCCGCCACCCGTTACAAGCTGGACGACACGGCTCCCTACCTGTTCAAGACGCGGGATCACGGCCAGAGCTGGCAGCGCATCGACGCAGGCATCGACGACTTCACGCGCGTGATCCGCGAGGACCCCAAACGGCCTGGGCTGCTTTACGCGGGGACCGAGAGCGGGGTCTGGGCCTCTTGGGATGACGGAGCGAGCTGGCGGCGCCTCGGCGGGAACCTGCCCGTGGTGCCAATCCACGACCTCACGGTCCGTGACGACGACATGATTCTGGCCACGCACGGCCGCTCGTTCTGGGTGCTGGACGACCTCACGCCGCTGCGTGCCGGGCCGGCGAGTGGGGGTCCTCGCCTCTTCCAGCCACGGCCGGCCATCCGCTTCCTGGCCGCCCACAGCTTCGGCGGGCGCAGCGAGCCGGGCCTTCACACGTACGCCATGGTGGGGGCGGAGGAGTCGATCGGGGTTGTCACGGGGGACCGGGAGGTCAGGCTGCTGACGGCCGCCGACAACCCGCCGTCCGGCGTGCTGGTGCAGTATGAGCTGGAGGCCGAGGGCGAGGTCACGCTCGCCTTCCATGACGCGGATGACCGCCTGATCCGCGAGTTCACCAGCAGTCCGGCGGACGATAAGGAGCCCCGCGCTCCAAATGACCCTGGCCTGAATCGCTTCGTCTGGGACATGCGCTACCCGGACGGGACCAAGCTGCCGGACGGAGTCCTCTCCGCCTACTGGGGCGGGAGCACGGTCGGCCCCGTGGCGGCACCCGGAACATACAAGGTAGCGCTGCGCGTCGGGGGCGCGACGCTTGGCGCGCCCTTCGAGATCCGCAGGGATCCGCGCATCGAGGCATCCGACGCGGACCTGCGGGCCCAGTTCGACCTGCTCCTCAAGATCCGCGACAAGCTGACGGAGATCCACCGGGGCGTCCTGCGCGCCCGCCGCGTGCAGGATCAGCTGAAGACGTGGGCCGAGCGGGCTCCCGGTGAGCTGGGAAGCAGGGCAGCCGCCTTGTCCGGCGAGCTTGGCGAGGTCGCGGGCGAGCTCTGCGAGTCGCGGGCCAAGGGCGCGGCGGACTCTTTCAACTACCCGCCCAAGGTCAACAGCAAGCTGGCGTCGCTGCAATCGACCGTGGCCTATGCGGATGCCGCGCCCACGCGCCAGGTCCTGGCCGTGTACGGAGAGTTGGAGGCCCTGGCTGACCGCCACCTGCGCCGCCTGGGCAATCTGCTCGGCGAGCATGTGCCTTCGCTCGGCGAGCGCCTGCGCGCGGCCGAGCTGCCGCTGATCCAGATTCCCGACTGATTGCGCGGGGGGCGGGCCAGCCGATGCAGCTCAGGATCAGCGAGGCCGAGCTCGGCCGCCGCGGCGCGCCCGTCCTGGCGGAGATGGCGCGCCATCGGGTCACAACCTTCGTCTTCTGGAACGCGACATCGGGGTTCTACCTCAGAGGAGCCTGATGTCCTGCTGGCGCCACCGCGTTGGCCATAACCTCGGGATCGAGGAGGACGAGCGGCCGTTTCTCGATGTGGGCGATGAGACAGTGCTGCAGCACGGCATGGTCTCTTCGGTGGAGCCAGGGCCGTATGTGCCAGGTCTGGGCGGATTCCGCCACTCGGACACCGTTGTGGTGACCGGCCGCCGCGCCCGCCATGTCCCGGCGCTTCGCGGCGGCGCGTCACGGGGCGGCCGTCGCGGCGCGCCGATCCTGGACGCGGCCGCCACCGGCCGGGTATCGGAGGTGCAGGCGGCCGGACGCCGGCTCAGATCCTCTTGCCCAGCGTCACCCTGGGGTGGTCGGCGCGACCATGACCCGGGAGACGGAGGCGCCCGCCATGGCGAATCGGACCCGGGCACGCAGCGTCCTGATCCGCGCGGCAGCGCCCTGGCTCGTCTACCTGTTGCTCCGCCCACGCCTTGGATCCGGTCCCACCGCCCTGGCCATCGGCGGCGCCATCCCCGTCCTGTGAGCGCTGAGCCGGCTGGCGGTGGCGCGCAGGGCGGACTGGATCGCCATCGCGTCCGCCGCGGTGTTCGCCGCGACCGCAGCCATCGCCCTACACACGCAAAGCTCGCTGCCGATCGAGCTTAAGGGCTCGTTCATGACGGGTGCCGCCGGCCTGGTCCGCTTGGTGTCGGTGGCCGCTGAGCGGCCGCTCCTGGTGAGTCTGGCCCGCATGCGCCACCGGTCCGACCCGGCCCAGGCGGCCGCTTTTGACCAGCGGCTGGCGCGCGATCCCTCCATCCACAGGCGCCTGACCCGCGGCACCGTCCTGATCGGCGCCACGTTCCTGCTTGATGCGCTTGCGCGGGCCGCCCTGGCGCTCACCGTGCCGACCGCGACGTTCCTCGCGGTCTCCCCGCCCGTCAGCTGGGGAAGCATCATCGCCGGCTTTGCCGCCACCCTGCTGGCCCTGCGGGGCCTGCGGCCGGCGCGCTGAAGTCAGCCGGGCGGCCGGGCTCGACCACGGCACCGGCCCCCGCAGTGGCCGTCCCGGCGGCGGCCTGGCACCCGGCCCGGCTGGGCGCGCATACCGTGCCACCACGCGCGATGCCTGCACCGCCCCCGTGCGCGAGGGCGCCGGCGCGGATCAAATCGAAAGGATGGTGCGGCATGCCGAGAGCCCGTGCCGAAGGCCCATATGGGGCCGCGGACGCCTGGGGCGGCGTTTGCCCCTTCCCCGTTCCCGGCCGGCTGAAAAAGCCCCGCGAGAACGGCATCACCATGGTGATCGATAAGGGCGTGGGCCCCGCGGCCACGGAGGATTACCTCGACCTGGTCGGCGGCACCGTCGACCTGCTGAAGCTGGCCTTCGGCACCACGGCCTTTTACAGCGAGCCGATCCTGCGCCGCAAGATCGAGGTCTGCGCGCGCCACGGCGTGGCCTGCTACCCCGGGGGCACGTTCCTGAAGGTCGCCCCGCCGCGTCCAGCGCGCCGGTGCCAGACGCTCAGCAGAAGGCCAATGGCGGCGAACTCGGTCACGACCGCGCTGCCGCCGTAGCTGATCCATGGCAGGGGCACGCCGGCCGCCGGGAGCAGGCCGAGGGCCATGCCCACGTTCTCGAAGACCTGAAAGCCGATGAGGGTGATCAGCCCCGACGCAAGGAGAGCGCCGCCCGGGTCGCCGGCCCGCAGCGCGACGACCGCGCCCAGTCCGAGGATGAGCACGAAGAGCCCCAGAACGGCCCCGGTCCCGGCGAAGCCGAGGTCGTGGGCCAGCACGGCGAAGGCGAAGTCGGTGGCGGCGGCGGGCAGAAACCCCAGCCGCGCGGAGACGTGGCCGAGGCCGCTGCCGACCAGCCGGCCTGACCCGATGGCGATCTGGGCCTGGAGGACGTTGTAGCCGGCGCCGAGCGGGGCCTGGGCGGGGTCGAGGAACGTGATCAGGCGCTGCAGCTGGTAGCCGTGGAGGGGGACGGGCAGGTGGAGCCGGAGCTTGGCCAGCACGGCGGCGGCGGCCAGGGCCGCGCCCCCTACGCCAACCCCGAGCAACCGCCACCACGGCATGCCGGCCGCGAAGAGCATGCCCGCCAGGATGGCCAGGAAGACCACCGTGGTCGACAGGTCGGGCTGCAGCAGGAGCAGGGCCAGCAGGGGCAGGGCGTCGACCAGGGCCCGGCCCGCCCGCCGCCAGGTGACGCCACCGCTGGTCGCGTCCGGCTCCAGCAGGGCCGCCAACGTCAGGACGAAGGCCACCTTGGCCGGCTCGGAGGCCTGCAGCTGCAGGGGGCCGAGCTGAAGCCAGCGCTGCGCGCCGAGGGCGCGGTGGCCGCCGACCAGCACGGCCAGCAGCATGCAGGCGTTCACGGCGTAGACGATGGGGCGCCAGCCCAGCCACACCCGGTAGTCGACCCGGGCGAGAAAGACCAGCGCGGCCAGGCCGACGACGATCCAGATGGCCTGCAGGTGCCAGAGCGCCGCGCCGCCGTTGGGTCCGCCAACGGTGCGCAGCGCGGCGAGGCCGACTCCGGCCAGGCCGAGGGCCGGCAGCACCAGCCCCGCGTCCATGAGCAATCCCGCACGCCACTGCGACCGCGCGTCCGCGCGGTCCAACCTGACCCCGGCCCCGACCCCGCTGAGGTGGGATCCGGGGCCAAGTACCCGGCGGGAGGGCATCTGCATTTGGGTCACCGCTTTGCGGGAAGTGGTCCAGACCATTCACCAGGGCCGCGGGCTCCGCGACTCCGTTTTATCCTGAACGGGGAGCGCCGTCCCGATCATGGATCGCCTGGCTCACATACGCCCGCGGATCCGATGGCTGTGGCTGATCGAAGCCGCCCTGCTGGTGCTGTGCCTCGGCCAGCTCTGGCGGATGCAGGTGGCCGAGGGCGCACACTACGCCGCCATGCAGAGCCAGGAGGGCGTACGCACGGTGGCCCTGCCGGCCGTGCGTGGGCAGATCCTCGACCGCAACGGCCGGGTTCTGGCGACCTCCATCGCCGCGCCGGCCGCCTTTCTCACCTACTCGAGCACCGGCCTGTCGGCGGCGGAGGCCGGCAGCCTCGCCAAGCTGCTCGGCATGCGGCCCGCCACGGTGACCAGGGTGGCCGCATCCCTCGCCGCGACCGACCCCTACGGACGCGCGCTGCTCAAGAGCGACCTGACGCCGGCGCAGGCGACGGTACTCGACGAGGAGGCCGGCCAGTTCCCCGGTGTGGTGGTCTCCACCCTGCCGCTGCGCGAGTATCCCCAGGGCGCGCTGGCGGCGCAGGTGCTCGGGTATGTGAGCGCGGGTCCCACGACCGGCGACCTCGTCGGCCGCGCCGGTGTCGAGGCCACCTACAACAGCCGCCTGGCGGGGGTGGACGGCAAGGAGGTCGTGCGGGTGAACGCCCTCGGCGACCCCCTGCGCACCCTCAGCATGCGCCCGCCCCGGCCCGGCGACAGCGTCACGCTGACGCTGGATTCGCGGCTGCAGACCGCCGCCGAGCAGGCCCTGGCCGCCAACATGGCCACTGAGCGGACGACGCACTTCGCGGATGGCGGGCCCTTCCCCGCCTCCCAGGGGGCGGCCGTGGCCATCGATCCGCGCAACGGCCAGATCCTGGCCCTGGCGTCCTTGCCGGAGTTCAATCCCAACGCCTTCGCCCGGGGGGCGGAGGCGCGGCCCGGCGGCGCGGCGTGGCGGGCCTGGCAGCAGCAATGGGCCGCACTCTCAAGCCCGAGCGCTCCCGGCCACCCCCTGGTCGACCACGCCATCTCCGACCTGTCACCCCCGGGCTCGACGTTCAAGCCCATCACGGCCCTCGCGGCGCTGAAGACCGGCGCGATCACGCCGAGCGAGCCCATCTCCTGCCCGCCGTACATCGTCGTTGGCGGTATCCGCAAGCACAACTGGGTGCCCGGCTTCTACGGCATCTTCAACCTCGACGAGGCCATCGCCCGGTCCTGCGATACCTACTTCTACCAGGTCGGCGTGCGCACCGGCATCGGCCCCATCGAGGCCATGGCCCGCGCCTTCGGTCTCGGCGCCCTCACCGGGCAGAAGGCCCTGCCCGGCGAGAATCCGGGACTGGTGGCCGGCCCGGACACGAAGAGCGCCCTCGGGTACACCGCGCCCTGGTATCCCTCCGAGACCATGGACGCCGCCGTCGGCCAGAGCTTCAACGAGTTCAACACCCTGGAGATGGCCAGCTACGTGGCGACCCTGGCCAACGGCGGCACGCGCTACCGGCCGTATCTGGTGCGGGAGGTCACCTCGCCTTCCGGCAAGGTCCTCGTGCACAACCACCCGCAGGTGGTGGGCCACATACCCGCCCCGCCAAGCGCCTTCGCCGCCGTCCACCAGGCCATGGGCTTTACGACCACCTACCAGGCCAGTTGGCAGGGAATCACCGACGTGCCGTGGGGCACGGCCTGGGTGGCCTTCGCCAACTGGCCGCAGGTCAGCCAGAAGTACCTGGGCCGCGTGATCCACGTGGCCGGCAAGACGGGGACCGCCCAGGTGACCGGCCGGGCCAACAACGCCTGGTTCATCGCCTTCGCGCCCATGCGCAACCCCCAGATCGCGGTCGCGGTGTACGTGCGGGGCGGCGGCGAGGGACTGATCGCCGGCGCGCCGGTCGCCCGGGACATCATCGCCGCATACTTCGGACTGCCGGCGAATGAAGTTGCGCAGCTGAACTATTGAGGAAGTCGGCGACAGCCAGGATCGCGCGCAGGCCGGCCACCTCGTCCCAATCCGGCGCCACCCCGGGGTCGCGCACCGCCGCCGGCACGACGCGGGGAAGGACCCACCCGGGGGGCCGCGGGCTGGGCAAGACCAGGTCCCGTCCCGCGTGCGCGGAAGATCGGCGCCCTTGGGTCCGGCCACCGCGTAGCCGCGCCACGGACCGGTTCCGGGTGACCGTCGCCGCCGGCGGGTCGCCTCTGCCGAAATCGCTCGCCGAGCCCCCTCCGGCCGCCCGCCGCCAGGCCCCGACCTCGCCTGGCCCGGCTCGGGCGCACCGGCCTCGTGGTCCCTGCACCAGGTGCCACACGCCGACATGGCCGGCATCCCCCTGCCATCTCTGGGCCCGCCGCCCTGAAAGTGGCCCACGGCATCCCCCTGACCCCCACAATCGCCAGCCGGACCACGAATCAGGCGGCTGAGGACCGTGGCCCCTGGCGTCCGGAGGTGACCGCGCCATGCGCGAGGCGAGGCCGACCGTGGGGGACGCACTTGATGACTCGGAGGCGCAGGCGTTCGTCGGGCGCGCTGCACACCTGGAGCTGTTGCGTGGCCTGCTTGGCGCCACACGGGAGCCGGCCGTGCTCCACGTGTACGGACCGGCTGGCGTCGGCAAGTCCGCGCTGCTTCGCGCCTACCGCCGACTCGCCGCCGGAGCCGGCGCCCGCGCCGTCCTGGTCGACGGCAGCATGGTCGAGCCGGGGCGCGAAGGGTTTCTCCGGGCCGTGGCCGGCGGCAGCGGGCCATCGCCCACCACATCGAACGGGCCAGCCGCGAGGCGGAGGCGGCGGCGACCGCCTGGGCGGAGACGGCGCACCTGGCGCGGGAGGCGCTCTGGCACTCGTGGCTGCATCCGTCGACGGAGGCGGGGGAGGGGTGGCGCTTCGAGCGCGGCGTGGCGGCCGCGGACCTGCCGGAGTTGGCCCGCTGCGCCGAGGCGACGTGGAGCCGGAGCCTCGGCCTGAGCCCCGCGGCCACTGGGGACCTCCAAGCCCAGCTCCACCAGCTCGCCGGCGTGCTCTCGGCCCGCTTCGTGCTGGCCCGCGACCGTGGCGGCTGCATCATCGGCTTCCATGTGCACGTGCCCCTGACTCGCGAGACGCCCTGCCAGCTGACCTACACGGATGTGGTCCGAACGGGCGGGGGCTACACCTCCCACAACGGAACAATCATGCTGACCGCCGACGAGGCGGCCAACCTGCTGCAACTCGACCCCTTCTACACCGGCGGCGGTCAATCCGCGACCCTGGACAGCCGGCGCTTCACTCCCGTCGCCGGCAACG
>DAHVAF010000139.1 GCA_027314765.1 Clostridia bacterium | reverse complement strand
GTGGACGTCCCCGTCGCGTGGCTGACCGACAAGGGCTACGCGGCGCAGCGCCGCGCGGACATCGACCCGCGGCGGGCCAGCGCGCACCAGGCCGGCGAGCGCGCCCGCGAATCAGCAGACACCACGCATTTCACCGTGATGGACAAGGACGGCAACACGGTGGCGATGACCCAGACCCTGCACGCCGTGTTTGGCTCCAAGGTCACGGTGCCCGGCACGGGGATGCTGCTGAACAACACCATGTGGCTCTTCGACCCGCACCCCGGGCGCGCCAACTCCATCGCCCCCGGCAAGCGGATGCTCTCCAGCATGTCGCCGACCATCGTCCTCAAGGACGGCAGGCCGCTCATGGCCCTTGGCACCCCCGGCGGGACGCGCATCTTCGCCGCCGTGCTGCAGGCGATCATCAACGTGATCGACCACGGCATGACGCTGCAGGAGGCAGTGGAAGCCCCCCGTATCTGGACCGATGGGGGCGACCTCGAGGTCGAGGAGGGCGTGGCGCCGTCCATCCGCGCCGAGCTGGAGGGGATGGGGCACCGCGTGAAAGTCGTGCCGCGCGTCGCCGGCGGCATGAACGGCGTGCTCCGCGACCCGGCGACGGGCCTGCTGCACGGCGCGGCCTGCTGGCGGGCCGACGGCACGCCGGTCGGCATGAGTGGCGGCTTCACGTCGATCGCGCGCGATGCGGGGGTCCCGGCGTAGCGGGATGCTCGCCCTGGCTTGGCGCGGGATCCTGCGCGACCTGGACCGGTCCCTGCTGGCCGTGGTCAGTGTCGGCATCGCCGCAGCGATTCTCGCGGGGGCCCTGGCCCTGCCGGGCGGCTTCCCCGCGAGCGCGCAGATCGGCGCACGGGCGCTGGTGGGTGGTGATGTAATCGCCATGGCTGAGCCCTTGCCCGGGCCGGCCGCCACCGGCGCGTGGGCGTGGACGCCGACCCAGCACGCCTACCGCACCGACCTATCGCTGTTCTTCCCGGGCGCCGAAGGCGCCCTTGCTCCGCCCGGCATCCCCTCGACCCTCAGCCCAGCCCAGCTCCGGCGCCTGGCTGCCCTGCCTGGCGTGACCGCCGTCTACCCCGACTACGCCATGCCCGCCCTGGGGCCTGACGGCCAGCCCGTGGTGCTCCGCGGGCGGGACCCGACCCTGGACGCGCGGCTGGGTGTGCAACGCCTCATCCGCACGGGTCGTGCCCTCGCACCCGGCGACGGGACAGACGCCGTCGTCGATGCGGCGGCTTCGCCGCCGCCGGCGACCCTGACGCTGCAGGTGCCGCGCCTTCGCGGCTCCGTCTGGAACTACGGCGACCTCCTCACCCTGCACCTGACCGTGGTGGGGGGCTACGCGGCCACGGCGGATCAGACCGCGACGATGGAGACGGCGAGCGGCACCGAGATGGTCGGACCCGCAGGCGTCATGACGACCACCGCGTACTGGCCCTCGCCCGATGTCTGGATCCCCCTTTCCACCTGGCGCGCCATCTGGGCGGAGGCTTCGGCGGGCGCAAGCGATGCGCCCGCC
>DAHVAF010000136.1 GCA_027314765.1 Clostridia bacterium | reverse complement strand
CCGAATCGCGCGCCGAGGAGACCGTGGATGGGGCTCGCCACCGCCATCGACCCGCCCGCAGCAGGTAGATGCTTGAGACGCGCCCGCGGTGGGCGTCGTCGCTCCGCTCCTGCACCTCCGCCGGCGTGATCGTCATGGACGTGCGCTGCGATGCGCCCACCACCACGATGGAGGCCAGGGACGGCAGGGCCGTGCCGACCCAGAAGCTCGGGTCGGTGACCGTCTGCACGAGCCAGCCCAGGGCCAGCTGCAGCGACTGCCGGGACCCGGAGGCGCCGGTCGCCAGCCCCACAGGCGGCGGAAGTCACGTTCGCCCAGGGCTCCCGGCAGCGCGCGACGGGCCACGTTTCATCGCCGCCCTGGCCGCGGTTCCAGGAACATTGGCGCTGGTGGGTGCCGCGGAGGGAAAGACGAAGCTGACACGGCCGGTCTCACGCTCAAGCCGCAGCTGGGCGTCAAACTTCCTCCCGGCTTGGGACGTGAAGCCCTTCAGCACCCGCTTTGTCTCGCCCCGCGCGAGCAGCTCCCGCGCCTGCACCGGGCTCAGGGTCTTGCCGGCCACCTTCTTCCACAGTGCCCAGCGGCAGCCTCCCGCCTCCGGTCGCCAATTGGCGCAGCCGTATGCCTTGGGGCTCTCGACGATGGGCCCGCCGCAGCGGGGGCAGGTCCCCAGGGCGCTCGTGTCCTGGGCCGGAGTCCCGCTGGCGGCGGGTTGGCCGCTTTGCTGCCTGGGCCCGACCTCCCGCGCCCCAGCCGGAGCGGTCGCGGGCCGCTTGCCAGGCGCCGGGCTGCCAGGCGCCGGGGCGGCGCGCGCCTGGGCCCCGACGTCCGCCACGATCCGCCGCGTGACGGCCGCGATGTCGCCCAGGAACGGGCCGGCCGCCTCGGATCCGGCCTCGATGGCCCGCAGGCGCTGCTCCCACTCGCCGGGCGTGGCCGGCTCGCGCAGCTCCGGCGGGGCCAGGGCCACCAGCCGCTCGCCCCGCTCGGTCGGCACGAGGCTCTTGCCCTGGCGGAGCACGTAATCGCGGGCGATCAGCGTCTCGATGATCTGCGCGCGCGTGGCGGGGGTGCCAAGACCCCGCTCGCGCATGGCCGCGGCGAGGGCCTCGTCGTCCACGAGGCGTCCGGCCGTCTCCATGACCTGCAGCAGGGTCGCCTCCGTGAAGCGCTTGGGGGGCTTGGTCTGGCGCGCGGCCACCTCGGCGTCCGTGCACGCGGCCTCCATACCCTGGTGCAGACGGCTCAGGTTGCCGCCGGCGGGCTCCTCGTCGTCCTCGTCCTTGTCGCGGGCCGCGACCTGCGGCTCCGCCTCGCGCCAGCCGGGGGTGAGCAGGACGCGGCTCCTGCTGCGGAAGGTCTCACCGGCCACCTCCGTGATCGCCTCCGTGTCGGCGTAGACGGCCGGGGGCAGCAGGGCGGCCAGGAAGCGACGCACCACCAGCGCGTACACCTTTCCCTCGGCGGGGGAGAGGCCGGCCGGGTCCGGGGCGGCCGCCGTCGGCAGCAGGGCATGGTGGTCGCTGACCTGGGCGTCGTCGACCACCCGCTTGCCGGGGTGGGGGAGGTCGGCGGCCAGGCGGCTGGCGACGGGGGCGAGCTCCCCGCCGATGGCGCGCAGGCGCTCCGGAAAGGTGGCAAAGGCCTCGGCCGAGACGTGGCGGCTGTCCGTGCGCGGGTACGTGATCGCCTTGTGGCGCTCATAGAGGGTCTGAGCGGCCTTCAGCGTGTCCGCCGCCGTCAGGCCGTGGAGCGCGTTGGCGGCACGCTGCAGGTCGTTCAGGTTGAAGAGGCGCGGCGGCGCCTCGCGTGTCCGCTTGCGCGTCAAAGACGCCACCCGTGCGGGCTGGCCCCGCACCTTGGCGGCGATCGCCTCCGCGGCGGCCCGCTCCGCCAGCCGATCCTCCTTCCCGCGGAACCAGCGGCCCCGGAACTCGGATTCGACGGCGGCGAAGGCCACCGTCACAACCACGTACTCGGTGGGGCGGAAGGCCCGGCTCTCCGCCTCGCGGGCCGTCAGCAGGGCCAGGGTGGGCGTCTGCACGCGACCCGCCGACCAGAGCCCGCCGTGGCGGGCGGACAGGGCCATCGTCGCGTTCATGCCGATCACCCAGTCGGCGCAGGCCCGCGCGCGGGCGGCGGCTGCCAGGTCGGACCTCGGGGGCTGCAGGGCCGCAAACGCGGCGCGCACGGCGGTGGGGGTGCTCTCCGACAGCCACAGGCGCTGGGCGGGTCCGGCATAGCCGCACACCTCGCGGATGTACTCCCAGATCAGCTCGCCCTCGCGGCCGGCGTCCGTGGCGACGACCACGGCCTCCGCCTCGGCGAGGAGGTGCCGGATCACGGCGAGCTGGGCGGTGCGCCCCTCGCGGGCCTGCACGCGGAAGGTTGCCGGCACGACGGGCAGCAGCTCCAGGCGCCAGCGGCCCTTCAGGGCGGGCTGGTAGGACTCCGGCGGCGCCAGCTCCGCCAGGTGGCCGAGGGCCCACGTCCAGGCATACTGGCGGCCCTGCAGCCAGCCCTGGCGGCGGGCGGCGCCCGGGTCGATCACGTGGGCCAGGTCGGCGGCCACGCTGGGCTTCTCGGCGACGACGAGCTGCACGGACGAGCGCCCCCTGAAGATGATGGTACCGCGCGGCGCGCGCAGGCAGGACAACGGTCCACCGGCGCGGTAGCGTCTTGCGCACATGGATCGCACGGGCGCCTCCCGTGCGATTGCGAGGTCAGAGGAGGGGTGCGCCCTTGGAGCCTGCCGACTGGTTCCGCCTCCACCCGCTCGGTGACCCGCAGCTCTCCCCCGATGGGCGTTCCGTGGCCTATGTGCGCGAGACCGTCGCCGCCGACACGAACCGCGTCACCGGCGAGATCTGGCTGGTCGCCACGGACGGCGGGTCGGCGCCGCGGCGGATGACGGCCCCGGGGCATCGCGACCGCGCGCCGCGCTGGTCGCCGGACGGGGGCCGGATCGCCTTCCTCAGCGACCGCACCGGCAAGCCGCGCCTGCACGTGCTGCCGGCCGCCGGGGGCGAGGCCGAGTGCTGGGCGCCCGACCTCGAGCCGGCTGGCCCGGCCTCCTGGCTGCCAGACGGTGCTGCCCTCGTCGTCGCCTCCGCCGTGGACACGCCGCCGCCGGGCGGGGCCGAGTACGCGGGCGCGCCCGCCCACGACGCCGCCCAGACGAAGCTGGACGACTACCGGCCGCCGCTGGTGGTGACGACGCTCCACCACAAGCTCGACGGCGCGGGCTTCCACGGCACCCACTTCCGCCAGCTCTTTGCGGTGGGCGCGGAGGGCGCGCCGCGCCAGCTGACCAGCGGGCGGTATCACCATGAGGCCGCCGCCATCAGCCCCGACGGTGGTCACGTGCTCTGCCTCGCCCGCCGCGAGCGGCCCGGGGATGATGGCGGCTGGATCCGCCACCCCTACCTGGTGCCCCTGGCTGGCGGCGAGCCCGTGCGGGTGCTGGCGGAGGACTTTCCGTGCGCAGGGGCCGCCCTGTCCCCGGACGGGCGGCAGCTGGCCCTGGTTGGCTCCGGCCGGGCGTTCGACTGGGTGTCCAGCAACTACGACCTCTTCCTGCTGGACGTGTCGGCCGGGGCGTACCCCTATCGGTGGTCGGACGCCCGCAACCTCACCGGCGCCCTGGACCGGCCGGTCGGCGGCGGTTCGGGATCCGACACGCGGCACATGTCCCCGCCCGGGCACCCGCGCTGGTCGCCCGACGGGCGGACGGTGTATGTCACGATCGGCAGCGAGGGGGAGGGGACCCTCTACGCAGTGTCCGCCGGCGGTGAGCCGCGGCGGGCCTCCCCGGGCGCGCGCCGCGACGTCGCCCAGGCCTCGCCGGTGGCCGCCACAGGGGCCATCGCCTACCTGGCCGGGGACCCAACCCACCCCGACGAGGTGCACGTGCTGACGCCGGATGGCGGCGAGCGGCGCCTCACCGAGCACAACGCCGCGGTGGCCGCCGAGCTCGGCCTGGCGCCGCCGGAGCGCATCACCTTCGCCGGCGCCGACGGCTGGCCGATCGAGGGCTGGCTGTTCGTCCCAGCGGGCGCCGGCCCCCATCCCCTCATCCTGGATGTGCACGGCGGCCCCAGCGGTATGTACGGCTATGGCTTCGCCTTCGCGCCCCAGATGCTGCGCAGCCAGGGCTTCGCCGTGCTGCGGATCAACCCGCGGGCCAGCCTCGGCTATGGCAACCGCTTCTCGCTGGCGGTGGTCGGGGACTGGGGCGGCAAGGACTACCAGGACCTGATGGCCGGTGTCGACCACGCCATCGCCGCCGGGATCGCCGACCCGCGCCGCCTGGGCGTCATGGGCTGGTCCTACGGCGGCTACATGACCACATGGATCGTGACGCAGACCGAGCGCTTCCGGGCCGCCGTGGCCGGTGCCTGCATCTCCGACCACTACAGCGGCGTGGGCACGATGGATGTCGGCATGGACTTCACCGTCTTCTCGCAGGGGGCGACGCCCTGGGAGGACCGCGAGCGGCTCTTTGACCGCTCGCCGATGGCGTACGTCGACCGCGTGCGCACCCCGGTGCTGCTCCTGCATGGCGAGGCCGACCTGCGCTGCCCCGTGACGCAGTCGGAGGAGTTCTTCACCGCCCTGCAGATGCTGGGGCGGCAGGCCGCCTTCGTGCGGTACCCGGGCGAGCCGCATGGCATCGCCCAGCCGCGAAACAAGCTGGATCGCCTGGAGCGGCAGCTGGCGTGGTTCCGGCATCACCTGGGCGACCGCGGGTGAGCGCTCTGGGGTAAGGCGCATTCGCCCAACCCCGGACCGGCTGGACAGGCTGGGGCGCCAGCTGACCTGGTGTCGGCACTGGCTGAGCGCCCCAGCGGCTGGAGCCGGCCTCACGCGCCGCGGAGGCCGCCCAGCACCACGACGTGCGGCGCCGCCGCGAAGCCGAGATGTGGCAGCTGGGCGGCCCAGGCAGCCGGTGCCGCGTCGAGCCCGCGCTGCCGCCGCATCTCCTCCTGCAGCCCGAGCGTTCCGCCCCAGCCGCTGACCCTGTCGTGTGCGGCCCGGCCGGATGCAGGCCCACCCGCGCCCGCCGCCGAACGCCCCACGCCAGGAGGTGTCACCAGAACCCCCATGCCCGACTTCCTCTTCGACACGCTGGCCGCCCTCACGCAGATCGACGCCGTCCCCGGCCAGGAGCAGCCGGTGATCCGCGCGCTGCGCGAGATCGTGCAGGGCCTTGGCCACCGCACGGAGCTCGACGTCTTCGGCAACCTCTACGTGGACCTCGGCGGCCCCGCCGGCACGCCGCTGCTGCTGATCGACGCCCACACCGACGAGATCGGCGCCGTCGTGCAGCGCGTGCTGCCCGGTGGCTTCCTCGGCATCACGCCCCTCGGGGGCGCCCGCGAGTCGTGCTTTCTGGCCCGCCAGGTGGTGGTCGCCGGCCACCCCGGCGTCGTCGGCATCAAGCCTGGTCACTTCTCCGGCGGCGAGGAGCGCGGCCGCGTCCCGACCTTCGACCAGCTGTTCGTGGATGTCGGGGCCGAGAGCGCCGAAGAGGTGGCGGCCATGGGCATCCGCATCGGCTCGCAGGTGACGTGGACCGGCCCGCTGACCCGCATCGGCAAGGGCGACCGCGTGGCCGGCAAGGCCATCGACAACCGCCTGAGCTGCGCAGTCCTCTGCGAGGTGCTCCGCACGCGCCGCGAGGCTTCCGCCTCCGCCCCCCGCGCCCGGGTGGTCCTGGCCTTCACCTCGCAGGAGGAGGTCGGCCTGCGGGGCGCCCGCGCCGCCGCCTCCCGCCTTGCCCCCGCCGTGGCCGTGGCCGTCGACACCGTGCCCTGCGGCGGCACGCCTGACGTGCCCGTGTCGGTTTCGACGACCGCCATCGGCCGCGGGCCGGTCGTGCCGCTGATGGCCCGGGGCGGCGGGGGCGGCGGTTATATCGCCCACCCGGCGTTGCTCGCCTGGCTGGAGGAGACGGCATCCGGGATCGGCGTGCCGTTGCAGTTCGACCTGCCGCAGGGCGGCAACAACGACGCCGCGGCCATGCAGCAGGCGGGCGCCGGCGCGGCGGCCCTGGCGCTGTGCCTACCCCGCCGCTATTCGCACTCGCCCGTGGAGATGGCGGATCTGCGGGATGCCCGGGGCGCGGCCAAGCTGATCGCGGCCCTCATCGCCGATCACTCGGCGGACCGCTCCTTCGCGTTCGCGTAGCCCGAATCTGAGCGGTCGTGAAGGGCGGCGCATATGCGCCGCCCTCAAATGATCGTTCCGGTGCGCCCGCCTGGGTCAGTGCGTGGCGGTGCCCATCGCGGGCTCGCGCATCGCCGCCGCGGCGGTGGCGCCGCCCACGGCCACGGGCGTGGCCCGGACATCCAGCGCCGGCACGGCCTCGGCCTGCACCGCGGAGCGCGCGAAGGGCAGGGCCGGTGACATCTGGCCGCCGCCGCGCGCCGCGACCGTCTTGGGCTCGCGCGCCGGGGCCGGGGGAATGGCCTCGACGCGGGCGCGGCGGCCACCCTCGCCGTCCTCGGCGGGCGGGTCCTCGGTGTACGCCTGGCAGTTGCCGCGGAACATGGCGCCGTCGGCGATGGCCAGCCGCACGGCGTGGATGTCGCCGAACAGGCGGCTCGTCGGCAGGAGCTCCAGCCGTCCGGCCGAATGCAGGTTGCCGCGCACCTCGCCGGCGATCACAATGTCGCGGGCGTGGATGTCCGCCACCACGACGCCGTCCTGGCCGACAAAGGCGTCGCCCTCCACGTCGACCTCGCCCTGCAGCCGGCCATCGATCCGGATCGAGCCGCTGCCCGAGACCTTGCCCAGAAACTCCGTCTGGCTACCGACCACCGTATCCAAAGTTCCCGGCACTGCCCGCCTCCACACTGCCTGCCCCTCCCCCTCCGGCCACTTCCGCGTATCCCGGCAGGTAGGGGGCCGGGTTGACGGGCTGGCCGTTCTGGTCGATCTCGTAGTGCACGTGAGGTCCCGTGCTCCAGCCGGTGCTGCCTGAGAGGGCGATGACCTGGCCCTTGGCGACCTGCTGCCCCGAGCGGACCAGCAGCCGCGAGTTGTGGCCGAACATCGTGTCAAGCCCGCCGCCGACCGAGACGATGACCTGGTTGCCGTAGATGTAGTTCCAGCCTGCGAACACCACGGTGCCGTCCGCCGTCGCGTGGACCGGCGTGCCGGTCACGACCCCGATGTCCACCCCGGTGTGGATCTCGCTCTGGGCCGTGTTGAACGGGTTGAGGCGGGCGCCGAAGGGCGAGGTGATCGGACCCTGCACGGGCCAGATCGACGGGGTGTGCGCCGCATCGGCGGTCCAGCCGGTCATCGACTGGCCGAGGTTCTGCACGTCGTGGGCCAGGGCCGGAATCGCCTGCTGCAGCTGCCGCAGGACGCCGCCGGCCGCATCCAGGTGGCTGACGGCCGGATCGGAGGACGGAAGGCCCGCGGTGGCCTTCGTCGTCGTGTTCGAGGTCGGCGCCCCGGCCTCGGCGCGCACCTGGCCATCCAGCTGGGTAATCGTCTTCAGCGTCTCCTTCAGGCTCGCCGCCTGCTGCTGCAGCTGCGACAGCTGGCCCTCGGCCCTGGCGCCCGCCGTCGCCTCGACGCTGAGGCGGGCGGCCTGGATCTGCAGGGAGCGGGCCCGCGCCTCGGAGCTCACCCCATACTCGATGCTGCCGGCCACGCACGCCGCGATGCAGAGCACCGCCATCGCGATGGTCGCGACCGGGATGTCCACGCGGCGCGGCACCCCGGCGCCGCCCTGCAGCCAGAGCGTCAGGCGCCGGGCCTCGCGGCGCGGCCCCACCCGCGCGGTGGCCGCGAGCGCGCGCCCCGCGATCCGCGGGTCGCGTCGGGCGGGCCTCCAAGCGGGCATCCAGGCGGGCATCCGAATCCGCCCGTCGTGCGGCTTGGCCCGCGGCATCACCGGCAGCGCTCCGAGCATCGGGCGCAGGCCCTCCCTCCGTGGCGGGACCCCTCTGGTGGGCTGCGATTCAGCAGCCGACCTCTGCATCGTGCTGGCGGCGGTGCGCGTTTAGGGCGATGTGCATGCGTGGAAGGGCTTTGCGGGCGCTGGACGCGCCAAAGGCCGCACCGGCGGGCGGTTTCCGAGATCAGGCCGGCGTGGGAAGATCCTGAGCGTGCCGCGAGGCCCGTGGTGCGGCGCCGACCTTCGCCTCCCAAGGGGCGGAGCGCCCAAAAGCCGCGCGGTCACGGCACCTGCGCGGTCTGGACAGGTCCGGATGGCCGTCGCGCTGCGCGTCGCCGCGGTGGCCCGGGCTGCAAAGGCGCGCCGCAACGCTCAATTCGCGCGAGCCCCTCGCCGATAACGGCCATGGAAGGCACCTGCGAAGGGCCCTCGCTGGCGCAGGCGAGCCCAGCGGCGGCGCCCACCGGCCAAGAGCCGGGGCGGCCCCGGGTCGGCGCAGGCGGCCCCAGATGCGGCGATGGCGCTGCAAGGAGGCGCATGGATGTTCATCAGTAATGTCGGCATCGACCTGGGCTACGGCTTCCTGAAGGCCACCAACGGCAGCCGGGACATCGTCTTCCCGAGCGTGGTGGGCCTCGGGGCGGACATCGCCTACCGCTCAGAGCTCTCCCTCTACACGCAGGAGGAGGACAACCTCGTCGTCGAGCTGGAGGGGGCGCGGTACTTCGTCGGGAGCCTGGCCGTCCGCCAGAGCGAGATCGCCGCACGCTCGCTGGCGGAGGACCGTCCCGGCGACTGGAGCGCGCGCGTCCTCTTCCTCACGGCGCTTGGCCTCGTGATCGACGGGCCGACCGGCCACGCCAACATCGTGACGGGCCTGCCGCCCGCCCACTACCGCCTCTACCGTGACGCGCTGGTCGACATCATGCTGGGCGAGCACCGCGTGGTGCTCCACGCCGGCGGCCGCCCCGTGGAGAAGTCGATCGTCGTGGAGAACGTGCGCGTGGTTCCGCAGCCGTTCGGGACCGTCTTCGACCTCTTCCTCGACCGGGCCGGCACCGTGCAGCAGCCGGACCTGGCCGCCTCGCGCGTGGGTGTCATCGACATCGGCTTCCGCACCACGGACCTCGTGGTCGCCGACCGCCTCGACTACGTCGAGCGGCTGTCCGTCACGACGACCACGGGCCTTGGCACCGCGTACGCGCTGATCGCGGACGCCATGCAGCGCGAGTTCGGCCTCACGCGCGAAAACTACGAGCTGGACGGCATCGTGCTCTCGGGCCGGCTGCGCTCGGGCGGCAGGATGCACGACATCAGCGCGCTGCGCGACGAAGCGTTCCGCGAGGTCGCCCGCAAGATCATCACCGAGGTCGAGTCGGTCTGGCAGAAGGACGACCTCGACGTCGTCTACATCACGGGCGGCGGCGGTCAGGCGCTCGCGGGCTTTCTGCTCGACGCGCTGCCGGACGCGGCCCTGGCGCCCGCGGCGCAGGCCGCCAACGTCCACGGCTACTGGAAGCTATCCAACAAGCTGTTTGGCAGCAGCGGGGGCTTTGTGCCCTCGCTGGCGGCGGCCGATCCCATGCGCAATGACGCGAGCGCGCGCGCGGCCGGCGACCGTTAACGCGACGCATTGCCAGACGCGCCTGAGGCGAGCCCGGGGAGGCTAGCACCCGGAGGTGGTGCCGATGGTGTGGGGCTCTTCGCGTCGCAGCCGGCGCAGCGGGATCGTGCGTGTGCTGACGAACTCCTGGACCCTGTCGGCGCTCGGCGTCGCCGCAGCCGCCGTGTTTGGACTCCGGGCCATGCGACGCTCCTGAGGCAGCTCTCGTGACGGGCGGGGCCATCCGGCCCCGCCCGCGCTTATCCGCCATCCGCCATCGTCCGGCAGGAAGGTTGGCCCGGACTGGTGTGGAACCGAGCACCGGGGAGGTGCGTCGCGTGCAGGACAGCATCCGCACGTGGTGCGAGCCGCGCCTGACGCCCGGCACGCTGGCCGTGCTGTGGTGCGGCCCCGCCGCGCGCGGCTTTGACGATGCCGGCGAGGACCTCGATGTCCGCTTTGTCTGCGATGACGAGACCTTCGCCAAGGGCTGGGATGGCGGCCGCCGGCTTGTGCGCGACGTCGCGGGCGGGCGCGTGATCACCGGCCGGGGCATGGCCCTGTCCGGGTTGCTGCGCGAGCCGTGGGGACCCGAGCAGCGCTTCGAATATACGCGGGCGCAGATGGTCTGGGACGGCGATGGCCGTGTCGGCACGCTGATCCGCGCGAAGGTGGACGCGGACCCTTCCGTCCGCCAGCGCGAGTGTCTGGCGGCCTACGTCGAGCTGCGCATGTTGTGGCAGGGTCTGGCCCACCAGCTGCGCCGGCGCGACCCCGATGCCATCGCCGTGGCGGCGTACCAGGTGGCCGAGGCCGCCATGCGCCTGCACTTCGGCCTGGACGGGCGCGGGCAGCCGCCCCGGACCTGGCTTCTGCCCGAGTTCCGCGGCCTCAACCCGCCACTCGGCTGGCAGAGCGCCGTGCACGAGCTTCTCCGCCGCGACGGAGTCGGCGACCTGCGCCGCGCGGCCGCGCACCTGGTGGAGCTTGGCCGCGACGCCATTCACGAGACGTTCCACATTTCGCGTGGGCGGCTCGACGCGTGGAGCTCGCTGAGCGTGGAGGGCGTGCGCGGCTAAGAGCCCTGCTGCTCCCGCCGGCATCCGCGGCCATGCGGTCATGGCGCTCCCGCCACCGGCGCCGGCTTCGGGGGGCGTGCTGCTCCCGCCACCGTCCGCGGTTTTGCGGGGCCTGAGGCTCCCGCCGCTCCCGCCGCCGTCCCTGGCTCAGGGGAGGCGCGCGAGGTGCTTGGCCGAGAGGGTCGCCAGGGCCCGGTCGACCGCGCCGCGCGTCAGAACCTCCGCGCAGCCGGCCTCCCGTGCCCACTGCTGGGATGCGGTGTCGACGTGGGAGCCGACGGCGATCACCGGCCGCCCGGCGGCGCGCATGACAGCCATGGCCGCCTGGCGCGCCTCGGGCGGCAGGCCGAGGTCGAGGACCAGCAGGTCGGGCGGGTCCGCGGCCAGGGCGTCGCGGTCGGCCCCCATGAGCACCCGCACGGGGCACCCGAGCCGCGCCAGCGCGGCCTCGACCTTGGATGCGAAGAACAGCTCGGCGACCATGGCGGCGATGTTCATGCTTCTACTGTACGACTCCGCGGCGACCGCCACATTCGCGCGTGGGCCCGCGAATGTTAAGCGGCGGGAGGGGCCGCCGCCATGCCTTCATCTACCCGCGGAACCCCAACGCGGCAGGGTCCCGGCCTGATCCAGCGCATCCTTTCCCCGTTCGGCGCCGACATCGGCCTGGCTCCAGGGACGGCCAACACCATCGTCTATGCCCAGGGCCGGGGCATCGTTCTCCACGAGCCCAGCGTGGTCGCCATCGGCGGCCGCCGCCACCGGGTTCTGGCGGTGGGCCGCGAAGCGCAGCGCATGATCGGCCGCACCCCCGTCAATGTCACCACGGTGCGCCCCGTGCGCGGTGGTGCCGTGGCGGACATCGAGGTGACCCACACCATGCTGCGGTGCTTCCTTGGCTCCGCCTCCAGGGGCTCCGCCTCCAACCTGCGCGGCTGGGTGCGGCCGCGCCTGATCATGGCCGTATCCGCCGGCGCCACGGAGGTCGAGCGGCGGGCCATGCGCGACGTCGTGCTTCGCGCCGGGGCCCGGTCGGCCGTGCTCGTGGAGGAGCCCCTGGCGGCCGCCATCGGCACCGGCCTGCCCATAGAGGACCCATCGGGCTGCATGATCGTCGACATCGGCGGCGGCACGACCGAGGTTGCGGTCACCTCGCTGGGCGGCGTCGTGGCGCACACCTCGCTGCGGGTGGCGGGCGATGACATGGACGAGGCGATCATGGAGCACGTCCGCTGGACCCACGGCGTGATCATCGGCCAGCCCACGGCCGAGGCCCTGAAGGTCGACCTCGGGACCATGCGCCCCCAGGCGGGGGACAAGTCCGCACTCTTCGGCCGGGACACGGTGACCGGCCTGCCACGCGAGCTGGAGATCTCCGCCGCCGAGGTGTGGGAGGCCATCGCGGCTCCCCTGGAGCACATCCTGGCCGCCGTGGAGATGACGCTGGCCAGCACCCCACCGGAGCTCGCCGCCGACGTGATGGACCGAGGCATCCTGCTCACGGGCGGCGTCTCGCAGTTGCCGGGCCTCGATGTCGCCGTGGCCGAGCGGACCCGCGTGCCCGCCCACCTGGCCGAGCAGCCGCAGCTGGCCGTCGCCCGCGGCGTCGGCCGCCTCGTCGAGGAGGGCGCCCTGCGCGGCCGTCTCCTGGCGCCCCGCCGACCAGCCTGGTCGTAGCCCCCCATTCTTCACACCCTCACCCAACATTCATGGAACCGATAAGAGGAATGGGTGCGCGCTTGTCGAATTCTCCCTCCGTCTACCGAATTTTGGCGGAAGGAACGATGAGCGAAGCCTAAAGGCGGAATCGAAACCGCCACGCAGATCAGCGAAGCCGGCCCCGGTCCTCAGAAGGAGGTCAGGGCTATGGCAAAGTTGATTCGGATCTGCGTCGCAGTGCTCGCGGTTGCGGGAGCTGCGCTCGCGGCTGGCGCGGGCTTCGGTTGGAACTGATTTCTCTCCTTCCGCCGGGTTTTGATCCGAGTGCGGCAGACTGGAGGAACACTGGCTGAGTCGCGCCGTCCAGGTCTATGTCGCGGCCACCCTCGCGGCCGCCGTGTTCGCGACCGTCGCCTCAGCCCACTCCATGGGCGGCGTCGTGGACGTGCCGCTGGCGTTCGCTGCGTTGGCGCTGGCCATCCTCAGCGAGGTCGGCGGCGTCAGCCTCAGCGAGAATGTCTATGTCAGCGGAACGGCGCTCGTGGGAGCCCTCTCCGTCCTCTGGCTGGCTCCGCCCCTGGCCGCGCTCATCATGCTCCTTGGGGTTCTGGTCGGACAGCACCTCACGCGCCGCTCCTGGTCCAAGGTCATCTTCAACGCCAGCCTCTTCGCCCTCAGCACGCTGGCGGCGGCGGCCGCCTTCCACCTGGTCGGCGGCAGGCTGCAGATGGCCGTCACGCCGCAGATCCTCGTGCCCTACGTCGTGATGCTGGCGGCCTGGAACGCGGCCAACGTCCTTCTGCTCAGCGGCCTGCTGGGCACACGCAATCACTGCAGCCCGGTGCGCTTCTGGGTCAGCATCGAGCGCTCGGGGTTTTACAACCAGATCGTCTTCGCCATCCTGGGCCTCTTCATGGAGGCCATCTTCGTCCAGATGGGCCTGCTGGGCATCCTGTTCATCTTCCTGATGCTTCTGGCCGTTCGCGTCGCCTTCCAGCTGTACGCCAACGACAGGAACTTCTACCGGGAGATCACCGGCGTCCTGGAGCGGGCCCTCACGTTCAAGGATCCGGTGACGGGCAGCCACTCGGAGCGGGTGGCGCTGCTGGCCACGCAGCTGGGCCAGGAGCTCGGCATCGTCGACACGGACCTTGACCTGCTGCGCCACGCGGCCCTTCTCCACGACGTGGGCAAGGTGGCCGTGCCGGACGCCATCCTTGGCAAGGCAGGGCCGCTGGACGCCAAGGAGCGGACCGCCATGGACCTGCACGTCACCGCCGCGGACAACATCCTGGAGACGTCGCGCCACCTTGGCCCCCTGGCCGAGATGGTGCGCGGCCACCACGAGCGCCTGGACGGCAAGGGCTACCCGGACCGGGTCGAAGGGGGCGAGATCCCCCTGGCTGCGCGCATCATCGCCGTGGCCGACGCGTACGACGCCATGACGCAGGACCGGCCCTACCGCGCGGCCCTGCCGGAGCAGGAGGCCGTCCTGCGCTTGCGGGAGGGCAGCGGCACCCAGTTCGACCCGGCAGTCGTGCGCGCCCTCTTCCGCATCAAGGGCCTGGGCGACGCGGCCGCGACGCTGGCCGAGGCGCCGCCGCTGGTGCAGGCCGCGGGCTCCGAGGTGACGCCCCGGCCGCGCATCGTCAAGCGCCGCCGCCAGAGCCGCGGGACCTGAGCTCCGGCGCCGCCATGGCGCTCGACAGGAAGACGACGACCCCGCAGATCAGTAGCACATCGCCGATGCTCAGGATCTCCGGCGGCAGCGGCGACGGCAGGCTGATGACATCGCCCAGCCAGCCAAGGCCCTGAGGCGCCGCCATCGGCGCGTGTGTGAGGAGCGCGCCCGCCTGCAGTTGCCCGCGCAGGGCGCCGCCCACCCGGCCGGCCACCGCCGTCCACACGGGCATGCGGCCGCCATGCAGGGCGATGGCCACCAGGTTCAGGGCGCCGCCCGCGCCCACGAGCCAGACGCCCCGCCGCCGGCGGTGGATGGCCACCGCGGCGAAGATCCCGGCATAGAGGGCCGCCTCGGCCCCGATGAGCAGCGCCGGGCTGGCGGCCGACCCCGCTGCGCGCTCCAGCCCAAGCCGGATCAACAGGGCTGCCACGACGACGGCCAGGGCGCGACCATCCAGCCGCGCCAGGTTCTCCAGGTGGCCGCGCCGCAGCCAGCCCACGAGGATGCCAAGGGGTACCGCCAGGGCAAGCATCGTTCGACGAGATTCGTCACCCCAAGAGGCGCGCCCTGCGCCCACCGGCCCGCGTACAATGAACCTCGCGGGCGCGCGGGTGGTGACCCTTCCCGGCGGAGACCCATACCAGGGGGAGGCCTGCCCTTGGGCAGCGTCTGGAGCGACGAGATCCCGGCGGCGGTGGCGGCCGCGGCCGCCGACCCCGCCATCCTGGCCGAGCTGGCCGATGTCTTCCGCCGCAACTCGCGCAGCGCGGAGGGCCTGATGCGCCAGCCCGGCCGAGGGGAGGCGCGCCGCCTGGCCGAGGCCGTCATGGCCGCCGTGCTCGATCCGGACAGCCTGGGGATGGCCGACGTCGCCGGCCTGCGCTTCTACCTGCAGCTCGATAACGACATCTACCCGAGCCCCAACCTGCTGCTCGCCAACGCCTGGGACGGCATCCAGTGGCGCCCGGTGGCCGTGATTCGCCTCCCGGGCGGATCCGAATCGGAAGGGTAGGCGGTTCTGCCATGCCCGCCGACAACGGGGGCCTCCGCGCCTCGGACGCCGACCGCGCAGCCGTGGTCGCCCAGCTGAAGGAGCACTACGAGGCCGGACGCCTCACCCTGGCCGAGATGGAGGAGCGCACCCGCCAGGCGTATGCCGCCCGGACCCAGGGCGAGCTCGATGGGCTGCTGCAGGACCTGCCCCCGCCCGCGGCCCCGTCCCACCCGTCCCCGCCGCCCTCCGCGGACACGGCCCCGCCGCCGCGCAACGGCCTCCGCCGCCAGCTGGGCGGCTACGTGGTCGTGATGGTGTTCCTGGTCGGCATCTGGGCCCTCTCCGGCGGCGGCTACTTCTGGCCCGCGTGGCCCATGCTCGCGTGGGGGTTCGCCCTGGTGATGCGGCTTGTGCGCGGCGAGCCCCTGCCCGACCGCCCTCTCAGGCACCGCCACCGCCGGGACCGCTGGCAAGATCCTTGACCATCACATAGTTGCGGAAGGTCAGGCCATACGCCGCCTTGTCCTGCGCCCGCACCTCGCGGTAGCCGCGCGCCAGAAAGAACGGCCGCGCCGTGATGCTCACCTCGGCCTCGATCCGGGCGCAGCCCGCCGCCCGCGCGGCGGCCTCCACCGCCTCGGCCAGGGCCGTGCCGACGCCCCGGCCCTGATGGTCGGGGCTGACATAGAGGTGGTCGAAGAGCCCCGTGGGTGAACCCGCGCCGGCGCCGGCGAGACCGCCGCCGTCCACTGAAGCCGCGCCGGCGCCGGCGAGACCGCCGCCGTCCACTGAAGCCGCGACGGCGCCGGCGAGACCGCCGCCGTCCAGGGAAGCCGCGACGGCGCCCGCG
>DAHVAF010000101.1 GCA_027314765.1 Clostridia bacterium | reverse complement strand
GGCGGGGCGGCGGCGGGGCGGCGGCGGCAGCGCCTGCCCCGCCCGCGCACCCCCCGCCCGCCCACGGGTCGGGCCAGGCGCCACGGTGCGCCCGCCGTGGGCTGCCTGTGGCCACCCGGCCTCCCTGCCAGCGACAGAATGTCGACCCGCGTCCCGGCGCGCCTGCACCCCGTGTGGCTGCATGCAGCCGGCGCGCGGCCGCCCGCTCCTACCCTCACGGCGGCGCGCGGCCGCCTCCAGCGCATGGCCCCGGCCGTCCTGCGCCGCCGAAACTGGGGTCCGAGGGACATGCGGCGCCGTCCATTCGGACATAGGCGGCCGGCCGTTCCAGGCCGGAGACTGAATGTGGGGGGTGGGATCGATGCTCCGAAGGATCGTGCTCGCCACCGACGGCTCGCCAAGCGCGCTGGCCGCCGCGCGCTACGTCACGACGATGGGACTCGACCCGGCCGACATCGAGCTGGACGTGATCTACGTGCTGGCCAAGCCCCGGACCTACGCCGCCAGCCACGCGACGGCGGGCACCCTGCCCACCCGGGGCGCCCAGGCCAGCCAGGCCACCCAGGCCGGCGACGGGGCGGGCGGCGGTCCCGACCATGAAGGCGCCGGCGGGCAAGTCGCCACTCTGGCGCCAACCCCGTCCGCCAGCGCCGCTGTGGATGCGACCCTGGCGACGCTCGGCTCGCTGCGGGCGCGTGCCCGCGTGCAGTTCGCCAGCGGCGTGCCCGCGCAGGAGATCGTGGACTTCGCGCGCCGCACCCACGCCGACCTCATCGTGGTCGGCAAGCGCGGGCAGAGCCCGACGGAGGATCTGCTCCTCGGCAGCGTCTGCGCCCAGGTTCTCCATACCGCGCCGTGCGCCGTGCTGGTGGTGGGGGGGGCGGGCAATGTTTAAGCGCGTGGTGGTCGCCCTGGATGGCTCTCCCACCAGCGAGGCCGCCGTCCCGGCCGCGTGCACCGTGCTCCCGCCGGCGGGCGGCCGGCTGTACCTCGTTCACGCGATCGACGCCGTCGACCTGGAGCGCATGGGCGCCTGGGCGCGCTACGCCTTCGGCCGCCACGTCCAGGCCGTGGCCAGCGAGACCGAGACGGGCGCCAGCGCCGCCCGGAGGTACCTGGCTGACCTGGCGGCGGCCCTGCCCGGCGTCGACGTCACGCCCGTCGTGCGCATCGGCGAGGCCGCGCACGTCATCGCCGCCGTCGCCGCCGAGGTTGAGGCCGACCTCATCGTGCTGGCCAGCCACGGCCGCTCGGGCATCAGCCGCCTCGCGGTCGGCAGCGTGGCCGCCGCCGTGGTCGGCCTGGCCACCGTGCCGGTCATGGTCATCGGCCCGTGCGTGCCCGCCCCGACGGTCCATGCGGACGGCCCATCCGGCCGTGGTGAGCGGCGGTACGCCGGCGTACGCTGATCCCAGAAGGATCGGGACGCAATCGAGAAAGCCGACGCGGAGCCGCTCCGCAATAAGCAAGGTCGCACGCGTCCCGGCCGAACGGCCACACCCCCCAACCCAGCGCGGGGGGTGTGGTGCGTTTGTGGGGTCGTGGTCGGGAAGGGCCCTGGATGGCCGCCGTCGACTTGCGACCCGCTGATCCGCCAATCCAGAGGTCTCCGACGGCCGGCGAGGGGCACCCGTTCGCAGCCCTGCAGGGGGTCTCGGCGCCCGCAGGACGACACGCGCACACCGACGCCGCCCGTTTAGGGAATCCAATTCTTAAAAAGGCGCAGTCTCGCCTCGGCGCCCGCCAGGTCACGGTCCGTCGGGACGTGGGCGTCGTACCGGACGGACTCGGCCACCGATGTGGTCCACCAGCGACCAAGGTCTGCGGGTTGGGTTACCAGGAAAACAGTGACACGTGCTGGTGCTGCGACGAGTGCGCGGGGGTGCCACCGATGCAGCGACCCCGACACCGACCACTTTCTTCCGGTCGTCAATTCACCTCGCGTCGGCCTCTGCGCATACGCGGGGTCTTCCAGCGAATGACGCTGAAAGTGACGCTGAAGATGATTCACGTTCTGAGCCGCCGTCGTCAGCCGTCGTCATCCGCAAAAACGCTGGGAACCTGGGCAGCCGCGGGTGGGCTGTGCATAGGGAGCCCTTGCGGATCGCCACAGGGGGTCTCCTCTACACGGCGCGTGATCTGCCGGAGAGAGCCCCCGCTTCCGAGGGATATGTGCGACGATGGGCGTGAGGCCAGCCCACATCGGGGGTAGTCCGCGTGGAGCGTGTCCACATGACGGACCCGTTCGACGTGACCGCCGATTGGCTGCGGTCCGTGCTGGCCGTCTGGCGGCGCGACGAGTGCCTGCTCTGCGGCAACCACTTCCAAGTGGGTGAGCGCGTGCGCTGGCTGCACCGTTATTATCCGGGGGTGGGCGCGGGCTACCGAGTTGTGCACGCCGGTTGCGTTCATGAGGAACTGCGGCCGCAAGGTCGTCTCGTGGGTCGGCGCGGCAACTGACCGAGGGGCGGAATGCGTGCTGTCGCGGGCGGCGGGCAGGTGCCGATCCTTCGTTTCACGGGCCCGGAATCGGCTGCGGCTGATTCACCTTCGGGACGACGACGTGCCCGAGGCACAGGCCAACACCGACCGCTTCGTAAGCGACACCCCGGAACGTCACCACGTCCAGCGGCGACCCACGCGGGTGAAGGGACCGGCCCGTGAGCCGCTGGGCGCGGCCTTGGTGTCCGCGCCCAGCGGCGCGTGACTGGCTGGCGTTTGGTCGAGTCGGGTGTGGCGTGGGCCTTGGCGGCCTCGGTGCCGCGATGCAGCGCCGCCATGTGGTGGCCATGCGCGTGGTGGGCCTCTTCCGCCGCCGCCGCATGGTTGCCCGCCGCATGGTGCTTACCGCGTTCCCGGTGATGCTCTGCAGCCTGGCGATGGTGTTCCGCGGCCGGATGCTCTGCCATCTGTCCGGACCTCCTTGGGATGCTGACGGATCATGTGACCAACGGCACCATGGTCCGTAGTCCGTTCGACCGTTGGGAACTAAGGTCGGGAACTCGGGCGATATGGGTCATGCCACGGATCGGCGGACCGGGGCGGAGCGGCTGGAGGCATCTACGCACCCAGGCTCCCACCCCTGCACCGACGCCTCGGTTTCAGCGGGCGGTCGGACGGCATCCCGAAGCCTCGGCGGGGGTGGGCGGATGGCGTTTCTGCGCTTCACGGAGCGGGCGCGTAACGGGCTCCGTCTTTACAACCTCACCGCCGCGGACGCGATCGGCGCGGTTCGGCAGGGGAAGCTCGTTGCCGCGGACCAGCCCGGCAAGTTCCACGCGTGGCGCCGGAAGAACGACCGCTGGCTGCGGGTGACCTTCATCGACGACTCGCGCGGCGGCAAGATCGTCGGCGTGTCCATGCTCGCCGCCGGCCCGCCGGACGAGTGAGCGGCGGTTTTGGGTCGGGGCCCGGCCTTGGCGAGGGCGGTGACTGGGACGGCGAAGACCACATCGCCCCGGGTCGTGCCCCCGGCCCTCACGCCCCGTGGCAGCCGTCCCCGGTCCCCGGGGGACGCGCTCGGCGGGCAGCGGGATCGGTGCAGGTGACACAACCGCTGCACCGAACCTACACGCCGGAGGTGACGTCGATGCGTCTGCACCTGAAGCGGGCCCACATTCGCGGCGCGGTAGTCGGTCTGGCCCTGACCCTGGGGGGTGGCGTGCTGCTTGCGGCCACCCCGGTGGCGGCGTCGTCGACCAGCGGGCCCTGCGAGACGGCCGGGGCGGCAGGCATCGCGGTGGCGAACTCCCACGGGGCGCCTGTCGAGTGCGTGATGCGAACGACGAGCGGGCAGACGATCCAGGGCGGCGGCAGCGGGACGACCGCGTTCTTCCTCAAGATCGACTGACGTCAAGCAGCGGGGGGCAGCGCCCGCGGCTGCCCCCCGGCGAGGCGGGGGAGGCCCATTGGCGGCGACGTGCTCCAGGTGCGGCCTCTGCTGCCGGGCGATCGGCATCCGCCAGCCCAAGCGCGAGCTGCGGTCCCTGGCGCGGCAGGGCGACGCGAACGGGCGTTTCACCGCGCGGCACTGGCACCGGATCTCGCGCGCGGAGGCGCTGCGGCGCAACCCCGGCATGGCCTACCGGATCGAGAGCGCACGCGCGTCGTCCCTACCGCTCTACTTTTACGAGTGCGACGCCTTCGACGCCGCGACGAACCTCTGCACGGCTCACGCCGACCGGCCGCCGGTCTGCCGGGGTTTTCCCTGGTACGGCCGCGCGCCAGAGGTGGCGTGGCTGCTTCCGTTCAAGGAGTGCAGCTTCTGGGAGGATGTTCGCGAGCGTCAGTTGGGGCTGCTGGCGCAGCAGCTGGCCGCCCTGGCGAGCCGCCGTGCCCTGAGCGAGCGGCTGGCGGACCTGCGGGCGCGGCGGTTCGCCCGCACGCTCCACAGGGGGGTGGCGTCACGTGATTGAGCACCGAACGCGCGGCAGCAGTTGGTGACGGGCACGGCGGCGTGGAGCATTGGCCAACGACGGCCGGCCCGTTCGCGGCCGCGCCCAGGCGGCGCGGCGGGGACCACGACTACGGCGAAGCGGAACCGGGGCTGGCCCGTCTGGCGCTTCAGCTCGACGACGTTGAAGTGGTCGAGCGCGCGGGACGTCTCGAACGTCGTGCGCTCCAGAAGGGCCGCCGTCAGGCCGGAACCTCCCTGCTGCCGGCCTCCAGCAGACGCAGCGGCCTCGCACAGCCGACCCCCAGCCGGCGACACGCCTCCGACCGCGACAGCCGCCCCGCCTCCATCTCCTCGCGCACCGCCGCCCACCGCTCCGCGAACCCCGCCCTCGTCGTCCCCGGCGGGCGGCCGATGTGCTTGCCCTGGCGCCGGGCGCGGTGCATCCCTGCCTTCGTGCGCTCGCTGAGGATGCCGCGCTCCGACTGGGCGTACGCCATCGTCATGTGAAACAAGGCCTCGCCGGATGGGCGGCGGCCAGCAGGGCCTGTCGCAGCCGTTCGTGGTCAGCCTGCTGGCGCTGGTGGTCTGCGCTGGATGGCTGGGCTGGGCTGGGGCCGATACCGTGGAGCTTAACCCTCACCGGCGATGGTTGCGAGGACTGGGGGACCACCCTGACCTCCGCCCCTCGGGCCCATGTGGAGCACCGCCCGCGCTCCGAACCCAGGTCGTGCCTGCGGCCCTCGCCGCCCGCGCTCCGCCGCCAGATCGCGCCGCCGGCCCTCACCGCCCAGGCTCCGCAGGTGCTGGCGCGTCGGCCGGCCGCAGCCAGGCCATGTCGGCGACATACAGCGCGCAGGGCATCACGGCCGCGGCCGACCGCGCCGCCCCCAGGCCCATCGCCACCAGGGACGCCTGGAGCAGGGCCGCGGGAAGCGCCAGCAGAGCCCAGTGGCCCCACTCGCCCCCGGGGCGCGCCGTCCCCGGGTCGGGCAGCATGCCCCGCGCGGCCCGGTCGCCCATCCACTTCACGGCCGCATACAGCGGCAGCAGGAGCAGGCCGAAGACCGCACGCGGCCAGACCGCCTGCAGCACGAACTGCACGGCCAGGGCACCGGCGAGAACCACGCTTCCGACAAGCACCCAGCGCCGGACCCGCACTTCAACCGACGCGGACGCGCGCATCCAGAATGCGGCATCCGTGCCCGCGCCCCAGGGCCACCAGCGGGTTCAGGTCGAGCTCCGCGATCTCCGGCACGGCCTCCACCAGAGCGGAGATGCGCAGCAGGACCTCCCGCACCGCGTCGACGTCGGCCGGCTGCCGCCCGCGGAAGCCGTCCAGCAGCGGGAACCCGCGGATGGCGTGGACCATCTCGTCGGCGTCGCGGTCGGTGAGCGGCGTGATGCGGAAGGCCACGTCGCGCAGCAGCTCCACCAGGGTGCCGCCGAGCCCGAAGGCCACGAGCGGCCCGAACGACGGGTCCTGCGTGACGCCGACGAAGAGCTCGGTGCCGCCGCCGACCTGCGGCTGCACGAGGTAGCCCGCCAGCTCGTCCGCCGCCCCGGCCGCCGCCAGCCCGGCCCGGATGCGGTCGCAGGCAGCGCGCACCGCCGCCGCGTCGCGGAGGTCAAGCTGCACCCCGCCGACGTCGCTCTTGTGCGTCAGGGTCCGCCCGACCACCTTGACCGCCACCGGGAACCCCAGCCGCGCCGCGGCCGCCGCCGCCCCGTCCGCATCGGCGACCACCACGCCCGGGAGCACGGGCAGCCCGGCCGCCGCCAGCAGCCGGTCCACCTCGCCAGGCTGCAGGTAGCCGCCGCCGCGGGCAAGGGCCAGCCGGCAGACCGCGCGGGCCGCCTCCCCGTCGAAGCTGGGCAGGACGGGGATGTCCCCGATCGGGGCGTCCCGCCACCGCGCATACGCATGTGCGCGCGCGAGCGCGCGCGCTGCAGCCTCCGGGAAGCGGTAGGTGGGGATCCGCTCGGCCCCCGCCTTCAGGGGCCCGCCCAGCCCCGTCCCCGCCATGATGCAGGCCTGCACCGGCTTTTGCGTCCCGGCCGCCCGCGCGGCCGCCACGGCGGCCGCGATGGCACCCCCAGCGGCGTCCGGGCGGCAGAGGCCGACCGGCACGAAGATGGTCATCACGGCGTCGAACCCGGGGTCGGCCAGGATCTCGCCCAGGGCGGCCCGGTACTGCTCCGGTCCGGCCGAGGCGATCATGTCGACGGGGTTTTTCACGCTGGCGCTCGGCGGCAGGATCCGGCGCAGCCGCTCCTGCAGGTCGGGCGACGGCTCCGGCACCTGCATGCCCGCGGCGGCGAGGGCATCGGCCGCCAGGATGCCAGGCCCGCCGGCGTTGGTGACGATGGCCACCCGCGGTCCGGCCGGCGGGGCCTGCTCGGCCAGGAGCGAGGCCACGTCGAACATCTCCTCCAGCGTGTCGGCGCGGATGACGCCGGCCTGCTCGAAGAGGGCCTCGACCGCCGTCTCGCCGGCCGCCAGCGCCGCCGTGTGGGAGCCCGCCGCCCGCCGGCCTGCGGGCGTCCGGCCCGCCTTCACGGCCACAATCGGCTTGGCGCGGCCGACGGAGCGCGCCAACCGCGCGAAGCGACGGGGGTTGCCGAACGACTCCAGGTAGAGCAGGATGACCCGGATCGCGGGATCCTCGCCCCAGTACTGGATGAGGTCGTTGCCGGAGACGTCGGCCTTGTTGCCGACGCTGACGAAGCTGGCGAGGCCGAGGCCCATCTCCTGCGCGTACTCCAGCACGGCAAGGCCCAGCGCCCCGCTCTGCGAGGACATCGCCACCGATCCCCAGGCGGGGAACACGGGCGAGAAGCTGGCGTTCAGCCGCACCTCGGGGTCGGCGCTCAGCACGCCGAGGCAGTTGGGCCCGATCAGGCGCATCCCGTGGGAGCGCGCCTTCCGCACGAGGTCGTCCTGAAGGGCACGGCCGGCCGGCCCCGTTTCCGCGAAGCCCGCCGACACCACCACGGCGGCCCGCACGCCCTTTTTGCCGCACTCCTCGATCACCGGCAGCACCGCCGCCGTCGGCACGGCGATCACGGCGAGGTCGACGGGTCCCGGGATGTCGAGGACGCTTGGGTACGCCGGGATCGAGGCCACCACGGAGGCCTTCGGGTTGACCGGGTAGACGGGCCCCGCGAACTCCCCGCGGACCAGGTACCTGAGGATGCGGTGGCCGATGGCGTCGGGGTCGCGCGAGGCGCCGATCACCGCCACCGAGCGCGGGCGCAGCAGGGGCCGGAGCGACGCCACGGTCGCCACCCGGTCGCGCATCGCCGCGCGGTCCACGGACTCGGCCGTCGGCGCGGTGGCGAACTCGATCTCGACGGCGGCGTCCTCGTGCGTCGTGTGCAGATTGAAGCCGCTGTCGCGCAGGATCGCCAGCATGGCGGAGTTGTCCGGCTGCGTCAGCGCCCGGAAGCGCGTGATGCCGGCCCGCGCGGCGATCAGGGCCAGCCGCTCGAGCAGCAGCGTCCCGAGCCCCCGCCCGATCAGGTCGTCCTCGACCAGGAAGGCGACCTCCGCCGACCGTGGGTCGGGGCCGCGATCGGGCACAAAGCAGCCGGTCGCCACGATCCCGGCGCCCGTCAGGACGACGAGGGTCACGGCGCCGTCGGTCGGCAGCAGCGAGCGCAGTGCCGTCTCCGGCGAGACGCCGGCCAGAAAGCGCCGGGAGCGCGCCTCTTCGGAAACCCTGGCCAGGAACGCGCGCATGAGGTCGGCATCGGCAGGTCCAGCCCGCCGCAGGTCCGCGGGGGTTCCGTCGCGCAGGATGACGCGCCCGGCGTCGATGGCCTCCTGCGGCGGCACGGGCTCAAAGGCGATCACCGCATCCACCCCCGACTTGGATCATGCCGACGGCCCGCGGCGCTTCGGCCACGACCGCGGGCAGACCGCCCCTCGTCAGGCTCGTCTCTCGGGCGTCCCCGTCCTCGCCGCGCCGCCCTCAGAAGCCCGCCACCCCGGCGTCGCCGCCGCGGGCGTGGGCCACGAGCAGGCGTGCCAGGGCGCGCCCGAAGGCCTGGCGGTCGGCGCGCCCGGTGACCGAGGCGGACTCGGCGTGCAGGTCGACCACGGTCGCCTCCGGCCGCTCGCCCTCGAGGTCCACGTAGGCGACGGCATCCCATGCCAGGCGCCCCAGCAGGGCCGCCGTCCACCGCTCAGGCTGGCCGCCGCCATGGCGCGGCACGATGCCCACCACATACGTCGCGACGCGGTGGGGGGTCCACCCCGCCAGGCGCGGCGCGCCCGGTCCGCAGATGAGCATGTCCGGAGCGGTACGCCCTCTTGCGGGCACAAACCCCGCCTGCCCCATCGCCTGCCGGAGTCCGTCGCGCAGGTGCATCCAGCGCGGGCCTTTCCAGCGTCCCCAGATGGCGAAGGTCGGTGGGCCGCCAGCCCCCCGGCCCCCGCGCCGTGTCCGCCACACCAGCCAGCCCGCGGTGACGGTACCCGCGGCCAGGAGGGCGGAAACCCACGGCCACCCCTGCGGCCGCAGCGTGGCGAGCCCGGCCGCTATGGCCCCGAGCACCCCGATCACCCGCTCCGGATGCGACATGGCCAGGCCCCCCGACCTCATGTTGGCGGTCCGCGGGGGATGCGGGCCATGCGCAAAAGACCCTGGGCTCGCCGCCAATCGGACCTGTCAGGTTCCGCGCGCCATGGACCGCGGACGAAGGCGGACGACGTCAGCCGCCGCTACCGCTGGCGGTGGCGGTGGCCGGGAACGTCCGTGTCACGAGCTGGCTCGTTCGCTGCTGCAGGCTGGCCAGTTGTTGCTGCTCCTGGGCGGCCGTCATCCGTCCGGCGCTGACGGCCCGGGCCAGCTGCTTCTTGGCGGCCGCCACCCACGCCTGCTCCAGGCCCTGCACGGTCTTACCCTGGGCCCGGGCCACGTTGGCCAGCGACTTGCCCGCGCGGAGGTCCCGCCGGAGCTGGCTGGTCGAGATGCCAAGGTAGCCGGCGGCGGCGCCCATGTGGATGAAGCCCCCACCCCGGAAGCCGCCCGCGGTCGCGGAGCCCGTGCCGCGGTAGCGGAAGTGGCCGGAGGCCGTTCCGGTCGCAGCCGAGGCCGCCGCCCCGCTCGCCGCGCCCTGTGCGCTGCCACCGCCGCCACCGCAGGCGGCCAGCAGGAGCCCCGGCGCCACCGCCCCCGCCGCCATCGCCCTCATCCCTGGCATCGATCTCACCCCTACGATCCGGATGGGCGGGTGGTGATGGTAGGGCCTCCCGATCAAGGCGGTGTGAAGCCAGAGCCGCAATTTTGCGCCAATTGCGCGAGTGCGAGCCCTATAATGGCGATGATTGCCGAACGCGCGTGTCGGGAGGGGTCGCATTGCCCAGGGCGCTGCGGCGGGGACTGGCCCTGGTCCTGCTCCTCGGAATGGTGGCCGCGGCCGGCGGGCCGGCCCTCGCCGCCATCGGGAGCGTCCCGTTCACGGACCTCGCGGACGTCCCCTGGGCGGTGCCCGGCGTCACGGCCCTGCAGCAGCAGGGCGTGCTGCTTGGGGTGGCCCCGGGCATCTTCGACCCCAGCGCGCCCGTCAGCCGGGCACAGATGGCCACGGTGCTCGGCCGCCTGCTCGGCTGGCCCGCCTCGTCCGCCAGCGCCTCGGCCACCTTCCAGGACGCGTCCACCATTCCGTCCTGGGCCCTCCCCTACGTGGTCACGGCCGCGCAGGACGGGATCCTGGTCGGCCTGCCCGGCGGCCTCTTCGCCCCGAGCGTGAATGTCACGTGGGATCAGCTCGCCGTGATCGTGGCCCGCGCCTACACCTACCCGCAGGTGCTCGCCAATCAGATCCCCGCGCTGGTCTCCCAGTTGCCCACCGGCACGCAGACCCCGTCCTGGGCCATCGAGGCCGTCGCTCAGGACGTCCAGGCCGGCGACTTCTCCGGCGTCCTCACCGACCTCTACAAGCCCGACCAGCCCGTGACGCGGGCGGAGCTGGCGGCCTACCTGCTCCAGGTTGAGCAGAGCAAGGGCAGCGGATCGGCGCCCGTCAACGGCAGCGTCACCGCCGGCCAGGTGACGGCCGTGACCGGCACCACCCTCACGATCAACAACCAGAGTGTGCCGATCTCGCCCAACGCCAGCGTCTACGTGGGCTCGGCGTCGTCCAACCTCTCGGCCGTCCAGGTCGGCGACTCCGTCAGCGTCGTGCTCTCGGCCGGCCAGGCGATCCTGATCAACGTCACCGCGACGCCGGGCGGCTCGTCGGCCACCAGCCTCAGCGGGACGATCACAGCGATCAGCTCGACCCAGCTGGGACTGAGCGTCCCCGGCCAGACGGCCGTGGAGCTCCCGATCGACCCCACCGCCACCGTCACCGTGAATGGCGCCTCCAGCACGCTGCAGGCCGTGCAGGCCGGGCAGCAGGCCACGGTGAGCCTCGACTCCTCCGGCAATGTCGCCGCCATCGCCGTCACCGGCACGACCGCCGCCACCACCGCCTCCACGGTCACCGGGGTCGTGGCGTCGGTCACGGCCACGGAGATCGCGCTGACGCCGTCGGGCGGCAGCCAGCAGAGCTACCCCCTGGCCACAAACGTCACCGTGAACGGCCTCACGGGCAACCTCGGCGCCGTCACGACCGGCGCGACCGTCACCCTGACCCTGACGGGCGGGCAGGTCACGGCCATCGCCACGGGCGGCGCGCTGGCCATCTCGACGACCTCCCTGGCGGCCGCGACCGTCGGGTCCCCCTACACCGCATCCCTCGCGGCCAGCGGCGGTGCCGGCGGCTACGTCTGGACCGCCACGGGCGCGATGCCGCCGGGCCTGGCGTTCAGCGGCGGCGGGGTGCTGAGCGGCACACCGACCTCCGCCGGCACGTATGCGATCGCCGTGCAGGTGGCGGACAGCGCTGGCGCCACCGCCACGGCCGTCCTGTCGCTGACCGTCGCCGCGGCGGCCGGCAGCCTGGCCGTCGCGACGGCGACCCTGCCGACCGCGTCCGTGAACCAGGCCTACTCGACCACGCTGGCCGCCACGGGCGGCACCGGCACGTACACCTGGACCGCCACAGGCACTCTCCCGCAGGGCCTCAGCCTGACGGCCGGCGGTGTGCTGAGCGGCACCCCCACGGCCTCCGGCACCTACACCATCCCGGTCGCGGTGGACGACAGCAGCGGCGCGACGGCCACGGCGTCCCTCTCCCTGACGGTCGCGGCGGCGAGCGGCGGCATCACCATCGTCACCTCCAACCTGCCCGCCGGCACGGTCGGCCAGGCGTACACGGTCAACCTGGCGTCGTCCGGGGGGCTTGGCACCGTCACCTGGTCGTACTCGGGCTCGCTGCCCCCGGGGCTGAGCGTGAGCTCCGCCGGCCTGCTGAGCGGCGTGCCGACGGCCACGGGCTCCTACACGTTCTCCATCGTGGCGACGGATAGCGCGGGCAACATGGCCTCGCGCGCGGAGACGGTGGCCATCGTCGCCGCGGGCGGCACCATCGTGGTCACCACGTCGAACCTGCCGGCGTCGACCCTGAACCAGCCGTATAGCGCGAGCCTCTCCGCCCAGGGCGGCGTGGGCGGCGACTCGTGGACCTACTCGGGGCCGCTGCCGGCCGGCATCGCCCTGATGCTGAACGGCCAGATCTCCGGCACACCGACCACCTCGGGCAGCTTCACCTTCACGGTGACGGTGACGGACACCTCAGGCAGCCACGCGAGCGCCACGCTCACGCTGGAGGTGCAGGGAGGATCCGCTCAGGCCAACACGCCGCTCGGGATCACGACGACGAGCCTGCCGGCCGCCACGATGGGCGTGGCGTACGCCACCACGCTGACCGCGACCGGAGGTAGCGGCGGTTACAACTGGACCTACACGGGCTCGCTGGCACCCGGCCTGGGCCTGTCGCAGAGTGGCGTGCTGAGCGGCACGCCCACCGCCTCGGGCACGTTCTACATCACCGCCCAGGTGAGCGACAACATCAACAGCAGCACCACGCAGTCGCTGACCCTGACGGTGAACCCGCCGGCGGGCTCCGGCTCCGGCAGCGGCGCGACCGTGACGGTGACGACCAGCAGCCTGCCCGGCGCGACGCTCGACCAGGCCTACTCGACGGCCCTGGCCGCGAGCGGAGGTACGGGGAACTACACCTGGGTCTACACGGGCAGCCTGCCCCAGGGACTGTCGCTGAGCAC
>DAHVAF010000097.1 GCA_027314765.1 Clostridia bacterium | reverse complement strand
CGACCGCGCGGGATGACTCTGGCGTCCTTCGCCGGGTCGCAGGTCGTCGGCCGTTGTGATGAATCAGCTCGTCGGCAACCCACACAGGTTGTCGGGCCAATCGCGGACGTCGTTCGTTGCACGCACATTCCGTACACCGGCTGTTCACGGGCTGTGCACAGGACAACAGAAACCCCGCCATAACAGCGGGGTTTCAGCCATCGCCACCAGAGCAACGCCTCTTCGCCCTAATCCCCATCCGGCTTGAGTTCATTAGGGTTTGAGGCCTCCAGGTGATCCTTCCACATTATAATGGCGTCCTCGTGGGTGTCGGTGTAGTACCCGGGGCGCAGGCCGCGCGGCACGAAGCCGTGCTGCCGGTAGAGCTTCTGCGCCTTGGCGTTGCTCGGCCGCACCTCAAGCGTCATCCGGGTGCATCCGTGGCTGGCGGCCCGCCGCTCAAGCTCCAGCAGCAGACGGTGGCCGAGGCCGCGCCCGCGGTAGTCCGGGTGCACGGCGATGTTGGTCACGTGCGCCTCATCGAGGATCAGCCACATGCCGCCGTAAGCGATGACGCGCCCACCGACCAGCCCGACCACATAGTGCGCATAGGCGTTCTGCGTCAGCTCGGAGAGAAAGGCCCGCTCCGACCACGGCGTGGGGAACGACCGCCGCTCGATCTCCAGCACGGCCGGAATGTCGGACAGATCCATGTCCGCCGTGGTGAAGCTGTCGACCTGCGACCCCGTGGCCATGTTCCTCACCCTCGCCGGCCCACGGTCTTCGGCGCCGGACCCAGCCTGGGCTCGCTCGCGTACCGCGGCAGCAGCCGCTCCGGTGGCACGGCCTGCCCGGCGACCGCCAGGCGCTGCCCGAGCCGCGCGACGGCCACCGGATCCACGACCTGAGGCTCGCCCCCAGCCGCCAGCACGCCAAGCCGGACCAGGTCCGGCTGATCCGCCCCGATCCTGCCGAGCGACGCGGTTTCCGCCACCGTCGGCCCTTCGACCAACCGCGGACGCTCTCCTTCCCACCGCAGCCGGCCGGCATACACCCGCCCACGTCCGGCAGGAACGGCAGCCACCGCACCCGCCGAGAAGGGCCCTCGCGCGTACGCGAGCGCCTCCAGCGCGTCCACCCCGACCACCTCCAGGCCCAGCGCCAGGGCCAGCCCCTTGGCGGTGGACAGGCCGACCCGCAGGCCGGTGTACGAGCCGGGTCCGTCCACCACGGCAATCAGGTCGACGTCCGGCCACGTGCTGGCGGTCGAGTCCATCACGGTCGCCACGAGGGGGAGCAGCCCGGCACTCGCCCGCGCCTCCCCACCCCGGCGCGTGGCCACCACGCCGCCCTCCCGATCAACGAGGGCCACCCCGTAGCCGGCGCCGCAGCTCTCGATGGCGAGGGTCAGCCCACGCACCCGGAGCGCTCCTTCGCCTCATCCGCGTTCTCAAGCGGCTGCCCTGGCAGACCTTCCGCGGCGGCACGCGCAAGCCACGCCTCCGCGCTCTCCCCGCACGCAACCAGAGCCACCCGGCGCCCGTCGGGCTCGCCCGTGCGCGCGAGCGCCACCTTCAGCCGGTCCGCCGACAGCAACTCCGCCAGCGCATCGGGCCACTCGACCAGCACGAGCCCGCCTCCGCCGAGGACTTCGTCCCACCCGAGCTCCTCCGGCTCACCCAGACGATACGCGTCGACGTGCCACACCGGCCCGCCGCCCGCCCGCTCGTACCGGCGCACGATCGTGTAGGTGGGGCTCGGGTGCGGCCCGGGCACGCCGAGGCCGGCCAGCACCCCCTGGGCCAGCACCGTCTTACCGGCGCCGAGGGGGCCCGCCAGGGTCAGCACCCCCGCCGCCGGCGCCCGCTCCCCCAGCCTGCGGCCCAGGGCCTCGGTCTCCGCCGCCGACCGGGTGACGAGGGTCAGCCGCATCAGGCGATCCGTTCGATCCCGCCGTTCCTTCCTGCCCCTTCTACCTGCGTATATATTGCCCGATGCCGGGCGAGACTGGCAGGGCGGAGGTGGCGCATGTGGGCACCGACCTGGCGACGGTGATGCTGGGCGCGGAGATCGCCGACCTGAAGGACATCGACTACCGCAACACGCTCGCCATCTGCACCCTGATCGAGCTGCTCTGCGATCGCGGCCTGATCTGCCGCGAAGACTTCGCCGCCAAGGCCCGCGCGCTCGACCTTGCGGCGGAGCCGGCCGATCAGGCGCGTTCGTGACCTCGCACCGTGGCGACTCCGTTCTGGCGTGACACGTCCCGTGCGACCCGGGCGCCCGACACCCTGTTCCGCCATGCACCCGTGCTGTCGTCTCCCCGCACCGCCAGCCGGCGCTTGCCTCACCCCTCACCGCGGTCTCTCGCGCGTTCGCGCCGAAAATGGGAGCGGCCAGGCCTGCGCCTGGCCGCTTTCGATGGCTGCATTGTGGCCCTTACGGGTTTGCGACGCCTCCGACCTCGCCGCCGCTGAGTGTCTGAAACCGCCCACTGCTGTTCAGTAGCCAGTACCCGTAGCCATCATGGACCATGTCGCCGGTGTCCGCGCCGGGGTCGCCCGATGCCGCGCCTGTGCCGTTCGGGTCGACCACGCCCGTCACCCCGGCGCCGGCGACGAAGTCGGCGTACGACTGCTCCCCGCTCGGCGCGGCCGGGCCCACCAGGTTCCACCCCGGGCTGAGGCCGATGCTCGGCGGTGTCGGCGGCACGCTGCCGGATTCCAGCGGCAGTGTCATGGTCACGGGCGCGCTGCCCCCGATGTAGATGAACAGCGCGGTCATCGGGGTGCCCTGGATCTGGTACTGCGGGGGCGCGAACGGCCGGAAGAATCTCGCCAGTGACTGCCACTCCCCGTTCTGGTACGTGTATGCCGCCTGAATCGAGGCCCCGCCGTCCGACATCAGCGAGTTCAGCGAGAGCACGCCGAACCTCGTCCCCGACACCGCGAACGGAAAGGACACTGTGTTCCATCCCGGATAGAGAACACGCACCAGCGTGCTCGTCCCGCTGAACGTGAACTGCGCCGCTGCGCTGGCCGCGCTTGTCCCCGCCGGCGTCGTCACCGTGACATCCACCGTCCCGGAGCCGGACGGGGCCTCCGCCGTGAGGGTGCTTGCGCTGCCGTACGTCACCTCAACCGCGGGCGTGTTCCCGAAGGCGACCGTCGCGTCGGGCGTGAACCCGCTGCCCGTGATCGTCACCAGCGTCTGGCCCAGGACGGGCCCTGTGCTCGGCGTGATCGAGGCCACAAGGGGCGGCACCGCGTTCACGCTCGGGGTCACGGTATTGGAGGGCGCCGAGTCCGGCCCCGTCCCCACCGCGTTCAGGGCCACCACCGTGAACGTGTAGCCGGTCCCGTTCTGCAGGCCTGTGACCGTGGCCCCGGTGCCGACTGGCTCCTGGATCTGCGCCCCGCCATTCACCGTCACCACATAACCCGTGACCGGCGTGCCACCGTCCCAGGCCGGCGCCACCCACGTCAGGGCCACCTGGCCGTTGCCCGCCGCCGCCGTCACACCGGTCGGCGCCTGGGGAAGCTGCGAGCCGGCGGGGTAGCCCTCCGGCGTCACCGCGTTGGATGACTGCGAGGCGGCGCTGGCGCCCACCGCGTTCACCGCCTGCACCGTGAAGGTGTATTGCACCCCATCCAACAGGCCTGTCACCGTCGCGCTGGCTGCCGCTGCGCCCTGGGCATCGGCCGTGAACCCGCCGGGGCTCGAGGTCACCACGTACTCAGTGACCGGCTGCGCGCCGTTCTCGTCCGCGGGTGTCGGCGTCCAGCTGACCGTCGCGCTGCTCACACCCGCCACGGCGCCGGTCCCCGTCGGCGCCGCCGGAACCGTCGCCCCCGGGTGGGCCGTCGGCGTGGCGCCGATGCTGGCCCCGGGCCCCATCCCGATCCCGTTGGTCGCCGCCACCGTGAACGTGTACGGCGTCCCGTTGACCAGGCCGGTAAAGGTGGCGCTCATGGACGTGCCCGCCGACGGCGTCAGATCACCCGGGCTGCCGGTGACCGTGTACCCAGTGACGGCGGTGCCGCCGTCACTGCTCGGCGCCTGCCAGCTCACCGTGACCGTGCCATTGCCCACCGTCACCGATAGGTTGGTCGGCGCCCCGGGCAGGCTCTGGCCACTCCCCGGCGTCACGGCATTGGAGACCGCCGCCGCCCCGGCGCCGTCCGCATTGGTCGCCAGGACCGTGAAGCTATATGGCGTTCCTGCCGCCAGGCCCGTGATCGTCGTGCCGTAAACCGAGTTGGCCACCGTCGAGTTGAACCCGCCCGGGCTGGACAGCACCATGTACCCGGTGATCGCCAGGCCCCCGGCGCTGCTGGGGGGCAGCCAGGTGATGCTCGCCTGGCCCACGCCGCCCGTGGCCACCACCGACTGCGGAGCCCCCGGCGCTGTCGTCCCGTCGTTGGGCACCACCGAGTTGGAGGCGTGCGAGTCTGGGCCGGTGCCCACCGCGTTCACCGCCGCCACGGTGAACGTATAGCTCGTCCCGTTCTGCAGGCCCGTGACCTCATATACCGATCCGTACACCGACGCAGACACCGTCGCCCCGAAGCCGCCCGGGGTCGACGCGATCACATAGCCCGTGATGGTGCTGTGGCCGTCATCCGCCGGCGCCGCCCAACTCACCGTCGCCTGGCTGTTGCCGGCCGTGGCCACCACCGCCGTCGGCGCGCCCGGGACCGTGGTGCCGCTCGTCGGCGTCACCTGGTTGGAGATCGCCGCCGGGCCCTGCCCGTTGCCGTTGCTGGCCGCGACGCTGAACGTATACTGCGTGCCGTCGCTCAGGCCGGTCAGCGTCGCGCTGTATACCGACCCCGCCACGGTCGCCGTCTGGTCGCCCGGGGTCGAGGTGACGGTGTATTCGCTCACGCTGGCGCCGCCCGTGGCCGGCGGATCCCAGCTCACTGTGGCTTGGCCGTCGGCCGCCGTCGCCTGCACGTTCGTCGGGGCGGAAAGGCCCTGGTACCCGGTGCTCCCCGTGCTGGACGCAAAGTTGCTGTCGCCGCTGTAGACGGCCGCGATCGTATGGCTTGCCGCGCTCAGCTCCGGCACGGTGATCGAAGCGGTCACCACGCCGTTCACCGCCTGCAGCGTCGCCGTGCCCAGGTTGATGTCCGTGCTCGTATCCCAGAACGTCACTGTCCCGGTGGGCTGGGTGACTGCCGCGCTGCCAGGCGGGCTCACGCTGACGGCGGCGGTGAACGTCAGCGAGGCGGCGAACTCCTGCGGCGCCGCCACCGACGTGGTCGTCGCCGCCTGCTGCACCACCTGGCTGACGTCGCCGCCGCTTGGCAGGTAGCTGGCGTCCCCCGGATAGCTGACTGAGATGGCGTGCGTACCCACCGACAGCGCGTCCGTCGTCAGCGTGGCCGATCCGCCGCTCAGTGTGGCCGTGCCCAGGACGCTGGCGCCGTCCAAGAACGTGACCGTGCCGGTCGGCGTGCCACCCCCGGGGCTGACCGCGCTCACCGTGGCCACAAAGGTCACACCCTGCCCGTACACCGACGGGTCCGCGCTGGAGGTGAGCGCGGAGGTGGTGTGCGCCGCCGTCACCGTGTACATGATGGCTGCCGTTCCCACAGCGCCGTCCTTGCTCGTGGCCGTCACCGTGTACGTCTGCGAGCCAGGGGTGGCCGTATTCAAGGCCCCGCGACCGGTGCTACTGCCGTTGCTGTCGGCGCAGGAGGCCACTCCCGGCCCCGACGCGCCCTCCGCGCAGCTGAAGCTGGTCGGAACGCTCTGCCCGACGACGTACGTGCCGCCGCTGGCCGGCGAGGTGATGGCCGCCGTCGGCGGGCTGGCCACCGTGTAGCTGATACTGGCCGTGCCCGTCTGCCCATCCTGGCTTGCGGCGGTCACGCGATACGTGTGCAAGCCTGCCGTGGATGTGTCGAGCGTGCCCTGGCCCGCCGTCGAGTCATTGCTGTCGGTGCAGGAGGCCAGTCCCGTGCCGAACGCGCCCTCCGCGCAGCTGAAGCTGGTCGGAACGCTCTGTCCCACGATGTAAGTGACGCCGCCGGCCGGCGACGAAATGGTCGCGGTCGGCGGGCCGGCCACCGTGTAGCTGATGCTGGCCGTGCCCGTACCGCCGTCCTGGCTGGTGGCCGTTACGGTGTAGGT
>DAHVAF010000084.1 GCA_027314765.1 Clostridia bacterium | reverse complement strand
GGTTGTGGTGGTTCCCGCCTTGCCGACGGTCACGCTGACCGCCGGGGCGGCGCTGTTGAAGAAGCTGTCGTCGCCGACGTACACGGCGCTGATGGAGTGGGGGCCCTGGGCGAGCGTGCTGGTCGTCAGGCTCGCCTCGTCCGGGTTGGACTGGTTGAGGATGCCGGGACCCAGCAGGGTCGCGCCGTCATAGAAGTCCACGGTGCCGGTGGGGGTGCCCGTCGCGGGTGCCCGGGGCGTCACCGTCGCCGTCAGGGTCACGGGCTGGTTGAGCGCCACCGAGGGGGCGGAGGCGCCGAGCGTCGTCGCGGTCCGGCTGATGGTGTCCAGGAGTCCCACGAAGGTGTACGGCACGAAGTCGGAGCCCGCAAAAACGCACGTCGCCGCGGTCGGACAGGCGACGCCGGTGAAGAAGGAGGTGCCGTTGACCGGCGTCGCCGGCCCCGGGACCCCGTCGCGGATGATGCTGAACACGCCGGTGTTGTAGCCGCTGTTGGTGCCGGCGGCGTAGCAGGTCGCGCTGTCCGCGCAGCCGACGGCGGACCAGTCCGCGACGCCCGAGACCGTGGCCGCCGTGCCAAGGGTGATGCTGGTGCCGCTTACGGTGAGCGGCAGGATGGTGCCTCCGTTGCCGGCGGCCAGGCAGTACGAGCTTGTCGGGCAGGCGATGCCGGTCAGCGCGCTGGTGGAGCTCACCACGTCCTCGGTGCCGGCCCTGCCGGTGGCGGGGTCGATCGGAAGCACCACGCCGTTGCCGCCGCCCGCGCCCACGGCGTAGCAGGTCGAGGCCGTCGGGCAGGCGATGGCGGACAGGTACTCGGTGCCGGCCACCGCTGACGCGGCTCCGGCGGTACCGCCCGTGATCGGAACCACCTCGCCCTGACTGGCTGAGGAATTGCCGCTGTCTCCCACCGCGTAGCACGTCGTGGTGCCCGGCACGCACGCAATGCCGTTGAGGCTGAACGTTCCGCCGACCTGCGTGGGCGATCCGGCACTCCCTGAGGCGATGGGGATGACCATCCCGGTGAAATTCCCCACGCCTCCGAGCTGGATCTGCCCGTCGCCATAGCACGCGGTGGTGCTGGTGCAGGCGATGTCGGCGATGTCGAAGACGGAGGTCACGGTCGCCGGCGTCGAGGCGACCCCGTCGGTCAGGGTGAATGTGAGACCCCAGGTGTTGCTCTCCGAGCCGACGACGTAGCAGGTCGTCGTGTTGACGCAGACGATCTGCGCGGGCTGCGGGCCGAGGCCGAACGTCGTGCTGGCCGCCGCCGCCGGGACGGAGAGGCTCAAGGGAAGCAGGGCCGCCAGCACCACGCCGGCCGCCGCCAGGACCCATGTCCGCAACCGGGCACGCACCATGCAAGGGCCTCCTTCTCAGGCGAAATCTCAGGCGAAATTCGGCATGCAGGTTGCTGCGGGGCGGTTAGCGAGATTCCTCGCGAGAGGAGCAGGTCCTGCCGCGGCCGCGGGGACCGCGTGGCACCCCCCACAGCCGGGCCGTGCCGGAGCGCGTTCGTGAGCGCGCGGCGTACGCCGCGCGCACCAATCACGCGCCTGTTGCGGCGATCCGGTGGGGGAGGGCTGCCGCGGCCTGGGGCGATCCCTCGGGCCAGGGGCGGGCCAGCGGCCTCTGCTCCTTTTCGTACCGGGTGCGATGCAGGGGGCGTGCGCCTGCACCATTCTTGCCGCGCCAGCCTGATCCCTAGCCGCACGCGCGACCCGGGCAGGGCACGCCTGGACCCAACCCCGTCACATTTGCGCTCGGGGATCCGTCAACACGGTGAGGCACTCCGCAGCACCGAAGGGGGAGTCCGGATGTCCGCCGCCTCCGTCGTCTCCATCGTCGCCGCCGCATGGGTGGGATACTCGGCGGTTGCCGTCTTCTCTGGAGCCGGGTGGGTCGTGAAGGCCCTGACCGACTATGGGGTTCCCACATCGTGGTGGCCGTGGCTCGGTGCGGCAAAGGCCGCCGGGGCCGCGGGACTGCTGGTCGGGCTGGTGGCACCGGTCATCGGCCTCATCGCCGGCATCGGCCTGATTCTGTACTTCGCTGGCGCCGTGGTCACCGTGGTACGGGCCCGCTGCTACTCGCACATCCCCTACCCGCTGGTCTACGTGGCCCCGGTGGTCGCCGCGGTCATCCTGAGGTTTGCGGCGTGAGCGGCGCGAGGCTGTGCGCTGCCGTACGCCTCGCCCTCGGTGGGTCGTGCTCGGGCCGCGAACCGGCGAGGGGCCGCGGAGGTCACGCATGGCACCCCGTCTGACGGTACCGGGCCGGCTCGATCGAGCACGGCATGGCGACGGCGCGCCCGGCCAACGGGATCTGGCGGCGGTCGAAGGAAGGGCAGGTAATCGCTGCCGAGCCGCCCGGCTGACGGTACCGGGCCGGCTCGATCGAGCACGGCAGGGCGACGGCGCGCCCGGCCAACGGGATCTGGCGGCGGTCGAAGGAAGGACAGGTAATCGCTGCCGAGCCGCCCGGCTGACGGCATCTCGCGGCTCACAACGACTCCCAGCGGCTACCAGAGGAGGAGCACGTCGTGGCTACACCGCGCCCGCCTGGCGAAGAGGAAGCCGCCATTCGACGGAGGATCGCCGAGTTGGTCGAGGCGGTTCGCGCCATGGATCTCGAGGCCTTCAAGCGGATCTATGCTTCAGACGTCGTGTCATTCGACGTCCAGCCGCCGCTTCAGCACGTCGGCGCCGAGGCCAAGTTGCGGAACTGGACCGAGGCGTTCACGGTCCTGCAGGCGCCGCTGGGCTATGAGGTCGCCGACCTCAGGGTCGCCGTGCAGGGCGACGTGGCCTTCGCGCACAGCCTGAACCGGCTCAGCGGCACCTTGCACAACGGGTCAAGAAGCGGCTTCTGGGTCCGTGCGACGGTCTGCTTCAGGAAGGTCGACGGCGACTGGCTCGTCGTGCACGACCACGTGTCCGTGCCGCTTGATATAAGGACCGGCAGGGCTTTGCTCAATCTCGAGCCCGAGACCTGAGCCAGGGCATGACGGGCAGCAGGGGGCCGGGGCCCGCCCGGACGATGGTCGACCGTCCCAGCGCCCGCCCAGCCTTCGCGACGCCGCCCGTCCGCCGCCGACCCGCCGCCAAACGGCGCGTCCCCATGGTCCGAACGGCCATTTCGGCCCTCGCCGGCCGGGCCGGACAATGAGGCCAAGGCGGAGTAAGGGAGCGCGGGCCATGGCGGAGCGGGCGGGCGGCGGCGGCCGGTCCGGCGACATGACGCCGGTGGTGGACCTCACGCGGGAGCGCGGGACGGGCCCGGCCCGCAGCCGCCGCCCCGTCTACGTCGACCTGCTGGCGCCCTGTGGCGGAGCCTGCCCGGCCGTCGAGGACGTCGCCGGCTGGCTGGGCCTGGCGCAGGCCGGCCGTTACCGGGAGGCGTGGGAGCGGATCGTCGCCGACAACCCGCTGCCCGCCGTCCACGGGCGCGTCTGCTACCACCCCTGCGAGGCGGCCTGCAACCGCGGCTCCCTGGATGCTGCCGTGGGCATCCACGCCGTGGAGCGCTTCCTCGGCGACCTGGCCGCCGAGCAGGGCTGGCCCCTTCCAGTCGCGGCGGCGCCCAGCGGCAGGCGGGTGCTCGTGGTCGGGGCGGGACCCGGCGGGCTCGCCGCCGCCTACCACCTGCGCCGCCTCGGGCACGAGGTCGAGGTGCACGAGGCCGGGCCCGTGGCCGGCGGCATGATGCACTTCGGCATCCCCGCCTACCGGCTGCCCCGCGCCGACCTGCTGAAGGAGGTCCGGCGCATCGAGGCCATGGGCGTGCGCTTCGTGTTCGGCCACCGCGTCGAGGACGTGCTGGCGGAGCAGGCCGAGGGCGCCTTCGACGCCGTCTTCCTCGCGATCGGCACCCAGGCGGCGCGCCACGTGGACATCCCGGCCCGCGACGCCGCACGGGTGCTGGACGCCGTCAGCCTGCTGCACGACGTCGGCCGCGGCGACCCGCCGCTGCTCGGCCGCCGCGTGGTGGTCTACGGCGCCGGCAACAGCGCCATGGACGCCGCGCGGACGGCCCGGCGCCTCGGCGCGACCGAGACGCTCATCGTCTACCACCGCGACCGCGCCCACATGGCGGCGCACGCCTTCGAGGCGGACGAGGCCATGGCCGAGGGCGTCGAGATCCGCTGGCTGACCAGCATCAAGGGCATCAGCGGCCAGGACCTGACCGTGGAGCGGGTGGAGCTGGACGCCGGCGGGCGGCCCCAGCCGACGGGCCGGGTCGAGACGCTCCAGGCCGACGCCGTCGTCCTGGCCCTCGGCCAGCAGACCGACGCCGGCTTTCTGCGCGGCGTCCCCGGCCTGGAGCTGCGCGAGGACGGCTCGCTCAGCGTCGACAGCGGCCTGATGACGGGCCACCCCGGCATCTTCGCCGGCGGCGACATGGTGCCGGGGGAGCGGACCGTGACCTCCGCGATGGGCCACGGCAAGCTGGCGGCGCGGCACATCGACGCCTGGCTGCGGGGCGGCCGGCACACGCCCCCGCCGCGCCCCGCCCTGGCCGCGTTCGACATGCTGCACCTGCCTGTCTTCACCGACGTGGATCCGGCCGCCCAACCGCAGCGGGCGCCCGCCGTCCGCACCCAGGACTTCGAGGAGGTCGTGGCCGGCCTGGGTGAGGCCGCGGCCCGCCGTGAGGCGCAGCGCTGCCTGTCCTGCGGCACCTGCTACGAGTGCGACAGCTGCTTCGCCGCCTGCCCGGAGACCGCCATCATCAAGCTTGGCCCGGGGCTGCGCTACGACGTGGACTACGGGCGCTGCACGGGCTGCGCAGTCTGCTTCGAGGTGTGCCCGTGCCACGCCATCGAGATGGTCCCGGAGCCGGCGCCGCCCGGAGAGTGAGACCGCGATGCCCAGCGCGATGGATGTCCACACCGCCTTGGCCTGCGTCGCGTACCGCCTGAACGAGGTCCACGGCGCCTGGCCCCCGCCCGGGCCGGCGCCGCCGGGAGAGTGAGCCGCGATGCCCAGCGCGATGGATGGCCACACCGCCTTGGCCTGCGTCGCGTACCGCCCGAACGAGGTCCACGGCGCCTGGCCCCCGCCCGGGCCGGCGCCGCCCGGAGAGTGAGACCGCGATGCCCAGCGCGATGGATGGCCACACC
>DAHVAF010000076.1 GCA_027314765.1 Clostridia bacterium | reverse complement strand
TCTGGCACAGGCGCTCGAAGGTATCAATGCTACGTGTGCTGCGCCCGAGGTTCACTTCGTACCTCGAAGTCGCGCGTCATCCAGGCGCCGAACGTCGCATACAGACTCCGTCTGTCGAGAAAGGCCTGGTCCGGAAGCATTTACCACGCCCTCCGTTGTCTGCTAGTTTCGTCGCCCGTAGGTGGAGCCCTCTCTGCGAGTGTCCGCGGTCCGCGTTCGTATGTGTGTTCGTTTCGATGTGAAGAAGTGACGGTGCTGTCGCGATGGGCATTCAGTTTGCGGCAAGGCTCCGCGGGGGCCTTTGGGCGGACAGCCGCGGGGCGCCGGCCTCGCATCGGACACGTGACGTCAGGGCCGCCACTTGCGGGCCCGTCCTTTAGCGCCGGTCAATGATTCATGCATGCCAGGTGTTGGCGATCGCGATGCGCCCCGCCACCCACCTGATCAGCTTCCCGCAGCCACCCCGCGAACTCCGCGTCCAGGTCGTCAGGGCCCGTCAGGCGGAACCGGAAGTGGTGGACGAAGAGGCGCGCCGTGCAGGGCGAGCCGGACCGGATGCGGGGGTCCACAATCCGTCGCTGCAGGTCGAGATAGCCGATCAGGGCGCGCGCCGTCAGCTTGGCCCCGGCGAAGCCCCCCCTGTGCCTTTCAGCGTGATGGCCGACCTGTGGACCGCGTACGAGAATGGGCCGCAGGCCTCGGGCAGGGCGATGGACTGCCTGTAGAGCGCCACCACGTCCGCCGGCCTGCCAGCGAGGTGGCGCTCCACCGTCCAGACGTCGTCGCTCAGATCTTCACCTGGCCATCGACGATCGGCGCCCGCGGGTAGTTGGCGCCCGCGATCGGCGCACCGGCCAGCCGGCGCAGGGTGGCCAGCTGCCCCACGTGCGTGAGCGCGTCCGCCAGCGGGCCCTGGATGACCGCATCCACATCGGCGGCTGCGAGCGGGGCGGTCGCCAGCACGCCGTCCAGCGTGGCCATGGCCTCGCTCAAACGGTCCAGCTCCTGGGGCCAGGACAGATCGGCGGACGGCGTCCCGCCGGCCTGCCGCCCTCCCTGGCTCCGGACTGGCTCACCGCCGCGAAGGATCCGCCCGGTGAACTCCATCAGGCGGGAGAGGTGCCGCACGAGATCGATGGGCGAACGGACGTCGGCGCCGGCCTGGAAGTCGGCGAAGCCGTCCGGGGCGCCGCGCAGGCAGAGGCCGCCGCGGAACGCGATCGTGGCCAGCAGGTGGCGCAGCAGGTGCGGTGTTTCGTCGCGTGTTTCTTCCCGCGTGTCTTCCATGGGGCTACCGATACGCCAGCGAGCGCGCCACCTCCTGGGCCAGGGCCATAGCGCGGCCCGGCGAGTCCACATCCGGCTCGTGCTTCACGAAGGCGTAGACGTCCTGCCCGCGGGCGGCGAGGGCGTGCAGGCGCTCCGCCCACTCGGCCGTGTCGAAGCCGGCCTGGCGCAGGCGGATGTATGTGAGGCGGCGGCCGGGCACGGGGGGCGCGTCGTCCACGCCCACGCGCGCGGCGCCGGCCTGGCGCAGCAGGTCGTCGACGTCCGCCACCGGGTTGCGGAAGTCGAAGGCGGCGGGAAGGCCGGGCGGGAGGGCGCGCAGCAGGGCGGCCAGGTCGTCGGGGTCAAGGGTTTGGAAGCGCGGGAGCTGGAACATCACGGCGCCGAGATGGTCGCCGAGGGCCGGCAGGACGGCCAGCAGGCGGTCGAGGGCCGGGCCGGGGGCGAGGCCGATGCGACGCGGGGCCCTGATGGCGAAGCGGAAGGCGGGCGGCACCTGCTCCGCCCAACGCGCCAGCAGCGCCGGCGCCGGCATGCGGTAGAAGGTGCTGTTGATCTCGACGGCGGGCAGGCGCCCGGCGTAGTGGGCGAGCATGCGGTCCGGCGGCAGGTCGGCGGGGTAGAAGCTGCCGCGCCAGCCGGGCTCCGAAAAGGCCGACGTGCCGATGTAGATGTGGCCCATGCGGTCAGTCTGCCCGCGCGGGGGTGGGGGCCCGGTTTGGGCGCACGTGCCGGCCGGGCCAAGGGGGCGGGCGGCCCCTCCACGAATGGTCGGAGCGAGAGGAGGCATCGCTTCATGGATTTCTCCGGGCAGACGGTCTTCATCACGGGCGGCGGCGGGCGGATTGCGCCGGTGGTGGGCCGGCGCTTTGCGGAGGCGGGGGCGGCGGTCGCGCTGTTCGACATCGACGGCGCACGGGTGGAGGCGGCGGCGCACGGCCTGCCGGGGCGGGCGGCGGCCTTCGCCGGCGATGTGGCGAGCGAGGCGGACGTGGCGGCGGCGGTGGCGGGGTGCGAGGCCCGCCTTGGCCCCATCGATGTGCTGGTCAACGCCGCGGGCATCTTCCCCAACACCCCGCTGCTGGAGATGGATCCGGAGGAGTGGGACCGGGTCTTCGACGTCAACGTGCGCGGGATGATGCTGTGCTGCAAAGCCGTTGCGTCGCGGCTCGTGGCCCGCGGGGCGCCCGGGGCGATCGTGAACTTCTCCTCGGGGGCCGGCTCGTCCGCCCGCGCCGGATCCGCCCACTACTGCGGCAGCAAGGCGGCCGTCAACCTGCTGACCCACGTGCTGGCCATCGAGCTCGGCCCGCACGGGATCCGTGTGAACGCGGTGGCGCCGGGCCTGGTGACCGACACGCCCCTCCGCCGCGGGGATCCTCACCCGAGCCGCTACATGGAGATGATGGTCGAGGCCACGCCGATGCGCCGGACAGGGGTCGCCGAGGACGTCGCGGGCGCCGTCCTGTTCCTGGCGTCCGGTGACTCGCCATGGACGACCGGCGCGATCCTGGAGGTCTCGGGCGGCAGCCACTGCGGGCGGCCGCATGTGCCCCTGTCCCGCGATCTGCGCTGACGATCTGCGCTGACGAGTTGCGCTAACGATCTCCGCTCCGAGAGAGGGGAAGTGGCGATGGACTTCACAGCCAAGACGGTTCTCGTGACGGGCGCGGGTGGTCGCCTGGGGCGGGAGGTGTGCCTGCGCTTCGCCGGCTGCGGGGCCAGCGTGGGCGCGCTGGACCTGAGCCGCGAGGCCGCGGAGGCGACAGCCGCCGCATGCGTCCGCGCTGCGCCCGAGCGTGGCCACGCCACTGCTCTGCAGGCGGATGTGGCCGATCCGGACCAGGTCGAGGCCGCGGTCGCCGCGTGCGAGCGAGACCTCGGCCCCGTCGACATCCTGGTCAACGCCGCCGGAATCTTCCCCAACACGCCGCTGCTGGAGATGGACCTCGCCGAGTGGGAGCGGGTCTTCGCCGTCAACGTGCGCGGGACCATGCTCTGCTGCCGTGCCGTGGCCACGCGGATGGTGGCCCGGGGCGCGCCCGGCGCCATCATCAACTTCTCGTCGGGCGCCTCCACCTCGGCCCGGGCCGGCGCCGCGCACTACTGCGGCAGCAAGGCGGCCGTCAACATGATCACACAGGTGCTGGCCATCGAGCTTGGCCCCCACGGCATCCGCGTGAACACGGTCGCGCCGGGCCTGGTGATGGGCGATGTCCTCCACGCCGGCGACACCGCCGCCAGCCCGTACGTCGCCTCCATGCTGAAGATGTACCCGCTGGGGCGGACGGGTGCCCCGTCGGACATCGCGGGTGCCGTGCTGTTCCTGGCTTCTGAGGAGCTGTCGCCCTGGACGACGGGCGCCTTCGTGCAGGTCTCCGGCGGCAGCCACACCGGCCGGCCGCACGTGCCGCTTTCCCGGCGGGACGTGTAGGGCCGGGCCGCAGGCTGCCGCGCAGCCCGTTATCTAAATGGCCAGCGCGCGCGCCAGGTCGTAGAGGTCGCGCTCGAACGGCTTGACCGCGGCCAGGACCTCGGTGTACGGCACGGCGGCCGCCTCCCGGCCCCGCGCCGCCACCATGACCCCGTGGGCGCCGGCCAGGGCCTGCGTCACGGCCGCCGCGCCCAGACGCGCCGCCAGGGCGCGGTCATAGGCCGTCGGCGGCCCGCCCCGCTGCACGTGGCCGAGCACCGTCGCGCGCGTCTCGTGCCCCGTGCGCGCCTGGACCGCCTCGGCGACGGCAGGTCCCTTCGCGGCGCCCTCGGCGACCAGGATGAGGCTGTGGCGTTTGCCGCGCGCGTGGCCCCGCTGCACGCGCGCGCAGATGTCGTCGAGATCCATCGGCAGCTCCGGCACCACGATGGACTCCGCGCCCACCGCCAGGGCCGCGTGGACGGCGATGAAGCCGCGGGTGCTGCCCATGACCTCGATCACGAAGGTGCGCTCGTGGGCGGTGGCCGTGTCCCGGATGCGGTCGGCCGCCTCGACCACCGTGTTGACCGCCGTGTCGAAGCCGGTGGTCTGGTCGGTGCGGGGCACATCGTCGTCGATCGTCGCCGGGACCGTCACCGTGGCCACACCGGCCGCCTCGAGGGCCGCGGCCCCGCGCACCGTGCCGTCGCCCCCGATCAGGACGATCGCATCCAGCCCGGCCGCCCCTCGCGCGCCGCGCGCAACACCCTCCGGCGTCGCGAACTCCGGGCTGCGCGCCGTCAGCAGCAGGGTGCCGCCCCGGTGGACGATGTCCGCCACCGAGCCGACGTCCAGCGGCGTGAGCTCGGCCGCCATCAGGCCCGCGAAGCCCCGGGCCACCCCGATCATCTCGGCGCCCGCATACACGCCGCGCCGAACCACCGCGCGGATGACCGCGTTCATCCCCGGCGCGTCGCCGCCGCTCGTCAGCACGCCGATGCGCATCTTCGGTCTCTCCCCGTCGAGGGTAGCGGTCCGACGGCACCCGTCCCCACGGCCGCACGGCGGCAAATCGCGGGCAGCAGCGGCCGCGTTCGGGGTCCGTTCGGACCTCGGCACCAAGTCCGCCGGGCGCACGGAGGCCGATGACGGGCAGCAGCGTCCGCGGTGGTGGTCGGTTTGGACCTCGGCACCAAGTCCGCCGGGCGCACGGAGGTCCATGACTGGCAGCAGCGTCCGCGGTCGCGGCCCGGTTGGACCTCGGCACCGCGGCGGGCCATGGCGCCGGGCCGTTCCGCCACCCGCCGCCCGATCGGGCCGGTTGGCCCGCTGGAGGCGACGGTTGGCCCCTTCCGCCGCCCCCCGCGCAACGCCGACGCTGGCTGCGTGGGGGTGGCGACGTGGCGCGCCTGCCCGAGGCGCTTGGCCGCTGGGCGAGCTCGCGTTCGACGTGCGCTGGGTGTGGAAGGCGGACGTGCGGGCGCTGTTCGCCGCGATCGAGCCGGCGCCCGGCCGCGACCCGCGCCTGATCCTGGCGATGGCGAGCGGCGCCCGCCTGGCGGAGCTCGCGGCGG
>DAHVAF010000062.1 GCA_027314765.1 Clostridia bacterium | reverse complement strand
CGGGTGGAGGACCGGCTGCAGGAGGCGACGCGGCGGGGCGACCTCATGGTGCCGACGGGCGGCGCCGCCGTCGGCCAGATCAACGGCCTCACCGTCATCAACCTCGGCGACACGGCGTTCGGCAGGCCGGTGCGCATCACGGCCCGGACGTGGGTCGGGCGCGGCGGGATCGCGCACATCGAGCGCGAGACCCAGATGAGCGGCGCCATCCACACGAAGGGCGTGCTGACCCTGTCCGCCTACCTTTCGGCGACGTACGCGCAGGAGACGCCGCTCAGCCTCTCCGCCAGCGTGGCCTTCGAGCAGACCTACGAGGAGGTCGACGGCGACAGCGCCAGCGATGCCGAGCTCTACGCCCTCCTCTCGGAGCTGTCCGGCGTGCCGATCCGCCAGGGGCTGGCGGTCACGGGCTCCGTCGACCAGGACGGCAACGTGCAGCCGATCGGCGGCGTCAACGAGAAGATCGAGGGCTACTTCCGCACCTGCGCCGGAGGCGAGGGCGGCCTGACCGGCGAGCAGGGCGTCGTCATCCCCCGTCAGAACGTGAAGAACCTCCTCCTGGACGACGAGGTGGTCGCCGCGGTGGCGGCCGGGCGCTTCCACATCTGGACGGCCGCCAGCATCGACGAGGGCATCGAGATCCTGACGGGCGTGCCGGCCGGCAAGCCCGGGCCGGCCGGCGCCTACCCCGCCGAGAGCGTGCACGGGCGCGTGGCGGCCCGGCTGACCGCGTACGCGGAGGCGTGGCGGGCCAGCCGCGAGCGGTAGCGGCCTGCGGCTCCGGCACAATTGGCAGCCACCACGCCGCTCAGGTGGACCGCCTGGCCAACGTTCTCTCCGGGGTCGTAGCCGGTCGCGCCATCGTGCGCGTGCAGAGCCCGATCGAGTTGGACGGCGCGTCCGAACCCGAGCCGGACCTGTCCCTCCTGCACGCGCGGGCTGACTTCGCGGCGCGCCACCCGCGTCCCGACGACGTGCTCCTGGCTTGCTCAGGGATGCGAGCCGGAACACGGTGTCTGGCTGAATGGGCATGCCCCGCTCCAGGTCCGCGCAGCCCAGGCGGCGCTGGTAGCGAACTCCCCGCCCACGCCCACGGCGATCGCCAAGCCGGGCGCGCCCGCCGGCGCCATGGCCTCGACCAGCGCGTCAAGCTCCGCCGCCCCTACTCACTCTCCGCGAACACCTCGCGCGCCACGCGCATGCCGTCCAGGCCCGCGGGCGCCCCGCCGTACACGGCAGCCTGCAGGATGACCTCGACGATCTCCTCGCGGGTGCAGCCGTTGCGGAGCGCGCCGCGCACGTGAATGGCCAGCTCGTGCGGGCGGTTGAGCACCGTCAGCATGGCCATCACGATGAGGCTGCGGCTCTTGCGCGGCAGGCCCGGGCGCGACCACACCGTGCCCCACGCGGCCTCGGTGATGTATTCCTGCAGCGGTTGGCCCAGCGCGTCGGCGCCCCGCAGCGCGTTGTCGACGTACGCGTCGCCAAGCACCTCGCGCCGGACCTTCATACCCGCCGTGTACCGCTCGGACTCGCTCAACGCCCTTCCCCCCGCCACTGGGGCTTGGGCGCGCGGGGGACCGGTTCCTGCGTCGTCAGTCCGCGACGGGGGCCGCCACAGGCGCCGCCAGCAGCCCCAGCTCCGCCAGCACCGTGCGGATGGCCGCCGCCTCGCCCTCGGCCGGCTCCACCAGCGGCAGCCGGCAGCCTCCCACCGGGAACCCGCACTGCGCCAGCGCGTACTTCACCGGGATGGGATTGGCCGTGACGAACAGCACCTTGAAGAGCGGCCACAGCCGCCGGTGCAGGACCTCGGCCCCCGCCGCGTCGCCGCTGAGGAAGCGGTCCACCATCGCCCGGATGTCCGCCGCCGCCACGTGCGAGGCCACGCTGACGATGCCCGAGCCGCCGCAGGCCATGATCGGCAGGGTCAGCGAGTCATCGCCGCTGTAGATGCGGAAGGGCTGGGGGCACAGGCGCCGGATCTCGGACGTCTGCTCGACGTTGCCGCTGGCCTCCTTGATCGCCGCGATCCGGGGCTCATCGGCCACCAGCCGCGCCACCGTCGCCGGCAGCAGGTTGCAGCTTGTCCGCCCCGGCACGTTGTAGAGCATCACGGGCAGCGGGGTGGCGTCCGCGATCGCGCGGAAGTGGCGGTAGAGCCCCTCCTGCGGCGGCTTGTTGTAGTAGGGCACGACGGCGAGGATGCCCTGCGCGCCGGCGGCCGCCGCCTCCCGCGCGAGCGCCACGCTGGCCGCCGTGTCGTAGCTGCCGGCCCCGAACCAGACGAAGGCGCGCCCGTCGACGGCCTCGCGCACGGCCGCCAGCAGCCCCAGCTTCTCGGCGTGGCTCAGGGTCGGCGACTCCCCCGTCGTGCCGCTGACGACGAACCCGTCGGAGCCCTGCCTCGCCAGGCGCCGGGCCAGCTCGGCCGCCCGCGCGAGGTCCACCTGCCCGTCGGGGCGCATGGGGCTGACGAGGGCGGTGATGACGTGACCAAAGTCCATTGCCAAAGCCTCCCGAAGCGCGGATTTGGTCGGCGCACGCATCGCGTGCGCCGTCACGGCGGCGCCTAAGCGTGGTCCAGGTGGAAGCGGCGGTGCAACGCCTTCACCGCCCGCTCCATGTCGGCGCGCCGCACCAGGCAGGAGATGGTCACGTGCGAGTCGGCGGTCTGCAGGATCTCGATCCCCTGCTCCGCCAGGGCCTCGCTGACCATGGCCATCACGCCCGGCAGACCGTGCATGCCGCTCCCGACGATGGACACCTTCGCGCAGCTGTCCGTGGTCGTGACCGTGAAGCCCTCCGCCTCCAGCCGGGCGCGCGCGCTGGGCGCATCCGTGGTCGGCACCGTGAACGAGCGGCGGCCGGGCGACACGTTGATCAGGTCCACGCTGATGCCGGCCTCCGCCAGGGGCTTGAACACCCGCACGTTCGCGTCGGCGGCCCCGTCCGCCTGCACCTCGATCAAACTGACCCCGGCCAGGTGCGTGACGCCGGTGATGACCCGGCCGGCGGCGCCGCTGCCCGACCAGCCCTCGGAGGCCTCGAAGTAGTGCGTGATCAGGGTCCCGTCGCCGTCCTCGAAGGTGCTGCGCACGCGGACGGGGACGTTGGCGCGCATGGCGAGCTCGACGGCGCGGGGGTGGACGACCTTCGCCCCTTGGTGGGCCATCTGGAAGATCTCCTCGTACGACACGACGCGCAGGGTGCGGGCCTCCGGCACGATCCGCGGATCGGCGGTCTTCACGCCCTCCACGTCGGTGTAGATTTCGACCAACTCGGCGCGCAGGGCCACGGCCAGGGCAGCGGCGGTGGTGTCCGAGCCCCCGCGGCCCAGGGTCGTGAGGTCCCCCGATTCGCTGGCGCCCTGGAAGCCCGCCACGACGCAGAGGTGGCCGCGCTCGATGTGGCGCAGGTCGGCCTCCGGCTCCACGCGCAGGATGCGGGCGTTGCCGAACGAGCAGTCGGTGACGATGCCGGCCTGGCGGCCGGTGAGCACCACGGCCGGCTCGCCCCGGCGGCGCAGGGTGGCGCCCATGATGGCGGAGGAGATGGTCTCCCCGCACGAGATCAGCAGGTCGAGCTCGCGCTGCGGGATGTCGGGGTCCACCGAGCGCGCCAGCTCGATCAGCGTGTCGGTGGCGTAGGGGTCGCCGGCGCGGCCCATGGCCGACACGACGACCACGGGCACCAGCTGCCGCTGCCGCGCCGACGCCACGCGGTCGGCCACGCGCTCGCGGTACGCGGCCGTCGCGAGACTGGTGCCGCCGAACTTCTGGACGATAATCCGCAAACGGGATCCCCCTCGAGCGGACTACAGCAGGCCTTGCCCGACCAGGAGCTCGGCGATCTGGACGCCGTTCGTGGCGGCACCCTTGCGCAGGTTGTCCGCCGCGACCCAGAAGTGCAGGCCGTTTTCCTCGTCCGGGTCCTGGCGCAGGCGGCCCACCAGCACATCGTCGCGGCCGGCGGCATCCAGGGCCGTCGGGTAGGCCGCCGCGGCCGGGTCGTCGACCAGCTTCACCCCCGGCGCCGCCGCCAGGGCCGCGCGCGCCTCCTCGACCGCCAGGTGCCGCTCCGTCTCCACATACACTGCTTCGCAGTGGCCGACAAAAACAGGTACTCGCACGGCCGTCGCCGAGAGACGCAGGCCCGGGAGGCTCAGGATCTTGCGGCTCTCGCGACGCAGCTTCAGCTCCTCCTGGGTGAAGCCGCCGGCCGGGTCGAACGTGTCGATGTGCGGAATGACGTTGAAGGCCAGGGGCCGCGGGAACACCCGGGACGGGTGGCTCTGGTCGCGGGACTGCGCCTCCAGCTCGTCGGCGCCGCCCTGGCCGGCACCGGAGGCGGCCTGGTAGGTCGAGACCAGCACGCGGCGCAGGCCACCGCCGGCGCGCAGGATGGGCTGCAGGGCCACGACGAGCTGGATGGTCGAGCAGTTGGGGGTCGCCAGCAGCCCCCCGTGGCCGCGGACGGAGTCCGGGTTGACCTCGGGCACCACGAGCGGGACGTCGGGCTCCATGCGGAAGGCACTGCCCTTGTCGATCACAACGGCGCCGGCGGCCCGGACCTGGGGCGCCAGGGTGCGGCTGCTGGCGGATCCGGGAACGGCCAGAAAGCAGAGGTCGATGCCCCGGAAGCGCTCGGGCGTGGTCGGCTCGACGCGCAGCATCTCGCCGCGGAAGGGGACCTCGGCGCCGGCGGAGCGCTCCGTCGCCAAAAGGCGCAGGTCACGCAGCGGAAAGGCGCGCTCCTCCAGCACCCTGACCACCCGGCTCCCCACGGCGCCCGTCGCGCCGACCACCGCCACCGCCGCCTGGCTCACCCGACCGCCTCCTGCACGCAAGATTAGCCTTGACCGCAATCGGCGGCAATCACCACGGCTGCAGGATCGGTTGCAGCTGGTGGCCCGCGAGCGCGGCCTCGACGGTGGGAAGGAGGAGGTCGAGATGAGCGACGAGGGAGTTGGGCTTGCCGGCCGGGCTGTCCTGGCCGAACGGCACGAAGTACACGTTGCGCGTGTTGAGCAGGGTGGCCAGGTTCTTCGCGTTGAGGCCAAGGGCGTCGTTCGTGGTGATCGAGAGGACCACGGGCCCGCCGGTCCTGAGCTGGGCCTTGGCCGCCATCAGCGGGGCGCTGTCGGTGATCGCGTTCGCGAAGCGGGCCATCGTGTTGCCCGTCATGGGCGCGATCAGCACGCAGTCGCAGGTGCGGTCGGGCCCGAACGGCTCGACCTCGGGGATCTCGCGCAGCGGCTCACGGCCCGTGACGGCCCGGAGCCCGCCGAGCCAGTCCGCCGGCGTGCCGTGCTTGGTCGGCGTGCTGGTGACCGTGTGCGACACGATCGGGATGACCTCGGCGCCCGCGGCCACAGCCCGCTCCATGACGGGCAGGATCAGCGGCAGCGTGTGGTGGGACGCGGACAGGGCCCAACCCAGGGTCTTGCCTCGAAGCGCCATTCGTCTCACACCTCGCTCTGCCGCAGCGACGGCGGCAGCCATGGATAGACGGTCTCGGCCACCAGGCGGCCGGCCGTCTCGGGGAAGATGCGGCCGGGAAGCCCCGGCAGAAGCCGCGCCTGCACGCCGAGCTGGCCGGCGGCCGCCAGGTCGACGCCGCCGGGCGCCGAGGCCAGGTCGATCACCCAGGCCTGGCGGTCGACCTCGGCCAACTCGCGGGCGCCGAGCGCTGGCGCCGGGACGGTGTTGAAGATGAAGCGGCAGTCGGCGATGGCGCCGGTGCGCCGGGACCAGGGAACGGCGCGGGCGCCGTGGGCCGCGGCCAGGGCCAGCTGCTCCGGACGGCGGGCGGCGACCACGACATCGGCGTGCCAGGCGATGAGCCGCTCCGCCAGCGCCTGCCCGCAGCGCCCGAAGCCAAGGACGGCGGCACGGGCCCCGTGCGCGGTCGCCCCCGCCAGCCGGCTCGCCTCCATGACCGCGCCCTCGGCCGTGGGCACCGCGTTGCGGGTGGCGAAGGCCTCGTCGTCCGCGTACGTCAGCAGCTGGCAGCGGCGTGTCGCCACCCGCAGGGCGGGATCGGCCACGCCGACGATGACAGGGGTCCCGGGCGGCAGCAGCTCGAGCGCGGGCAGGACGGCGGCGGGCATCCGGACGGGCCCGAGGACGGCCAGCGCGTCGCGCAGCACATGGTCCAGGGCCGCATCGTCAGCGGCGGGCCATGTGCGGGTCGCCACGCCCCGGGCGTCAAGCTCGGCCGCCGCCGCCCGTTCGCGCCCGTCCGCCATTAGCACGGCCAGGTGTCCCAGACGCTGTCCCGTCGCCAAGCCCCCAACGCCCCCCGCACAGGCAGGGTATGCCCCCGCGCGACGGGCCGGTGCTTGGGCAAAGACAGGACGGGACGCGCCTGCGTGACCATGCGCTTCTGCAGGCGGGGCGGCGGCAGGTGATGGGGAACCGCGAGCGAAGGGCGCCGGCCAACCCGCTCACCGGACCGCTGGGCGCCAAACCTTCAGGTTGACGAGATCCCGCTGACCAGCGCCATGAACCGCCCCGACATCGAGCGCTTCGTGGCCGCGCTGCAACGGGTGCCGTGGCTGCAGCTCACGCGAGGGATCCAGCTTCAGACCTCTGGACATCGGCCACCGGACGGGCACCTCGAAATGGTGGATCCACCAAGCGCGCTGAGCCGATCCGGCGAGGGAGGTGCGGGACGGACCGCCCCGCCGGGCGGGCGAGGTGTGCCATAAATGATCCACACCTAAACGGTCCCGTGTCCAGAGATCTGAGCTTGAGCGCACGCTGCGCGAGGTTCGCGCGCGGGTTGCGTTCGCCGGGTATACGACACGCTGAGAAGGACCTATGAGGTGCTGGTCGGCCCTTGAGCCACCAGGTCGGCCAGGTCGCGGGCCAGG
>DAHVAF010000056.1 GCA_027314765.1 Clostridia bacterium | reverse complement strand
TATCCACGGAGTCTCGGCATGAGCGCCACCTGTGCCATGGTCGGCCCCGCCGCCCGCGTGCAACCGACGCCGCACCCCGGACCGCGCCCGACGCCTGCTGACCCTTCCCCCGCGAAATCTGCGGGCGATCGGCACCGCATGACAGGGGACCGCGCCGTCGGCGGCGAATGCCTACCGCCATTCCGCTACACGGCATCATGTCATGCGAGGAGGAACGAGATGCGCGCCACGCCACCGCCTGGGTCGCCACACCGTGTCCCGCCTGCCACGCCCGTCCGCCCGCGGTCTATCCTGGCCTTCGCCCTGACCCTGTGCCTTGGCCTCCTTGCCACTGCGTGCGGGGGCGCCGCGCCTGCCAGCAGCACCGGCTCCGGCGCCAGCGCCAGCGCGTCCACCAGCGCCTCAGCCGCCTCCACCGCGTCCGCCGCCGGCTCGAGCAACAACACACTCGTGATTTCGCAGATCTCCACCGGCGTCTCGCTGGTCCCCGCCTTCACGACCACCGGCGAGGACACCGAGATGATGAACCAGATCTACGACTCGCTGCTGCAGGTCAAGCCGGGCACGACCAACCAGATCGAGCCCGACCTCGCCACCAGCTACACGGTCAGCCCGGACGGCAAGACGTACACCTTCCAGCTCCGCAAGGGCGTGAAGTGGCAGGGCGGCTACGGCGGCTTCACCTGCGCCGACGTCGCCTTCACCTGGAACTTCAACAAGAATAAGGCCAACGGCTCGTTCTGGCAGAGCGAGGCCTCGATCGTGCAGAGCGTCGACTGCCCCAACCCCTACGAGGCCGTGATGCACCTCAGCTCGCCGTTCCTGGGCTTTGTCTGGTATCTGGTCAACCTGGAGCCCTCCACGGGCTGGATCATGAGCCAGGCCGCCTGGAACAAGCTGGGCAAGGCCGGCTATGAGGCGACCCCCATCGGCACCGGCCCCTACATGCTGCAGCAGAAGATCCCCAACCAGCAGGTCACTCTGGTGGCCAACCCCAACTACTGGGGCACGCCGCCCGCCGTCAAGACGATCATCTTCAAGGTCATCGCGGACGCGCAGACCGCCGCCCTGGCCGTGAAGACGGGCCAGGTCGACATCGCCGGCCTGGACGGCGTCACCGCGGACGAGTATAAGAGCACGCCCAACGCCCACCTGATCGTGAAGCCGGCCCTCTTCACCGACTGGCTGGAGATCAACACGACGGTGCCGCCCTTCAACAACGTCCTGGTGCGCCGCGCCATGAGCTACGCCATCAATTACAAGGGCCTGGTGTCGACGGTGCTGCGCGGCTACGGCACCCCGGGGTACAACGGCATGATCCTGCCCGGCCAGGTGGGCTTTGACGCCACCGTCAACCCGCAGAACGTGTACGATCCGGCCAAGGCCAAGCAGCTGCTGGCGCAGTCCGGCGTGAAGCTGCCCATCACCGGCTTCTTCACGACTTACAACGACACGGAGGACGTGAACGCCGGCCAGTTCATCTCGGCGAACTTCCAGGCCGTCGGCATCAACATGCAGTCGCGGCCGCTGGAGCGCGGCACCCTGGTCCAGGAGCGCATCCTGCCGACGACCCCGGCCTCGATCATCGGCGACACCCTGGCCCCCGACCCCGACGCCCTGTTCCCGCTGACCTTCATCAGCGCCGGCAACCCGCCCGCCGGCCTGAACATCGCCCGGTACAGCGGCATCGACACGCTGTACCAGGAGCAGCACACCACGGCCTCGCAGAGCCAGCGCCTGAAGTACCTGGCCGATATCCAGGCGCAGATGCAGAAGGACGTGCCGGCCATCGACCTGTACGTGGGTCAGGACATCTGGCTGGTCAACAACCGCGTGCAGAACTTCCTGCCGCAGGTCCTGTTCGGCGGCGACCCGCTCGACCTGGTGACCCTGTCCGGAAGCTGAGCGTTCGGGCGGCGCGGGGCCTTGCGCCCCGCGCCGTTCATCTCCGCACTCACTCACCCATCGCCAGGAGCCAGGTGTTCGCCTGCACGGGGTTCATGCTGGTGCACATGTACTTGTTCTCGCCCCGGAGCGGCGTCGCGCCGACCGGCACCCCTCGGGTCGTCAGATACATCTCAAGCCCGCCGGCGATGGCTTGCGCCTCCTGCTCCTGAAAGGCCGGCGTGGAGATCAGGGCCGCCTCCGCGGGGTTGCTGAGAAAGCCCGCCTCGATCAGCACGGCGGGCATGGGGTTGCAGGCGATGACCCAGTATGGCCGGGAGTCGACCCCCCGGTTCTGCAGCCCTGTGCCCGCGGCCACGGCCGTCTGCAGATCTTGGGCGAGCGCCTTGGAGTTGGGGTTGGCCCAGAAGGTCTCGACGCCGGTGGCGACCTGCGACCCGTTGAAGTAGTTCTCGTGGATCGACACGAAGACGTCGGCATGCCAGCGGATGGCGTCGGCCACCCGCGCCGTGAGGTCGGTGTTGTTCTGGCTGCCCAACAGGTCGGGGCCCGTCCGCGTGAGGTGCACCGTGGCGCCCATGGCGGTCAGCAGCGGCGCCGTGTCCTCGGCGACGGCCAGGACGTTGTCGTCCTCCCAGTCGCCGGCGGCGCTGTGTTCCCCCGTGTGGTTGCCGTGGCCCGGATCCAGGACGATGACCTGGCCCGCAAGCGGGCCGGTGGGCTGCGCCTCGGCCGGTGCCGCCGCGGCCGCCGCCGGCGCCTCCACCCTTGCCGCGCACCCAGCGAGCAGTAGCAGCGCCAACGCCACGACCGCGCCGAGCGACCTCCCGGCCACGCACCGGCCCCCTCCCTCTTATCGGCGGGAGGGGTCGACGCGGGGAACCTCAGGCAGGCCTGCCCCTCGAGAGCGGACTGCCGCGCCTCAGATCCACTTCGCCATCAGGATGTCGTCCACCAGACTGCCGTCGATGAGGAACTCGCCTTTGAGGCGGCCTTCCTCCTCGAAGCCGGCGTGCACGTACAGGCGATGCGCCACCGGATTGGTCGACAGAACCCGCAGCGTGAGCTTGCGCTTGCCGAGGCGCCGTGCCCGGTCCGGCGCGGCGGCGAGCAGCGCCGTGGCGATGCCCTGCCGCTGGCGCTCCGGGTGCACGTTGATGTCGATGAGCGCGACGTGCGCACTCGATGGGATCGGAAATGGGGTGTGCAACCCGAGCCGGCCGCACACCTCACCGTCACGCTCGGCGACGAGGAACTCCCCGGCCCGGAGCGCACCGCGATAATGCTCGGTCGCATCCGCCGCGGGTGGCGGCGTCGGTGAGTTCCAGGGCGCCCAGGTCAGCCGGTCGATCTCGAGAACCCGCATGGCGTCCCGGGCTTCACCGATCCGAATGACCACCCAGCCGGCCCCCTGCCTCCGCCCCCGACCTTAGAGCGGCCACTCCCCCGCCGCGATCCGCGGCAGCAGGTCCTCCAGGATGCGGTGCGTGACGCCCCAGATGACGTGCGCCCCCCAGCGGATCACGGGCACAACCCGCGGCGCCGCCCACGTCGCCCCCAGGCGCTCCTCCTGGCCCCGCGCCGCCGGATCGGCCAACTCCGCCACCGCCGGCTCCAGCACCTCGGCGATCTCGGCGGCCTGCACCCGCCAGGCCGCCGGCCGCCGCGCCACGTGCCCCAGAAACGGCGCGACGCGGAACCCCGAGGTCAGCGTGGCCACCTCGGGCAGGCGCGCCACGACGCGCACCGCCGCCCGCGGCAGCCCGATCTCCTCCTCGGACTCCCGCAGCGCCGTCTCCTCCAGCGAGCCGTCCTCCGGCTCGGGCCGCCCGCCCGGCAGCGCGATCTGGTCGCCGTGGATCCCACCTGGCCCCCGCAGCACGAGCACAAGCCGCAGCCGCCCGTCACCGTCGCGGTAGACGGGGGCCAGGACCGCCGCGTCGCGCAGGGGCCGCTCCTCTGTCGCCATGCCGGGGGGATTTCGCCCCGACCCCGCGGGACGCCTACCCACCCAAAGCCTGGTGCCGCGGCTGGTACTGCTCCGTGACTCAGCCCTTGGCCTGCACCGGCCCCCCGACGCCTACCCGCCCGTCCCCTGGTGGCGCCGCTGGTACTGCTCGGTGACCCAGCCCTTGGCCTGGACCGGATTCATGGCGCACATGGTCTGCAGCCGCTGCGGCAGCGCCTGGGCACCGACGGGGTTTGCCGCATTGGCGAAGTAGGTCGCCAATCCAGCCGTGATCGCCTGGGCCTCCTTCATCTGAAAGGCCGGCGCGGAGATCTCCGCCGCCTCGGCGGGGTTGCTGAGAAAGCCCCCCTCGATCAGCACCGCGGGCATGGGGTTGCAGGCCACAACCCAGTACACCCGGTGGCCGAGCCCGAGACTGGCCAGCCCCGTGCCCGCCACGACGGCCTGCTGCAGGTCGGTGGCCAGTGCCTGGGACTGCGGCGTCGCGTAGAAGGTCTGCACCCCCTGCGCCGAGGCCGCGGGCTACCAGTTCTGGTGCAGCGAGATGAAGACGTCCGCGTGCCAGGCGATGGCATCCGCGACGCGCGCCGTGAGGTCGGTGTTATCCGCGGACCCGAGGATGGCGGGCGTGCTGCGGGTCAGGCGCACCTCCGCCCCGAGCGCCTCCAGCATCGGCACGGCATCCTGGGCGATGGCGAGGACGTTGTCGTCCTCCCAGTTGCCCGCCGCGCTCTCGGCGCCGCTGTGCGAGCCGTGGCCGGGGTCGAGGACGATGACGCGCCCCTGCAGCGGGGGCGCAGGGGTGGCGGTCGCCGTGGCCCGGACCGAAGGCGCGGATTTGGTGGCGCCCGCCGTCGCGGTCGCCGCAGCACGGGCCGCCTGGATCACTGCGGGTCTTGCGGGCGCCCCGCACCCTGCCGCCAAAGCAAGGACGAGGCCGAGGGCGACCTCACGCCACGGTCGCAAGTGAGATCACAGGAACGGAGGGCAGCGCCGCCCGCCCGTTCAGAAAGCCCAACTCCAGCAGGAAGCCGAAGGCCACGACCTCGCCCCCCAGCCGCGCGGCCAACTGGGCCGCCGCCCGCCCCGTGCCGCCGGTCGCCAGCAGGTCGTCGACCACGGCCACGCGCTGCCCGGGCCGCACGGCGTCGGCGTGGACCTCCAGACGTCCCTCCCCGTACTCGAGGGCGTAGGCCACATCGATGGAGGGTCCCGGGAGCTTGCCGGGCTTGCGGACCGGCACCAGCCCAGCGCCAAGCGCCAGTGCCACGGGCGCCGCCACGATGAAGCCGCGGGCCTCGACGCCCAGCACAACGTCCGGCGCGTGCGGGCGCAGGCCGGCCGCCAGGGCCTCGACGCAGTCGGCAAAGGCCCGCGGCGAAGCGAGAAGGGGCGTGATGTCCTTGAACACCACGCCCGGCGCGGGAAAGTCCGGCACATCCCGCAGGTGGGCCAGGATATCGGTCAGTTGGCGGCCTCCCCGGTCCAGCGGACCACGGGCTTGCGCGCGGCCGTCGCCTCGTCCATGCGCCCGACCGGCGTCGTCGTGGGCGCCGCGTGCAGGGACTCCGGGTCGCGCTCCGCCTGGGCGACGATGGCGGCCATGGCCTCAGCGTACGCGTCCAGGACCTCCAGGGTCTCCGTCTCCGTGGGCTCGACCATCATGGCCTCCTCCACAACCAGGGGGAAGTACACCGTCGGGGCGTGCATGCCCCGGTCGAGGATGGCCTTGCCGACATCCAGCGCGCGCACGCCGGTCCTCGCCTTCAGCGTCTTGGCGGATACCACGAACTCGTGCATGCAGCGGCGGTCGAACGGCACATCGAACAGCTCGCCGAGCCGCGCCAGCAGGTAGTTGGCGTTCAGCACCGCGTGGCCGCTGATGTCCTCCAGACCGTCGCGCCCGTTGGCCAGGATGTACGTGAAGGCGCGCACCAGCACGCCGAAGTTGCCGTAGCCGGCCCGGACGCGGCCGATGCTGTGCTCGAGGTCCCACCGCCAGTGGTAGCGGTCGCGGTCGCGCTCGATCAGGGGCACGGGCAGAAACGGCACGAGGGACTCCACCACGCCGACGGGGCCGGCGCCCGGCCCGCCCATGCCGTGCGGCGTGGAGAAGGTCTTGTGCAGGTTGAAGTGCACGATGTCGAAGCCCATGTCGCCCGGCCGCACGCGGCCCACGATGGCGTTGGCGTTGGCCCCGTCGTAGTAGAGGAGCCCGCCGGCACCGTGCACGATGGCGGCGATCTCGTCGATGTGCTCGTCGAAGAGGCCCAGGGTGTTGGGGTTGGTCAGCATCAGCGCCGCCACGCTGTCGTCGCAGGCAGCGCGCAGCGCCGCCACATCGACACCGCCGCGCGCGTCGGAGGCGACCTCCACGACCTCGTACCCGAGCCCGGCCGCCGTGGCCGGGTTCGTGCCATGGGCCGAGTCGGGGATCAGGACCTTCCGCCGCTTGGCGTCATCGCCCCGGTGGCGGTGGTAGGCGCGGGTGATCAGCATCCCGGTCAGCTCGCCGTGGGCGCCGGCCGCGGGCTCCAGCGTGAAACGGGCCATGCCGGCGACCTCGCACAGGATGCGCTCCAGCCGCCAGAGCATGGCCAGCGCGCCCTGCGCCCCGCCCTCGGGACTGAACGGATGCAGGCCCGCAAATCCCGGAAGATTCGCCGCGACATCGTTCAGCTTCGGATTGTACTTCATGGTGCACGAGCCGAGCGGATAAAAGCCCTTGTCGATCGCGTAGATGCTCTCCGAGATGCGGGTGAAGTGCCGCACCGCGTCCAGCTCGGATACCTCCGGCAGACGCGGTGGCGACTGCCTTGTCCCCTGCGGCAGCGGCGCGGCCGGCACATCGGAAGCCGGAAAGGTCACGGCCCGGCGTCCGGGCACCGACCGGTCGAAGATCAGCGGCTCGCTCATGCCAGGACCTCCCGTACCGCGGCGACCAGGCCATCGATCTCCGCCTTGGTCCGCTTCTCCGTCACGGCCACCAGGAACGCGTCCTTCAGGTCAGGGAACCACCTGCCGAGGTCGGGCCCGACGAGATAGCCGCGCTCGAGCAACGGAGCGACCATCGGCTTGGGAGCCCGCATCGCGAATTCGCAGAAAAATGGAGCATCGGGGTGCGCCAGCCGCACCCCGGGAACCCTGCTCAGCTGCTCGGCCGCGTAGTGCGCCTTCTGGTAGGAGAGCTCGCCCACCTCACGCAGGCCCTGGGGCCCCAGCAGCGTGAGGTAGATGGTGGCGGCCAGCGCGCAGTATGCCTGGTTGGTGCAGATGTTGCTGGTGGCCTTGGCCCGGCGGATGTGCTGCTCACGGGCCTGCAGGGTCAGCACGAAGCCGCGCCGGCCGTCGTGGTCGTGGGCGATGCCCACGATGCGGCCCGGCATGCGCCGCACCAGGTCCATCTTGGAGGCGAAGAAGCCGAAGGACGGGCCGCCGTAGGACATCGGCAGGCCGAGGGTCTGGCCGTCGCCCACGACGATGTCGGCGCCGAGATGGCCCGGAGCCTCCAGGACCCCGAGCAGCGACGGATCCGTGACGACCACCAGCAGCGCGCCCGCGTCATGCGCCTGCTTGGCCGCCGCGGTCACGTCCACCAGCCGTCCCAGGAAGTCCACCTGCGGCACGATCAGCGCGGCCGTCTCGCCGTCGACGGAGTCCCGCACCGGGAACTCCAGGCCCTCGGCGTACGTGTCGATCACCTGGCGGTACTCCGGATTCAGTCCCGCGGACACGGCCACCGCATGGCGACCGGTCGCTGCCCGGGCCATGGCCGCCGCCTCCGCGGCAGCGGTCGACCCGTCGTACATGGAGGCGTTGGCGACCTCCATGCCGGTCAGCTCGCACATCAGGCTCTGGAACTCGAAGGTGAACTGCAGCGTGCCCTGGCTCGTCTCCGCCTGGTAGGGCGTGTAGGCCGTGAGGAACTCGCCCCGCTGCAGAAGGGACCGTTCGGCGGCGGGAATGTACCGGTCGTAGGCGCCCCCGCCCGCAAAGCAGGTGGCCGTGGCGGCCGCGTTAGCGGCCGACAACCGATTGAGCTCGGCCTCGACCTCCATCTGCGTGAGGCCGAGGTCGATGGCCAGCGGCCGCTTCAGCCGCACGGCGGCCGGGATCTCGTCAAACAGCTCGTCGATGGAGGCGACCCCGACGCGCTTCAGCATGGCGCGGCGATCGGCCTCCGTATGGGGGATGTAGCTCATGCTAGTGCGACTCCACCAGAGCCTGGTAGGCCCTGGCGTCCATCAGGCCATCCAGCTCCTTGGGATCGGACAGCTTGACCATGACCATCCAGCCGTCGCCGTAGGGGTCCTTGTTCACCAGCTCCGGCGCGTCCGCCAGCTTGCCGTTGACGGCCGTGACGGAGCCCGAGACGGGCGCGAAGAGGTCGCTGACGCTCTTCACCGACTCGACGGTGCCGAAGGCCTTGCCGGCCTGGACGGCCTTGCCCACGGCCGGGGCGTCGACGTAGACGACGTCGCCCAACTCCCCCGCGGCATACTGGGTGATGCCGACGACGCCCTCGTTCCCCTGGACCCGGATCCACTCGTGGTCTTTGGTGTACCGGAGATCGTCAGGATACAGGCGAGTCCCCTCCCTTTGCCGGCCGCCGGTAGAAGGGCAGCCGCACGCAGCGTGCCGGGGCCTGCCGGCCCCGGATGTCCACCGTCAGCTCGGCGCCGACCTTGAAGGCGTCGGCCTGGCAGAGGGCCAGGGCGATGGGCGCCTCCAGCGTCGGGGAGAACGTGCCGCTCGTGACGGTGCCGACGGCCCTGCCGTCCTTCAACACCGTCATGCCCGGCCGCGGGATGTCACGGCGGTCGCCGCACTGGATCCCCACCAGGCGCCGCTTGGGCTTGCCGGCCGCCAGCGCCTCCCGGCCGACGAAGTCCCCCTTGTCCAGCTTCACGAAAGGCGACATGCGCGCCTCCAGGGGGGTGATCTCCGGGCTCAGCTCGTGGCCGTAGAGGTTGAGGGCGGCCTCCAGGCGCAGGGTGTCGCGCGCGCCGAGGCCGCAGGGCACGGCGCCGGCCGCCACCAGGGCGTCCCAGAGGGCCCTGGTGTCCCCGGTCGCACAGTAGAGCTCGAAGCCGTCCTCGCCCGTGTAGCCGGTGCGCGCCGCCAGGCAGGCCACGCCGGAGACCTGGATGCGGGCGCGGAAGTGGAAGTAGGCGATTTCGGCCAGGTTGGCCGGCGTCAGCCGCTGCATCAGGGCCTCCGCCTCGGGGCCCTGCAGGGCGATCAGGCCGGTGGCCTCAGAGTCGTTGCCGATCTCCACGCCGTGGGCCTGCAGGCGCTTCGCCTGCTCCGTGACCCAGGCGAAGTCCTTGTCGATGTTGGAGGCGTTGACGACCAGCATGTGGTCGTCGGCGTCGTGCCGGTAGAGCGTGCAGTCGTCCACCGTGCCGCCGTCCTCGTAGCACATGCCCGCGTAGAGCACCTGGCCGTCGGCCAGCGAGTCCACGTCATGGGTCAGCAGGCGCTGGAGGAGCCAGGCGGCGCCGGGCCCCCGGAAGGAGAACTCGCCCATGTGGGAGACGTCGAAGACGCCGGCCGCGGTCCGCACCGCGCGGTGCTCGGCCAGGATGCTGGTGTACTGCACTGGCATGAGATAGCCGCCGAACTCGACCATGCGGGCACCGGCAGCCACGTGCGTGTCATAGAGCGGGGTCTGCTTGAGCGTCGTTCCTCACCCTCCGCCGCAGCCTAGATTATCACGCGCCGGCGGCGAAGCGCTGGCGCAGGGCCTTCTTGTCGAACTTGCCGGTCCCCGTCTTCGGCAGCTCCACCAGGAGCTCGTATCCCTCGGGCACCCACCAGCGCGGGAAGCGCTCCTCCAGGAAGGCCCGCAGGCTCTCCGCCGTCGCGTCGTCCTGGCGGCCGGGCTTCGGCACGATGCAGGCCAGCGGCCGCTCCTGCCAGCGGGCGTCGGGGATGGCGATCACCGCCGCCTCGGCCACGGCGGGGTGGCCCATCAGCGCGTTCTCCAGCGCCACGGAGGAGATCCACTCGCCGCCGGACTTCACGACGTCCTTGACCCGGTCGACGATCTCGAGGTTGCCGTCCGCGTCGACCGTGGCCAGGTCGCCGCTCTTGTACCAGCCGTCCTGGAAGGTCTCGCCGCTGCGGGCGTCGCGGTAGTACTCGCCCGCCAGCCACGGACCGCGCAGCCACACCTCGCCCATCTCGCGGCCGTCGTGCTCGACCTCGTGGCCGCCCTCGCCGGCCACCCTCTGCTCCAGGCCGGGGACCAGGCGGCCCTGCTTGCGCACGCGGGCGACCCGCTCCTCGGCCGTTCCGTCCTCGGCCCGCGACAGGTGCGTGAGCGGCGCCGCCTCCGTCATGCCGTAGCCGTGGAGGAACGGGATGCCGCGCTCCTCGAAGAAGGCGATCTGCGCCGCCGGGGGCGCCGAGCCGCCGCAGATCACAAAGCGCAGGCTGCTGAGGTCGACGGGCTGGCGGTCGGCCAGTTGCTGCACCCCGAGCCACACCGTCGGCACCCCGGCCGTCAGCGTGACCCGCTCGCGGGCGATCAGGTCGCAGAGGGTCTGGGCATCGGCGCGGGGTCCGGGCAGCACCTGCTTTGCGCCCATCCAGGCCGCCGCGAAGGGCAGCCCCCACGCGTTCACGTGGAACATGGGCACCACAGGCATCACCGTGTCGCGGTGGCCGAGGGCGATGGTGTCGGCCATGCAGGCCATCATCGAGTGCAGGTAGAGGGTGCGGTGGGTGTAGACGACCCCCTTGGGGTCGCCCGTCGTCGCCGAGGTGTAGCACATGGCCGCCGGCTCGTCCTCGCGCGGGTCGGCCGGGAAGGGGTCGGTGTCGGCCGGAGCCTCCGCCAGCAGCGCCTCGTACGCCTCGCCCAGGGGCACCACGTGCCGCACGGTGTGCAGCCGCGGCCGGATGGCGTCGACCAGCGGCAGCAGGTCCTCGTCGGCGAAGATGACCTTATCCTCGGCGTGGTTCAGCACGTGCACGAGGTGGTCGGCGGGAAGGCGCATGTTCACCGTGTGCAGCACGGACCCGGCGCATGGCACGGCGAAGTACAGCTCAAGGTGGCGCCGGTGGTTCCAGGCCAGGGTGGCCACGCGGTCGCCGCGCCCGACCCCGAGCCCCGGCAGCGCCGCCGCCAGCCGGCGCACGCGGGTGTGCCACTCCGCATACGTGCAGCGGTCGATGGACCCGTCGCCGTTCCGCGAGACGATCTCCTGGCTCGGGAAGAACTGCGCGGGGCGCTCGAGCAGGCTGCGCAGCACCAGCTGGAACAGGGCCCTCACCCCCTGCCCCGAACTTCGCTGTCAGATTCCGGCCCCCTCCGTGCGTCGTCCGGGATGGGAGGTGTGTCGAGGATGAAGTACCTGTTCCTGCTCTGCGACACGGCTGCGGGCGAGGCGGCGAAGGTGGCCGCCCGGGAGGGTGGCGCGGCCGAGGCGTTCCACCGGGACATGCGAGGCTGGTTCCGGGCCAACGCCGCCGTCCTGGGCCGCGGCAGCGAACTGCAGCCGACGGCGTCCGCGACCACGGTGCGCCGTGGGGTTGTCTCGGACGGCCCGTTCGCCGAGGGTGACCGGGTGATCGGGGGCCTGGTCGAGGTCGAGGTGGCGGATCGGGCGGCAGCCATGGCCCTGGCCAAGACGTGGCCGGGGCACGCCGTCGAGGTGCGGGAGGTGTGTGCGCGATGAAGTACGTCCTGCTGATGTGCGAGAGCGGGGCCGAGGAGGCCGAGCGGGCCGGTGTGCGGGCTTCGGGCTCGCCCGAGGCCATGGCCGCGTACTACCGGGCACGGATGGCCTGGTTCCAGCGCCACGGGGACAAGCTCCGCGGTGGCCAGGAGCTGAAGGCGTCCGGCACGGCGGCCACGGTGCGGCGCGGCGTGGTGACGGACGGCCCGTTCATCGAGGGCAACGAGGTCATCGGCGGCTACGTCGAGGTGGAGGTCGCCGACCTGGACGAGGCCATCGCCCTAGCCCGGGACTGGCCCGCCGGCCCCGTCGAGATCCGGCCCGTGTACGAGCGTTAGCAGCGCGCGCTCGGATGGGTTGGCGGTGAGGGCGAAGGCCCGGCCGGCAGCGGCCCGGGCCTCGCCTTCGCGGCCCGCAGCCCGCAGCAGCTCCGCGCGGGTGGCGTGGTAGAGATAGGCGATCTGGGTCCGTCCTTTGCACCGGCGAGCGCAGCGTTGGTTGGCCGCCACCTTCGATGTTCCCGACATCCAAGGGTGGGGAGGCAAAGCGATGACCCCGGCAATGGCGGACTTGAATGCGCTGGACTTGGATGGCAGGCAGGGGTTGTTCGCCCGACTGGCCGCGTTGCCCGAGGTGCGTAAGGCGCGAGGCATCCGGCACCAGTTGGTGTCGATCCTGGCGGTGGCAGTCGGCGCCGTGGTATGCGGTGCGCGCAGTTTTGCGGCATCGGGGAGTGGTCGCAGCAGTTGTCACCGGCAATGCGGCGGCGGCTACACTGTCGGCGGCATCCAGACACGCGGGCCTACCAGTCGCCCACCGAAGCCACGATCCGCCGCACGCTGCAGCGCATGGACGGAGAGGCGCTGGATCGGCTGCTCAACGACTGGGTGGCCAGCCGGCACAAGGCCGAGCCGGCAAGCGGGATCGCGGTGGATGGCAAGACCCTGCGTGGAGCACGGGGCGCCGACGGTCGGCAGGTGCATGTCTTCGCAGCGATCCTGCACGGCCAAGGCGTCGTGATCGCCCAGCGCCAGATCGCGGATAAAAGCAACGAGCTCCCTGCGTTCCAGCCCTTGCTGGCGTTGTTGGATCTGCGCGGCAAGGTGGTCACCGCCGACGCGTTGCATGCTCAGGTGGAGCACGCACGCTGTGTGGTGGAGATAAAGGCGCGCACTACGTCTTTACGGTCAAGGACAACCAGCCCGGACTGCTGCAAGCGATCAAGGACTTTGACGAAGGTTCCTTTTCCCCCTGCGCTGACTCAGAGAAACAAGGGCCACGGCCGCATCGAAGTCCGCACGATCCAGGTCAGCAGTGAACTGCGCGGATACCTCACCTTCCCGTACGCCGTCCAGGTCTTCCGCATCCACCGCAAGGCCACCCACCTCAAGTCCGGCAAGGTCACAGAGGAAACCGCATACGGCGTCACCAGCCTGACGGCCGCCCAGGCCTCCCCGGCCCGCTTGCTCGCCCTGGTCCGCGGTCACTGGCACATCGAAAACAAGCTCCATTGGGTACGGGAGACCGCCTGGGGGGAGGACCGTTCGCAGGTGCGCACGGGCAACGGCCCTCGCGGCATGACCACCCTGCGTAACCTCGCGCTCGCCTTGATCCGTGACCGTGGCTGGCACAATATCCCACCGGCTCTGCGCTACTATGCTGCTCACCGCAGCGAGGTGTTGGCTCTGCTGGGCGCCTGAGGCGCGGACTGTTCGGCACTGACGACCATTCCGGCGAAACCTGCACCGGCCCAACAAGCCGGCTTGAGTCTCTGTCGCTCTTTTGCCGTCCTCAGCCATCCGCGCGCCGGTCGGACGTGCCCCAGCTACACCTGGCCCTTGCCTCCCTGCGCCCCTGCTCCCCTGATCACGACATTGCCGAGGACCTGAGGTTGAGGGTGTGTCGATCGGGCAGGGGCTGTCGCGCCGATGGAACGTCGAGGTGAGCGTGACGTGAAGGTGACACCAAGCCCACGCCGGATCCTCTTACGGCCGCGCAGCGCGGCCCTCCGATACATGTGGGACGCAGGGCCGACGCCCAGCCGCGTCGGGACGGCGGCATTTGCCCTCGGTCAGCTGTGTCCAACGCTCCGAGATTGCCACATCGCGCGAGCCCTGCCGCCGGCGGTGTGTTCAGCGCCGCTCGAACGAAGGGTACCATCAACTCGTGGCGCCCCAGGGCCGCGCCGACCCGCGTTATGCGGAACCGAGGCACAAGGCGACTCGATCATGCGCACCGCTGCGGCCTTCATAACTATCGCCATGCCCAGAGCAGGCCCGGGCATGGACCTCATTGCGGCCACGGGGAGGTCGAGCACTATACGCCCTGAGGCCCTCATCGGCGCGCCAAATTCATCGGCGGACTGCGCGGTGGCCCGCACCTCTCAAGCGGCGCCAGGACGTAGTTACCTTTCGGTGGGGTCACGTTCGCCGCCACTGGGGAGGCACGAGTTGGTCCACTCCGCGCCGGATCAACGGTGCGAGCCGCTCGGTGGGTCACTGCGAGCATCCGCGCGCCGTGACCAGCCAGGTGGCTTCGACTCGGCCCCCGCGCACCGCGTACACCCGATCGTGCAGGTTGGCTGCCGCGCAACAGTGGCCGGGGTGGACCTCCATCAGATCGCCCACGCGCAGGTCGCTGGCGGATCCGTCCAGGGTGTGGAACGTTCCGTGCTCCTCGGACAGGCGCGCTGGACCGAACTCAGGGTGGTCCTTAGGCATCGCCGGCGCGGGACTGCTAGCCAGCACCTGCAGGCCGCCATCCGTGATGACGCGGTCCGGCGCCGGACGGCTAACGACCGTGCAGAGCAGACTAAAGGCCAAGCCGAAGGCCGGGACCTTCTCATGGTAGCCGGGATCCATGTATACGTATGAGCCCGACTGGTGCTCCGTGACACCGGGGTAGACACCCGAGATGGCATACGTGCCTGTGCCGCCACAGGTGACCTCGAGCACCGATAGCCCGCTGCGCTCCATAAGGTCCCGCGTCTCCAATGCCGTGGCCAGCATGCTCTCTGTCTCGTGGCGTCGCTTGGCCTCATCCGCATTCTGAACCACGTGGCCCTCGTACGCGTGCAGCCCACGAAACTCCAGGCCCGGCGCCCTAGCCACGGCCGTCGCCAGATCCACGGCCGCCCGACCCGGCGCGACGCCGCAGCGTCCCAGGCCGGCATCCAGCTCAATCAACACCCCAACGGTCACCCCATGCGCCGAAGCGGCCTCTGACAGTCGCGCTACGTTACCGGGCTCATCGACGGCCACGGCCACACGGGCCCGGCGCGCCAAATGGCACAGGTGCGTGATCGCCCAGCGGGAGACCGCCTGATTGGCCACGTACACGTCCTCGATCCCACCGTCGACCATTGCCTCCGCCATGCTGACCTTGGCACACGTCACGCCCGGCGCACCGGCCGCCACCTGCCGGCGGGCAACCGCCGGCGCGCGGTGCGTCTTCGCGTGCGGGCGGATATGGGCCGGCCGACCCCGGAAGAAGGCCGCCATGGCCGCGATGTTGGCTTCGAGGATGTCGAGGTCGACAAGGGGCGCGGGGGTCGGGAGCTCGGTGACGGGCCGTCCGACGGCGGGATCATCCGCGATCTCGTCCGCGAACAATGCCATCCCCTCCACGAGGTCTAAGTGTTGCGAAGCCGGGGGTCGAGTACGTCACGCAGGCCGTCGCCCAGGAGGTTGACGGCCAGCACGCAGATCATGATCGCCAGCCCCGGCAGCAACGTCAGCCAGGGCGCGGTGACCATGTACGGGCGGCCGTCATTCAACTCGTTGCCCCAGGACGGGACCGTGGGCGGCTCACCAACGCCCAGGAAGCTGAGGGCCGCCTCGGACAGCACTGCCGAGGCAAAGGTGACGGTCGACTGCACGATCACCGGCGACAGGGCGTTGGGCAGCACGTGGCGCCAGGCGATCCGGCCCTCGCCCACGCCGCCCGCCCGCGCGGCCTCGGTGAAGGCGACCTCCCGCAGAACCAGCACCTGGGAGCGCAGCACGCGCGCCAACTGCGGCGTGTAGCCCACAGTCAGGGAGAAGACCACATTGCCCACGCTCGGACCGAGCGAGGCCATGATCGCGATGGCGAGCAGCACCGGCGGGATGGCCATCAGCGCGTCCATGACACGCATAATGACGTTGTCCAGGGTGCGGAAATAGCCCGCCACCAGCCCGAAAAGGATGCCGGCGGCCGAGGTGAAGAGCACGACCAAGGCGCCGACCTCGAGCGAGACACGCGAGCCGTAGATCACCCGGCTGAACATGTCGCGCCCGAAGTCGTCGGTGCCAAACCAGTGCTGGGCGCTCGGAGGCTGCAGGCGCACCGACGGGTGGATGCCGTTCGGATTCTGGTGGGCGATCAGGGGCGCGAACGCGGCACAGATCAGAAGGAGCAGAAGCAGGCTGCCGCCGGTCACGGCCAGGCGGTTGCGCAGGAGAAGCTGCAGCATGGTCGGCCGTGCGGCGACAGCCTCGGCAGCCCGGGTCGGAAGGATCTCGGGCGTGGCGCTCACAGGCTCGCCTCCAAGCCCGGCCCGTCGCTCAGACCGCTCATGAGAACCGGATCCGCGGATCGGCGGCCGCGTAGACGAGGTCGACGACGATATTGATGATCACATACAGCGTGACGATGTACAGCAGCGCACCCTGGATCACCGGGTAGTCGCGCTGGTCGACCGCGTTGATTACCAGCTGGCCGACCCCCGGAATGGCGAACACCTGCTCGGTGACAACCAGGCCACCCAGCAGCAGTGCGAAGGAGTTGCCGACCGCCGTCAGGACAGGCAGCATCGCGTTGCGGAACGCGTGGCGCCAGAGGACGCGCGAGTTGGCCAGGCCCTTGGCGCGGGCCGTGCGCACAAAGTCCTGCGAGAGCATCTCCAGTGTGCTGGAGCGGGTCATGCGCGCCACGAGGGCGGCGTTGATGAACCCCAGCGAGAAGGCCGGCATCAGCAGCGACCGGAAGGCGCCCCACACGCTCCGCGCGAGCGGGATGTAGCCCGCCACCGGCAGCACGCGGAGCTTGACGCCGAAGAGCAGGATCAGGTTGAGGCCGAGCCAGAACGACGGCATCGACAGCCCGAGCAGGGACAGCATCATCACGGTCTGGTCGAGCCAGGTGTTGCGGCGGCTCGCCGCCACAATGCCAGCCGGCACGCCGATCAGTACCTCGAATACCACACCCAGGACGGTCAGTAGGAAGGTGGGCTCCAGCCGCTGCCAGATGGCCAGCGTGACCGGGATGCCCATGAAGATCGACTCGCCCAGGTTGCCGCGGATCGCGGCACCGAACCACACGAGGAACTGCTGGTACATCGGCTGGTTCAGGCCCAGCTGGATCCGCAGCTCCCGAACCTGGGCGGGCGTCGCCGATGAGCCCAACATGTACGACGCGGGGTCGCCCGGGGTGATGTGGATCAACAGGAAGACGAATAGGGACACGATCAGCATGACGGGGATGATGGACAGCACCCGCCGCACCAGGAAGTTAGCCATCTCGCCCGTGCCCCGGCACCTGCACGGTCACCCCCGCTTCCAGCCAGGACCGGCGCACCGCGTTGGTCGCGGCGCGCCAGTCTCCAGTGCGTCCAGACGCCCTAGGCCGCCCCGTCTGTTACGCCTGCTGGGAGAGCCAGACGTTCCAGAAGAACATGCCGGCCCCGTCCGGCACAAAGCCCTTCACCGTGTCGCGGGCCACGTCGAAGCCGTAGTAGTCGCCGAGCCGGATCGATGGCACGTCGGCGTAGTACTGGTTCTGGATCGCCTTCCACGTGGCCTGGCGACCTGACAGGCTGACCGTGCTCAGGAACTGGCCCATGAGCGAATTCACCTTGGGATCATCCCAGAAACCGGGCCAGGTGGGCGACAGGAATGGCAGGCCCAGGGACGGGTAGATCACCGAGCCGACCCCCGTAGTGAACACGTCGTACACGTCCGGATTGTTGCGCTGCGCCACCAGCGTCGCCCAATCGACGACGTTCAGCTTCACCTTGAATCCGGCCTTCTCCAGCTGGCTCTGGGCAACCACGGAGCCTTTGTACATCCACGAGTAGTTGGTCGTGGTCATCAGCCGAATCGGCGTGCCGTCGTAGTTGATCTCCTTGAGCAGCTTCTGGGCGCCGGCCACGTCCTGCGTGTTGTAGGTGCCCGTGCCGTCGGTGTTGTCCGTGAAGGCGCCGTAGGCGATGGTGGGCGAGCTCACGCTCCAGAACGCCTGGGGCCCGAAGGCCGTCTCCATGATCGGCTTGTTGCTGAGTGCCTTCAGGTAGGCCTGCCGCGCCTTCAGGTTGGAGAAGATCCCCTTCTTGTTGTTGAAGACGTGAATGTACCAGCCGCTCGGCTTGATGACCTCCGGCACCAGTCCCGGGGTGCCGGTGACCTGGGTGTACTGGTCGCCGTTCATCTGGGCGCCGAAGTCGTACTCTCCCGACTGCAACCCGGCGAGCCGCGTGGTCGCCTGCGGCACGGGGAGGATATCGATCTCGTCCAGGTAGGCGACGCGCTTGCCCGCCTGGGCGTCGGCCGGGGCGCTGACCGGCTTGTAGTTCGCGAAGCGCACGAGCTTCAGGTAGGCGTTCGGCTTCCAGTCCTTGTACATGAACGGCCCTGTCCCGACGGGCGGGTCCGTGATGGGCTTGTCCCCGAACTTGTCGATCAGCTTCTTCGGCATGATGGCGGCCATCGCGTTCGGGTCGGCCATGTAGGTGAGAAGCGCGCCGCTCGGGGCGTTAAGGTCGATGACCACCGTGTGGCTCCCCGTGGCCTTGACGTCCACGACGGCCTTGCCCACCTGCTGGCCGTAGGTCGCGATGGTGAACCAGCGCTTGAGCGAGGCCGCGACGTCGTCCGCCGTCATGCCGCTGCCGTCGTGGAACTGGACATCCGTGCGCAGCGGGATCGTCAGGGTCTTGTTGCCGTTCGACCAGTTCGCGCCCGTCGCCAGGAGCGGCTGGGGCAGCTGCTGGCTGTTGAGCGCGAACAGGGACTCGTAGATGTTGATGGTGTCGTCCTGGGTGACGGTCGCCGTCGTTGACATCGGGTCGAGGGTCGGGGGATCGCCGATTTCGGCGACCTTGAGCGTGCCGCCGCGGACGGGACCGCCCGCGCCAGCGGATGACGTCGCCTGTCCGCTCGTCGTGGTGGTAGCGGCTGAGCTCGCCGCGGTGCTGCTACTGGTCGTCGACGCGGCCCCGCCGCAGGCCGCCAGAACACTGGCTGCGGCTCCGGCCAGGGCCACTGCCCCGGCCCGCCGCAAGAGATCGCGCCGCGATAGCCCCTCCTGCAAGATCTTCGACTCGTCCACCTTTTCGCATGCCCTCCCCACAACCGATATGGGCTCGGGTTCCGGTTGCCACGTGATTTCCGGTCAACGGACGGCGATCCTTCTCCACGGCAGCGCGCAGTGTCAGGGAATCCACCGCAAGCCCGCCTTCAACTGCCACCCCGCCTGGCCCGCCAGATCGCGTCACCTCCTCTCGGCGAGGGCACCGCGGCTCGTCCCTGTACCGACAGCCTCACCACGCAATCGCCTGCGCTTCGGAGCGCGGATCGGCGGCCGCCCAGATCGTGCCGCGGCCGTGGTCGACCCGGATGCCCTCCACCGTGGAGGTCGTGCGCTCGCTGTTCTGGCCGGGCGGCATAGGGGGCAGTCCGCCAATCCGCGCGAAGCTATGGCCACGCTCCGCCAGGCTGTGCAGCAGATCGCCGGCCATCCCGTCGTCGACGGTGAGCTCGGGGTGCAGGCCATCGACCGTGATCCCGCCGTGGACCCAGCGCGGCGCCTCGATGGCGCGCTGCAGGTCCATCCCGAGGTCCAGGACGTTGACCAGGACCTGCAGGTTCGACTGCACCTGGCTGTAGCCGCCCGGCGTCCCGAGCGCCATGAAGACGCGCCCGTCCCGTCCGATGAGGTTCGGCGCCATGTTGTGCACCGGCACCTTCCCGGGCGCCACCGCGTTCGGCGAGTCCGGGTCCGGCGAGAACCCACCCATGCGGTTATTGAGGAGAACGCCCGTCCCCGGCACGACGACGCCGGAGCCAAAGCCACGGTACACGCTCTGCATGAAGGAGACCATGTTGCCGTCGCCGTCCGCCGTGGCGAGGTAGGTAGTGTCCCTGCCGCCTGCGGCTTCGACGGGCGCACCGGGAGCGACGGCGGCCCCCGCACGAGCCGGATCAATCGCGGCGCGGCGCGCGGCCGCGTAACCCTTGTCCAAAAGCGCGGCCAGGGGCACGGCGATCTGCTCCGGGTCGCCGACGAAGGCGTGACGGTCGGCGAAGGCCAGCTTCTTGGCCTCAATGAGCAGGTGTGCCGCCAGCGCGGACCCGGGACCCAGCGCCGACAGGTCGAACCCCTCGACGATGTTGAGCATCTGCAGGAGCAGAAAGCCGTGGGAGACCGGGGGCTGCGCCGACACGGCGTACCCCCGGTACTGGCTGCACAGAGGCGCCAGCCAGCGCGAGCACGGGCGCGCGAGGTCCTCGGGGCCGAATAGCCCCCCGTCCTCCCGCGAGCAGGCCAGCAGGGCCTCGCCGAACCCGCCCTGGTAGAAGGCCTCCCGACCGCCGCGCACCATGGCGCGCAGGGTCGCCGCCAGGTCGGTTTGCACGAGCCGCTCGCCTTCCCGCGGCGTCTCCCCGCCGGGCAGGAAGACGCGGGCCGTGGCCGGGTACCGCGCCAGCACCGACACATAGTGCCGCATGAGCTCCGCCTGGCCCGGCGTGACGGCATGGCCGCCCTCCGCATACTCGATGGCGGGGGCGAACACCTCGGAACGCTCAAGCCGGCCGTACCTGTCGTGCAGCGCGAGCCAGCCGTCGACCGCGCCGGGAACCACAGCGGCCGCTATGCCCCGCACCGGGATGCCGCCGGACAGGCGCGCGGGGGTGGCCGCCAGCGGCGCCGCCCCGGCCGCGTTGAGGGCGACGACCTCGCCGCGCGCCGCGTCGTAGACGAGGGCGAACGCGTCGCCGCCCGCCGTGCAGTTTACGGGGTTGACCACCGCATTGACGGCCGCCGCGGCAACTGCCGCGTCGAAGGCGTTCCCGCCCTGAACGAGCACCCGCAGGCCGGCCGCGCTCGCCAAGGGGTGGCAGCTGGTGACGGCGCCGTGCGTGCCGATCACGGGCGGTCGCTTAAGTCTCGTCCTGCCCGCCACCCTTGGACCCTCCTCCCTCCGCCGCCCGCCCCTGGCGGCGGGCCGGCATGGCTCGGATCCTCTCCCCTCGGCGAGCCTCGTCCGCTGCGCATCGGTTTTGGACGTCGCCGCGATCGCGGCGGCGCGCAAAACACGCCCCTAGGCCCGCGCCGGGCGGCGCAGCACCCGTCCGGGAAGGCGGCCCGTGGGGTGGCCGTCCACCACCACCGGCTCGCCGTTGACGTACACACGGTCGATGCCGACAGGCGACCGCCTCGACTGCTCCCAGGTCGACCGGTCCGCAACGGTGGCCGGATCGAAGATCACGAGGTCCGCACCGAGGCCCTCGCGCACGAAGCCGCGGTCGTGGATCCGGAACCGCTCGGCCGGGTAGCCGCTCATCTTGTGGATGGCCTCCTCGAGCGACACGGCGCCGAGCTCGCGCACGCAGAGGCGCAGCACCCGCGCGAAGCAGCCGCTGCCGCGCGGGTGAGAGAACTCGCCATGGTAGACGCCGTCGCTGGCGACCATCATCTTGGGGTGCCGCACCGTTCGCCGCGCCGTCTCCAGCTCCGGCATGGCGCCGTGGTGGAAGATCATGAGCGCGAACGGATGTTCCTCCTGGAGCACGCGCACCGCGAACTCGCCGAGCGGCAGCCCCGCCTCGCGCGCGGCGTCGGCGATGGTCTGGCCCACGTACCGCCCAGTCTGCGTCACGGCGAAGACGTGGCTGCCCCCGGCCCGAACCACCGCCGTCAGTCGCTGGTCGAGCTCGGCGGCCAGCCGCGCCCGCATGGCCGGATCCTGGAGGCGGGCCCGGATGCCCTGCGGTCCGCCCGCCTGCGCCCACACGGGAAGCACCATCGCGAGGTGGGTGGCGCCCGCCGGGTACATGTAGGACTCGAACGTCAGGTCGCAGACGCGCGCCGCCTCGTCCAGCAGCGGCTCGGTCTGGTCCGTGACGAACGAGTGCGAGATGTGCACGGGGATGTCGGCCTGGCGGCCGATCTCCATCGTCTCCCGCCACGCGGCCTCCGTGCCCAGCAGGTTGCCCCGGATGTGGGCCGCGTAGATGGCGTCGTACTCCCGGGCGAGGCAGCTGAGCTCGACCAGCTCGTGCAGGTCGGCGAAGGCGCTGGGCTGGTAGTCCAAGCCCAGGTTGAGGCAGACCGCGCCGGCCTCCAGCCACTCGCGCGTCGTCCCGCGCATGACCTCCAGCTCGGCATCGGTGGCGGGCCGGGGATCCCAGCCCATGGCACCAAGGCGGACTGCGCAGTGCGGGACCTGCGGGACGAGGTTGGCGGGCACGCGGCCCTGGAAGATCGCGAGGTAGGACTCGACGGTGGGCCAGTTCAGCGCGAGCTCGGCGTTGCCGTACGCGAAGAGGAGGTTCTCCCACATCTGGCGCGCGGCGGCGGGCGGCAGCGGCGCCCAGCCGAACCCGTCCGCCGCCATGAGGTGCGTCGTCACGCCCTGCTCCAGGGCCGAATACCGGTACGGGCCGCCGAGGAGCGCGATCTCCGAGTGGATGTGCACATCGATGAAGCCGGGTGCCACCACCCGTCCGGTCGCATCAACCATCTCGGCCGCGCCTGCGCCCTCCAGGGACCCGATCGCAGCGATGCGGTCACCGCGGATGCCCACATCGGCCGGGAAGGGACCGCGCCGGCCCGTCCCGTCAACCACCTGGCCGCCCCGGATCACCACGTCGAAGTCCATGGTCGCGCCCCCTCATTCGTGTGAGCCCTGCACGGCCCGGAGCGTGGCGTCGGCGGGAACCCGACCGCCGAGGCGGAGTCGCGGGCGCTCGGTCACGCCGTCAGGCCCGTGATCACGCCGGCACCGCCGTCATGCCGTCGCGGTCGCAGCGTCACGCTGTCACCGCCGCACCGTCACCGTCACTGGGACGCGGTCCCCCGCCTCGGCGTCCAGCGGATGGATCGGCCGCGGTGCATTTCGGAACTCCAACCTCGCAAAGGACGTCGCGCACGCCCCCGGGGTGTCCGCCTCGACCACCGCGCTCACCAGGTCGCCGTAGCCGGCCCGCCAGGCCACCGCGGCCTTGAGTACCGCGATGCGGCGTGCGCGGGGCTCGATGCCGACGACACGCAATTGCTCAGGATCCCAGGTCGGCACCTTGTGCTCGGTCAGGACGACCTCGACACCGTCCGACTCGACCACCGCGGTGCGCCCCGGCAGGACGAGCTTGCCGGTCATGTAGCCGCAGCGATAGCGGAACCGGCCGTCACCGAGCCAGCGCACGGCGCCTCGCAGCCACACGGGGTCGCCGTAGCGGGGGTCTGCGCGCGCTCCGATCGCCGCAGCGAAAGGCCCGCCCACGCCGGCGGCACCAGCGGCCGCCACCGCGGCAGGATCGGCCAGCGTCACCACGGCACCCCGTGCGCGGAACCGCAGCAGCTCCGCGAAAAGCACCGTTCCATCACCCGGCGTCCCGCCGCCGATGTTGTCTCCCACGTCGATCAGCGCCACTAGGCCCTCGGGGGCCCGCAGGGCCGCCGCCACAGCCTCGTCTGGCGGCAGGTTCCGGACAGTGAACGCCTCCCGGCGTCCCCACGCCTCCGCCGCGATGTCGTGGGCAGCTGCTGCCGCCGCGGCAGCGGACCGGTCGGCCACGACGGCGACCGCGAAGCCGAGGTTCGGTACGTCGGCGTAAGGGAAGCCCGGAAAGAGCGAGCAATTCAAGATCCCGTCCCGGCCTCTGACCTGGGCGGCGGACCGGAGAAGCCCGTGCATGGGTTCCCCGTCCGTGAACTGGCCCTGCGGCACGCTCAGCAGCGGCAGCTTGGCCACCGCCACCACCGGCTGCAGCCTCGCGTCCGTCACGATCTCCGTGACCTCGATGGCTCGCTCGCACGAGTCGACGTGCGGGTAGGTGGCGTAGCCGACGACGGCCTGCGCCAGCGCAGCTATCGCCGGATCGAGGTTCGCGTGCAGGTCGAGCGTCACGCCGATAGGCATCCCTGGCCCGACGGCACCGCGAATCGCCGCCAGGGTCTCCGCGTCGGCCGACGGCGCGCCCTCGGCCGCCATGGCGCCATGCAGCGACACGACCAGGACGTCAAGGTCCGCCCCGCGGACGGCCTCGACCAGTTCCCCAAGCAGCCGGCCGTACGTATCCCCCGCCACAGTCCCGGAGGGCGTCGCCTCCGCGTAGACCAGCGGCACGAGGCTGTGCCGGTGGCGGCGCAGGGCCTCGATCACGCCGCCCGCCGAGGTCGCCGTCCCGGCAAACGCCTCCACGATCGCCGCGCCGCGCCAGGTGTATCGCGCGAACGCCGCATCCTGCGTACGGTCTAGGGAGAACGTGTTCGTCTCGTGCAGCAGGCCGCAATAACCGACTCTCATGTCGGCCAGAACCCGAGCCAGCGCGAGATCGAGTCGCTGGCCGCACGGATCTCGGCGCCCACGGCTGGCAGCATGGCGTCGCTCAGGCGGTGCACCGGACCCGACAGGCTGAGGCCGCCGGCGACCGTCCCCTCATGGCCGAGGATGGGCGCCGCGACGCACCGGAAGCCAGGCTCCATCTCCTGGTCGTCCACGGCGAAGCCGTCGCGCCGCGCCGTGGCCAACTGCTGGCGCAGTTCTTGCAGCGAGCGCGGGGTGCGCGGCGTGAACGCAGTCAGGCCATCGGCCCCGACAATGCGGGTCAAGAGGTCGTCCGGCAGGCAGGCGCCCACCGCCTTCCCGAGAGCGGTGGCGTGCATGGGCACCCGAGCCCCGACCCGCGCCGACATGGCGAACTGGTGGGTCCCCTCCAGAATCTCCAGGTAGACGAGCTGACTGCCGTCGAAAACCGCGAGGTTGACCGTGTCGCCATAGCGCGCCCGGAGGTCCCGCATGGGTTGGATGGCGGCGTGGCGGAGCTCATTCCGGCTGAAGAACAGCGCAGCGAACTTGAGGAAGCCGAGGCCGATGGCGTAGCGGCCGTCCTCGCCGAGCTCGACGTAGCCGGCGTCGGCCAGGGCATGGACCAAGCGGAAGACGGTCGTCTTCGGCAGGCCTGTCGCCGCGGTCAGCTCGCCGATGCCGAGGCGGCGCGCGCCGCCCAGCGCCTCAAGCACCGCAAAGGCCCGGGCCAGCAAATCCGCGCCGCGCTCGCCGGTGGCCGCCGCCAGATGGGCACCTCCCATTCTTGGACCGGTCGTTCCATTCGACGGCGCTTGCAGGCCTCCTTCCTCAATGGCAGGATCGCGCCACCTTTCCGCGAAGCCTTCGTGGCCGCATGGAACATGTCGTCCACTTGGTGGGGGGTGGGGCCGTGCGCAGCTGGACGAAGTCGGAGCGTCTCCTTGCGGAATCCCGGAAGCACCTTGCCGGTGGGGTCGCCAGCTCCCTGCGCGCGGCGGCGCGGCCGCTGCCGCTGTTCTTCGAACGGGGCGCAGGGGCGCGCTTGTGGGATGCCGACGGCAACGAGTATGTGGACTACCTGTTGGGTTACGGCCCGGTCATTCTCGGCCACTGCCATCCCGCCGTCGAGGAGGCGGTGGTGGCCCAGATGCGGAGGGGGACGGCCTTCGGCGGGCAGCACCGCGGCGAGGTCGAGCTGGCCAGGCGGATCACCAGGCTCGTCCCGTGCGCAGAGCGTGTCTGCCTCGTCTCCACCGGGTCCGAGGCGGTCCAGGTCGCCCTGCGTCTGTGCCGCGCTTTCACGGGCCGCAGCCGGGTGCTGCGCTTTGAGGGCCACTACCACGGCTGGATCGACACCATCCACGTGGCCGCGCCCCAGGACGGTGGCGGTCATGGTCCGGCCCAGGCCGGCCAGTCGCGGGCTGCGCAGGCGGACGTGCTGGTGGCGCCCTGGAACGACCTTGACGTGGTCGAGCGGGTGTTCGCCGCCAACCGGGGCGGGGTCGCGGCGGCCATCTGCGAGCCCGTGCTGTGCAACGGCGGCGTGATCGCGCCCGCGCCCGGCTATCTCGAGGGTCTGCAGCGCATCTGCCACCGCGAGGGCGCTCTGCTCATCCTGGACGAGGTCATCACGGGTTTTCGCTTAGCCCTGGGAGGCGCTCAGGAGCGACTTGGTATCGTCCCCGACCTCTGCGTGCTCGGCAAGGCGCTTGGGGGCGGCTTCGCCGTGAGCGCGGTCGCGGGCCGGGCGGACATCTTCGCGGGGGTGGCAGACGGGTCCGTCCCCCACCTTGGCACCTTCAACGGCGGCGCCATCGGTGTGGCCGCAGGCGTGGCAACTCTAGACGTGCTGACGGGAGACCAGGGCGCCTACGCGCGAATGGAGGCCGCGGCCGAGCGGGTGCAGCGCTGCCTGGAGCGCGAGGGCCGCTCGGCCGGGGTGCCGGCCGTGGTCAACCGCGTCGGATCGGTGTTCCACCTTTTCTTTACGGACCGGCCGGCCCTAGCGAGCTGGCGCGATACGCTCACCGCGGACTCGCGGCGCATGGGCGAGTTCGCGGGCGCCCTGGCGACCCAAGGTATCTGGGTGCGCAGCAATGGGCTGTGGTACGTGTCGGCGGCCCACGGGCCCCAGGACCTGGCGGACACGGAGGTAGCCATCGCGGCGGCTATGCGCAGTGTCGCCCGACTGTGACCTGAGCGAGAAACTGACGACGCTGCCACTTCAAAGGGCCGCCCCCCTGGGAGCCCGGCCTGGGGCGTGCAGCAGGCTTCTTTCCACCTGACTGTGGTCTTGTGTCCCGTACTCTCCAGACGTTGACCACTGACCCAGGTGTCCCCGGAGCCGTAAGCCTATCTGAGTTGGGCGGCCCTCATGGCAAGCGTGATCCATAAGGCCATGCTGGTCCCCGGCAGAGTCAGAGTCTCACCGACCAGCCCCCAAGTATGCGGGGCAAGGGCTGGCGGTCGGACTTAGCAGCACGACCCCCGAATCGCGGCATTACGCCAACTGATTCTGCTCCCCGGCCGCCGCTCTACGAGGCCAACGCCGCAGTCTCACACTGCATTTCCCGGGCTGCGCCGACTTTACTCCGCACCTGCATACGTCGTGTCGGGGTCGAGCGGGTACACGGGCCGGCGAAGCCGCTTGTATGGCAGCGCGGCCAGGTTGCCGCTGGTTATGCCAGGCCCGTCAGCGGTGATAATGCGGGTCGCCAGATCCCGGTAACCGGCACGAAAGTGGTTGGCCGACTTCACGACGACCACATCACAGCGCCGGACGTCAATCCCGTTCAGGAGGAAGATCTCATCATCCAGGACCTGCGTGCGCGCCGATCCCACGAGAACGTCGACGGACCCGACCTGGAGCCGAGCCATGGGACCCAAATCGACCCGCCGGCCGCGACCCATCGGGGTGGTCAGCACAAAGCGTCCATCCGTTATGCACTTGACGTAGGCCGGCCCGACGAACGGCTCGCCGTTCAGAGGGTAGGTCCTGCCGCCGAGGTGGAGATCCACCGTGGCTCCGACGCCCGCGGCGGAGGCCTGGGTCACGGCCGCCGGGTCATAGATATAGGCGAACGCCGCCCGCGCCGGCCGGCCGCGGATCAGCGCCCGCAGGACGTGTGTGCCGTCCCCTGGCCCGCCGCCTCCGGGATTGTCGGCCGTGTCATTGACCACCACCGGGCCTCCGTGCTCGGCCGCCCACGCGACCGCCTCGGCAATGGCCTCATCCGGTGCCGGGTTCTTCTGCGTGAATTCGGCACGTCGCCTCCAGACGTGGCGGGCGACGTCCATCGCCGCCTCGCGCGCCAGCGCCGCGTCGCCGTCGGCCACCACCAGCACCGAGGCGCCCATGGAGGGGAGGTCCGTGTGGCAGAAGCCGTGGAAGAACCGCACGGCCCGAACCCCGGTCCGTCGCTCCCACTGCGCGCAGTACTCATTGACCGACTTCACGGGATCGAGGTCGCTCGTGCAGCTGAAGAGCAGTAGAGGCAGGCGCTCCAGAGCCATGACCGGCCGCACGGATCCGGCAGCACAGTCCACGAGGCAGCGAGCCGCCTCTTCGCCGCGCTCGTAGGAGTCCGCGTGGGGGTATAGCTTGACCCCGAACAGCGCCGTCGCGTAGTCGAGCATCTCCGGGAACAGGTTGCCGTGCAGGTCGAGGCTCGCGGCGATCGGCACGGAGGGACCCACGGCCCCGCGCACCGCGCGAAGGACCTCCGTCTCGACGTCGTCACACCCGTCGGCGACGCCAGCGCCATGCAGTGCCAGGCACACGACGTCAGGCCGCGCCGCGACGATGGCATCCACCAATTGGCGGATCATCGCCGCAAGGGCGTCGGCCGTGATCCGGCCGCCGGGCTCGGCCTCGGCCTCGTAGGTCGGAATGACCTCGGCACCGGTCGCCTCCGCGCCGGCCAGCATCCCGCCGATATATGTGCGCACGCCGTGGTGCGCGGCAACGATCTCCTCACCTCGCCGTTGACGGAACGACGACAGAGGCGTCGGGTTACAGAACGTGTTGCTCTCGTGCGAGAGCCCGCCGATGGCCATGCGAAGCGCCAAGCCTGGCACCCCCCGCTGCTGATCCTTCGCCCCCGCACCAACAAACCCTCTGGCCTCAGTACGCGCGCTGGGGGTTGCGTTCATAGGGGCTTCCCGGACCACCGTTTTCCTGCTCCCATTTGGAGACCGGCTTGAAGGCAAGGCAGCCTGTGACACTGGCTCGTTCAAGCGATGGGAGGACGGAACATGCACAGCCATCGACGACTCGGCTCGCTCTACGGTTTGAGCCGCGCAATTGCACCGGGAAATCCTCGCGCGGCGCGCCCGGCCTCCTCAGCCGGGGTGCCGACCTCTCGTCGCTGGGGTACCGGCAAGCGGGCCGCCGTGCGGAGCTCGTGCTCGCCGGAGGCGTGCGCCGCCTTCTGCGCCTCGCGGACGGCCTGGTCCCAGCGCCTCGCGGACCAACTGCGCTGCGGCCAGGAGCGGAAGCCCACCGACGCGGCGGCCACGGTGGACCTGGGCGTGGCGACCGACGGCCCGTTCACTGAGGCTAGCGAGGAGGACAGTGAGGAGGACAGTGAGGAGGTCAGCGAGGAGGCCGGCGGCTCCATCGCGGTGGAGGCGGCCGACCGACAGTATCCCGCAGACTTGCCGCCGTCCGTGGCTCCAGGGCGCTGGCGTTGGTCAGGGCATGGCCAGGTCCCTCCGTCAAGATCCGGCCCGTGGACGAGCGTTAGCAGGGCGCGCTCCACCCAGTTGGCGGTCTGGGCGATGGCCCGCCGGGCTGCCGCGCGGGCCTCAGTCCAGACCCGTCCCGTGCTCGCGCGTGAGCAGGGCGCGCTCCGCCGGGTTGGCGGTCAGGGCGAAGGCGCGCCGGGCTGCCGCGCGGGCCTCGTCCGGCCGGCCCGCCTCGCGCAGCAGTTCGGCCCGCGTGGCGTGGTAGAGATGGTAGCCGTCGAGGTCGGGCCCCAACGCCTCGACCTCGGCCAGGGCCGCCTCGATCCCTACGGCGGAGCGGAGGGCGATGGCGCGGTTGAGCCGGACGACCGGGGTGTCCACGTGCCGCAGCAGCAGGTCGTAGAGCAGCACGATCTGCGGCCAGTCCGTCTCGGCCCAGCTGGCCGCCTCCGCGTGGCAGGCGACGATGGCGGCCTCGATCTGGTAGCGGCCCGGCCGCCCGGCCCGGGCCGCCTGCTCGATGGCGGCCACACCCTCCGCGATCATGGCCCGTTCCCAGAGAGTCCGGTCCTGGTCCATCAGCCGCACCATGCGGCCGTCCCCGTCGAATCGCGCCCGCACGCGGGCCTCGTGCAGGCGCATCAGCGCCCAGAGGCCCAGCGGCTCCGGCTCGGCAGGATAGAGCACCGTGAGCTGGTGCGTCAGGCTGGCGGCCTCCGCCGCCATCTCCCGCCTCACCACGGCGCCATCCCCGCTGGCCAGGTAGCCCTCGTTGAACATCAGGTAGAGGACTGCCAGGACGGACTCCAGCCGCTCGTCGAGCTCGTCCGCCTGCGGCACGCGATACGGAATCCCCGCCTCGGCGACCCTGCGCCTGGCGCGGGCGATGCGCTGGTCGACCGCCGCGCCCGAGAGCAGCAGGGCATGGGCGATCTGGGCGGTCGAGAAGCCGCACACCGCCCGCAGGGTCAGGGGCAGGCGCGCTTCCGCTGCCAGCGCGGGGTGGCAGCAGGTGAACATCAGGCGCAGGGGATCGTCCGGCAGCGGCGCGATCCGCCCAGCGGCCAGCATCTTCTCGCGCCCGCGCCCCTCCCGGCGAAGGCGGTCGATGGCCCGGTTGCGGGCCACCTGCATGAGCCACGCCCCCGGCCGGGCTGGCACACCTGCGCCGGGCCAGTGCTCCCAGGCCGCCATGAGCGCGTCCTGAAACGACTCCTCCGCCAGGTCGAAGCGGCCGAGGTGCCGCGTCAGGGCGCCGATCACCCGCGCCGACTCCTCGCGGCAGGCGGCCGTCAGGACGGCCTCGACGTCATTCACGACGCCGCCCTCGCTCATGGGGCTGCCCGCACCCGTGGCTTTGCCCTTGTCGGTGGCGCTACCCTCGTCCATCGTGCGCCTCTCGTCCATCCCGCTACCCTCGTCCATCGCGCTACCCTCGTCCATCGCGCTACCCTCGTCCATCGCGCTACCCTCGTC
>DAHVAF010000046.1 GCA_027314765.1 Clostridia bacterium | reverse complement strand
GGCGGTGCGCGAGTGGCACGGGGGCTTGCCTCCGAGAGGCGCACCGCGACTCCCTGCCGGTGGTCCGCGGTCTTCGGGTGCCCGAAGCGGACCTGGGCGCGAGCCCGATCCCCGGCAGGGGCGGCACGAACGGCAGATGTCCTGGTTTATCAGGCAAAACGGGCAACTGCTGACATCACGCCGTCTCATCTTCTATATACTCGTCGGCATCATCGGCAACGTCGTCTTTGCGCTGCGGAATCCCACGGCCACGATCCCGACCCGTGGCGCCGGCGGCAGCATCGCGGGCGTCCCTCGGCTACCTACATGGTCATCCTGATCGTGTTCATCCCGCTGACCGTCCCGATCCCGGCCGTCCTTCTGCTGCTCTATTGGTTCGGGCTGCAACGCCTGAACGGGCTCACGACCCTGGGCGGCGCCGCGGTGCCGCAGCGGCCTCCGGTGTGGCCTGATGGGCGCACGTCGGCGGCTTTGCGGCTGGGATGGTGCTGCTGCCGCTGTTCGCCGAGCGTCGGCCTGCGCGGCGGGGGCTTTGAAGGAGTCGGTCAGCGCACGGCGCCATGTCTCTATATAATGGCTCCATGGAGGCAACGGGATGGCGGTCCGCAAGCAGACATACATCACTGAGGATCAGGCGCGCGCACTTAAGCGGCTGGCACACGCCATGGGTCTTTCAGAGGCCGAGATCTTGAGACGCGCCGTTGATCTTTATCTTCGCACCGAGGGTGCCGACGGACGAGACCCGTATGCCGACATGATCGGCATCGTGAACACGGGCCGAGGGGATGGCAGCGTGACGCACGATAGCATCTATGACCGGCATTAGGTCGATTTTCATCGACTCAGGGGCGTATATCGCGCTCGCGGACCGCTCGGATCAGAACCACGGTCGGGCCGTTGCCTGCCTGCGCGAGCTCGGTTCGGGCGCCACGCGCATGACAAGCTGGGGAGTGGTGTCGGAGACGTATACGTGGCTGCGGTACCACGGGTCGGCGAGCTCGGCCGCGGGGTGGCTGGTGGACCTGGAGCGGGCATGCCACCTGGGGCAGAGTGAGGTCGTCCTCCCGGATGCTCAGATTGACGGCGCGTGCCGGCGTAAGCTTCTCAGGTTTGCCGACCAGAACCTCTCTTATGTGGATGGCATGACGCTCGCCATCTTGGAGAGCCTGCCGGGAATCGATGCGGTGTTTGGCTTCGACCACCATCTGGGCCTGACCGGCCTTCCGGTCCTGCCACGGAGTTAAATTGCACATCACTCGATGGGGCAGGGGGGACGGCGCGAACGGGAGCGGTGCGGCCGGTGGTGCCAACCTGGCCGCCTTCTGCGCGCGGCACGGCGGCGTCGAGCGCTTGGCCGTTTGAATCGGGACTTCGCCCGCCTGCGAGCCGATCCGGTGCTGTGGGCCGCTGAGCCGGAGGAACGAGCGACTGGTGACGGAACTCTGCTCGACGACCTCGCGGACGACCCCGGTCCGCCGTGTCCCCGTCAGAGACCTGCCTCCTGAGTGGCGCAGCGCGCAGCGCGATGCCCATGGTCCGAGACCGACCCCACCCACCCGCCGCCATGGAAACCATGTCGGTCGGCCGGCGCGTCGCGCCGGCCGTCACAAACGCCTGCCCATGCGCCCGATACGCTTGGTGTTGGGGCACTTGCCGCGGCGCAGCCGCGATTCGACACCGCGGATCGCACCCTCGGCCTCGTGGGACCCGCTCCGAATCCTTGACATTGAGGCCGGTCGCGTTGACACCCTGGAAGGGTGGTGGTAACGTGGCATCCGATCGAGGGGAGGCCACGCCGGATCGGCCGCATACTGGCGCTCGACGTCGGAGAGCGGACCATCGGCTTGGCGGTGTCCGACCCCCTCGGCCTCACCGGCCAACCCGCGGGAGAGATCCGGCGGACCTCGCTTTCGCGCGATCTGCAGGCGCTCGCCGCTGCGGTCGTGCAATACGAGGCCTCGGTAGTCGTTGTTGGGTTGCCGCGGTCGCTGAACGGGACCCTCGGCCCGCAGGCCCAGAAGGTGCAGGAGTTCGCCGCGCGATTGCGCGAGGCGATCCCCCAACCGATCGAGTTCTGGGATGAGCGGTTCTCCACAGCGATCGCGCAGCGCGCGCTGATCGCCGCTGACGTGCGCCGGGCCGAGCGGAGGCGCGTCGTGGATCGCGTCGCGGCCGCCGTGATCCTGCAGTCCTACCTGGATGCGCAGGCTCACCGCGGGGTAGAACATCGGACGGACGCGGACGAGCGCGCACCCGCGCCAACGTCGTCTGCCGGGCGAGGTGACCCCGATGGAGCATGAAGAGGGCGATTTCGTCGTCCTGACCGACGAGAATGGCGAGGAGCACGAGTTCGAGCTCGTGGACGTCTTCGACCTGGACGGCAAGGAGTATGCCGTCCTCGCCAGCGCCGAGGACTCCGACGAGGACGACGACGAGGCCATCGTGTTGCGCGTGGAGCGCGACGCCGAGGGCCAGGACATGCTCGTCGACATCGAGGACGACGAGGAGTGGGAGCGGGTCGCCGCGCGCTGGGACGAGATCCTCGAGGAGGAGTCCGTCCTGGAGTGGGACCCTGAGGAAGACGAGGACGACGAGGAAGACGAGGACGAGGAAGAGGAGCCCGGGGACGAAGAGGACGACGAGGACAGGCGGGGTTAGGTCGCGGTAAGCGCCCGGCGGCAGGACGACCCGGGGCGACGTGTTCGGCGGCGGCCGCGCCGCGGTGCGGTGGCGGTGTGGTTCGGTGTGCTCATTGTGGGCGCCGCGGTATGCGGCGCCCTTTTTGGCGTCCGCGCCGCCAGCCCCGTGAACCCGGCCGACCGGGCCATGCGCCGCGTCGTGATCGCCAAGGGCACCCGCAGCGCCGCCATCGCCCACCAGCTGGCCGTGGCCGGCGTCATCCGCTCGGCGCTGGTCTTTGACCTCATGGCCCACTGGGACGGCGCGGCCACCCACCTGCAGGCCGGCGAATACGCCCTCAGTCCCTCGATGAGCTCGCTGCAGATCCTCGCGCGCATCGCCAACGGGGACGTCATGACCTACAAGGTGACCGTGCCCGCGGGCGCCAGCGTCGTGCAGATCGCCAGGAGCGTGGCGTCGGCCGGCCTCTGGAGCCAGAAGCAGATGCTCGCGGCCGCCGACGACCGCAGCCTGGTCGCCCAGTGGGTGCCGGCGGGCGCGCCCGTGCGCTACGCCGTCGAGGGGTATCTTTACCCGGACACGTACATCTTCACGCGCACCGACTCCCCGCGCGACGTGCTGGCGGCCATGGTGGCCAAGTTCCGCGACGCGATCGCGCCCGTGGCGAGCGAGGCGGCCGCGCGCCACCTGAGCGTCAACCAGTGGGTGACGCTGGCCTCCATGGTCGAACGGGAGGCCGCGACGCCGTCGGATCAGGCCGGCGTGGCCGCCGTCTTCCTCAACCGGCTCAAGATCGGCATGCCGCTTCAGTCCGACCCGACGGTGCTCTACGCGACGGGGCAGACGGGCACCACGCTGACGGCCGCCGACCTGGCGGTGGACTCGCCGTACAATACCTACCGCGCCAACGGGCTGCCGCCGGGACCGATCGCCAGCCCGGACGTCGGCGCCCTGCGAGCCGTGCTGCATCCGGCGGCCTCGACGGCGCTCTACTTCATCGCCAAGCCCGACGGCACGCTCGTCTTCGCGCAGACCTACGCCCAGCAGCTGGCCAACGAGCAGGAGTATCTCGGCGGCACCGGCTGACGCCCCCGGCGTTGCCTCAGCGCGGCCGGGTCCGCATCATGCGCGGCGGTGCCGGCACCGCCGGCACCGCGATCCACACGGCCGCCCAGACGACGGCGCCCGCCCCGTAGCCCGCGAAGACGTCGGTCGGCCAGTGCACGCCGAGCACCAGCCGGCTGAGGCCAATGGCCAAGGCCATCGCCGCCCACACCGCGAACGCCGCCCGGCGCACCCCGCGGCTCGCCGCAGCCACCAGCAGGCTGGTGATGGCGCCATAGAAGCCGACCGCGAATAGCGCGTGGCCGCTCGGGTAGCTGGCGCCAGCCACGAACGCGTGCGGGAACAGGGCCGGCCGCGGCCGGCCGAAGAGCGCCTTGCAGCCGAAGTCCACGGCCGTGAGCGCTCCCGTCACGGCCGCGAACCGCGCCAGCATCCAGCCCAGCTGGCGAAGCCACAACGCCGCCCCGAACCCGACGATGACCGGCACCACGACGACGGGATAGCCGAGCGCGCTCACGGCGCCGGCCGCACCCATGACCGCCATGCCCCAGCTGGCGTGGATGCCAAGCAGCCAGGCGCGCTCCCACGGCGCCCCCGCCTCGACGACGGCGACGGCGTGAAAGACGGTGAGCAGGAGCACGGCGGCCGCCGTGCCCGCGCAGGCGCCCAGGACGGCTCTAAGGGTTAGCCGAGGCCCAAGGGGTGAGACGCCTGACCCGGGTGGGGACGTCAAGCCGGCCACCTCGCATCGCGCCCGACGCGCCGTCCATCACCCGTCGTTCTGCTCGAACCACGCCGTTGCGATGCCTGGTCCCGGTATGTTCGACCACTCAGGCGACCTGATGGTCCTGCGATTGTTCGCAGTCGCAGGGTGGCGTCACGCCTGTTGAAGGGCGACGCTTCGGTGATGACGCTTACCGTGGCGGCCGTCCTGACCCCCAGTCCAGGTGTCGCACGGGCGTGCATCGGGCAACGTGCCTGCGACACGCGCAACGCCTTGCGTGCACGGCGCGAGGCCCAGACGGCGGCTGCGGCAGGAGACCGCTGACGCCGGCCGGGCACTGCAGGTGCGGGGCGGCATCAGCCCCGCGCGGAGGCCAGAACAGGATGTTGGGGCCCCCGCCCAAGGACTGCTGAGCATCCACAACAGCAACCTGGTTTCGGCTCCAGGCGCCGAATTGCCGCAGTCACGCAGCAGGGCATGACCTACTCGATCACCCCGAGAACCAGGTTGCGGAGGGCCTCCGTCGCCAGGGTACCGCGCCTGCTCCGGATGCGGCGCTCAGCGCCCGTAGTTGAAATGAGCAGTGGAGTCGACGGCGACTCCACGGGAGCGAGCATGGTGCTACCGCAGCCATGCCACGTGTCCCGCCTCCAACGACGCCGCCAGATATGCGGGGATGCAGGACGACCACGGCCGAGCAGCCCCAGGCCATGGATGGCCCCTGACGCGCAGGCCGCCGTCTGCCTCACCGACGGCGTCACCGTCGATACCGTTGCCGAAAGCATCGTCACATCTTGCCGTGACCAACCCGTGCGGGTCGATGGCGCCGGTCCCACCCGGTTGCCCGGAGCCGGCGTCCCCGCTTCCTCCGGGACAGCCGCCTGCAGGTACGCGCTCCGGTCAACCGGAAAGTGGCGAGTCGCTGGCTTTCGAGCGTGCACGCTGCATAAGGGGTGACCCTGACCACGTTGGCCTACGCTGTTGGCCAGCAGGTGCGACCGTTGCAAGATCCATAGTCAAATCTTGCATCCGCCCGTTGCCGAACGGAGGCGCCGGTCTGATCCGGGGCCGGTCTCCCCGGTGCCAGCTTCCCGCTTCATCGAGGCGCGCCCAGCCAGGCCGGGTCTTACCGCTTCTTCGCGGGCATTTGTACGTCCCGGGCCACTCCCGGCGACGGCGGCCACAAGAGCCGCAAGTGTTGGCGCCGCATTCAGGTCCCGGTCCAGCTCCGTACCGCACACCTCGCAGTGGTAGGTGCGTTCCCACAGGGCCTGCTTGTCTTTCACCGCCCCGCAGGCGGAGCACCGCTTGCTGCTCGGGTAGTCGACCGGCGCCTCGACCAGCTCGCTGCCGTACCACACGTTTGCTTGTCCCGGAGCTGGCGGCGGATGCCCGCCATGGCCGCGTCGTGGATCGATTTCGCCAGCCGGCCGCGCGCCATCCCAGACACGTTCAGCTTTTCGACCACCACGGTCCCGGAGGTCGTCGCCAGGCGCGTGGTCAGCTTGTGCAGCACGTCCTCCCGGACGTGGCTCACTCGGGAGTGTGTCCGCCGCAGTGCTGCCCTGGTGTCTTCCCAGTTTCGGCTGCGTTCCCGCCGTCGGGCTAGCTGCCGGTTCAATCTCGCGATCCGCCGCTCCGCCTTCCGCAGCGGGCGCAGAGCGCGCGCGCCGCCAAGCACCCCCGGTCGGTGCCAAATCTCGTCACAGCGCATTCGCCGTGTCCAGCCACGCGGGGGGTTCCCGCCGCGGCCACATCGCGCGACAATGGGATCATGGCCGACACAGAGCTGAACCGCCTGGGGTACCGGGCCCTGGCCGCGGACACCCCGTTCGCGTTCGAGTGCGTGCAGCACTGCTGGGGCACGTGCTGCCGCAACGTGCACGTGCGCCTCGACCCGTTCGATGTGGCCGATCTGGCCCGCGGCCTCGGCATCCGCACGGGGGAGGTGCTGGCCCGCCACGTCACGCTGACGGCCGGCGCCGGCGGCTGGCCGCTGGCGATGCTGACCGAGGCGGCGGGCGGTCCCTGCGCCTTTCTGCAGCCCGACGGGCGCTGCGGCGTCTACGCGCACCGGCCCACCGTCTGCCGCACGGCCCCGGTCGGTCGGGCTCTGGAGCGCGATGGCGGCGTCCGCTGGTTCTTCGCCAAGCCCCACCCGAGCTGCGCGGGGTGCTTCGCCGGCGCGCCCGAGCACACCGCGCGGTCCTGGGAGGCCGGATCCGGCCTGGATGCGCGCTCCCCGCACGCCGAGGCGTACGAGCGGCTGGCGAAGGCGGTCGAGGAGGACCTGGGCTTCGCGGCCTGGGCCAGCCAGCAGATCGTCAACCTGGCCGTGACCTACGTCTTCGACATCGATGCTTGGCAGGCCGAGCTTTCGCTCGTCCTGGCGGATCCCGAAGCGCTGCGCCGCGGCCGTGAGGCGGCGTGGTCGCTCCTCGAGCCCGTGGCGGGCGCCTTCGGCTTCGGCCCCCAGCGCGGGCTGGAGCTCGACGCGGGCATCGCCGCGGGGTATGCCGCCGCCCTGGAGGCCCTGCGCGGCGGCGTCACCTCGGCCTGAGCCGCCGTGCGCGGCCTTCAAGCCGCTGCGGCCATCGCCCGGAGGCCGTGTGCCGCGGCGCGAGCTCGACGTGAGCCGCCGTGCGCCAGCTTCAGGCCGGTGCGGCCCTCGCCCGGAGGGCCTCCGCGCGGCCGCGCCACCTCGACCGGAGCCGTCGTGGGCCAGCCTCAGGCCGATGCGGCCATCGCTCGGAGCTTGCCGTGCGGCGGCGCCAGCTCGCGGCAAGCCGCCGTGCGCGGGCTTTGGCCCTATGCGCCCACCGCCCGGACTGCTGCGCGGCGCCGTGAGCTCGCGGTGATCTGTCGTGTGCCGGTTTGGGGCCGGTGCGCCCATCGAGGCCCTCCGCGCGGCGCGAGATCGCGGTGAGCCGCCGTGTGCGGACGTCGCATCGCAGCGGCCGGCCCTTGCGCGGCGAAGTTCACATTAGGTTCACCTGGGCTTGATGGAACCTTGATGTCCCTTGGGTAGGCTGGGGGTGTCCGATCGAGGAGGTGCTCGGCCTTGTCCACCGCAACCTACCCGCTGCGCTCCCGCGACCAGATCGACGCGTTGCGATCCGGCCTCGACCGCATGGCGCATTTCGCGGAGGAGCGCCTGGCCGCGCTCCGGCGCGACGATTACGCGAGCGAGCGCGCCTTCAAACGCGAACTGACGCGCCGCCGCAACGCCGTGCAGCGCGCCCACCGCATCCGTGAAGCCATGGGCGCCTGACGCCTGTGAGTTACGGAGGCGCGGCGCGGCCACCCGCGTCCGCGCCTCCGCGTTCGGGCCGCGGCCGCCCGCCCGGGTGCATGCGAGAGGGCATGTATTCCTTCCAGCGTAGGTACTCGGACTTGCTGAGCTCGTAGATGCGCCGCAGCTCGGCCACGGGCTCGGGGTGGTCGTCCACCCGGAAGTCGAGGTACGGATATTCCTCGGTCGTGTACACGACGATCGCGGCCGACTGCCGGCCCCGCTTGTCACCCCCGGCCGCCTGGCCGGCCTCGATGGTCCGCAGCAGGCGCTCGGGCAGGCTCTGGCCCTCGGAGCCCAGGAAGGCGGCCTCTGCCGCCGCCACCGTCTCTTCCCCCACCAGCATGTTGCCGGCGACCGCGTAGCCCTCGCCCGTCCGGTGCCCGGACCACGGGACGGTCTCCGCGCCCGTGAACGACACCGACTGGGCATGCGCGCTCACCACGCTGAGCTGGCGGTGCGCGCGGCCGTCGTCGCCTTCCAACAGCACCCGCATCGTCTGCTCCGGCGTCAGGCCTTCAGCCAGCAGGCGCAGCCCGCGCGGCCCGAAGCTCGGGTTGACGGCGGCCTGCGTGGCGATCGCGCCCACACCGGCCTGCACGAACGGGCAGAGCGAGCCCACGGCGAGGTACTTGGTCGTGACGGCGACGCCCAGGGCGCGGGTGAGGGGATCCATGGCGGCGATCGAGAACGTCACGTGGCTTGGCCCTCCCGATGGAGCCCGAGATTCCATCCGGAGGTGGGGGAGACCTGCGCGAGGTTGCGGCCTCGCATCTGCCGTGGTCCTATCGGTGTGGGAGGAGGTGCGCTGTGCGCCAGGAGGTCCGGTGGTGGTGTGATGACGCGGCCAATGACCTCGCGGCGGCGGAGGACCTTTACCGCGCGGGGCGGTGGAACCTGACCGTCTTTCTCGCCCGGCAGGGCGTGGAGAAGATGTTGAAGGCGGCGCACCTGCACCTCCAGCGCAGGCCGGCGCCCCGCGAGCACAACCTCGTCGACCTGCTGCGCCTGGTCCGCCTGGATCCGCCGCCGGAGATCGTGGCGGATCTCGCGTGGCTCAACCCCCACTACACCACGACCCGGTACGTGGATGCGGCCGTCGGTCCGCCGATGGCGATCTATCAGCAGGACGTCGCCGAGGAGGCGCTGCGGCGCGGGAAGGCGGTGGCCGCATGGTTGACGGGGCGGCTGGCGCCGAGGACCTGACGCCCGCGCTGGCCGAGTTTCTCCGCTTGGCGGGAGCCGAGTTCGGTATTCTGTTCGGCTCGCGTGCGCGTGGGGACCACCTGCTGGATAGCGACGTCGACCTCGTGGTGGTCGGGCGCGGATTTGCGGGCGTACCTTGGCTGGAGCGCATCACGGCCTTGGGGCGGCTGTGGACCCTGCCGCTGCCGCTGGAGGTCCTGGCCTACACCCCCGACGAATGGCGCGGCCGCCTACCCACAAGCGGCGTCCTTCAGGATGCCGAGCGCGAGGGAATCCGCATCCTCCCAAGCCCGCACTGAGCTCGCCGCCTCCGCCCGCCCCCTCAACAGCATTGAGGCCGCCCAGGAACCGCAATCGCGCGCGGAAGCGCGCGCTAAGCCGGCTGGGATTTGCGTTCGGCGGCGCGCATGGCCGCGCGGGGGTTGCGCGCCCGCGGGTCGAGGGCGTCACGCAGGCCGTCGCCGATCAGGTTCAGGCCGAACACGGCGACGAAGATGGCGAGGCCAGGGAAGACGGCATCCCAGGGGGCCAGGGTCAGGTAGTTCTGGGCGCTGGACAGCATGCTGCCCCAGCTCGGCGTCGGCGGCTGGACGCCCAGGCCGAGAAAGCTCAGGGCAGCCTCCGCCAGGATCGCGGAGGCCATGGTCAGCGAGACCTGCACGATGATCGGGCCGAGGGAGTTGGGCAGCACGTCCCGCATGAGCGAGCGCGGCCAGGAGGCGCCGGAGGCGCGTGAGGCCTCCACGTACTCCAGCGGCACGACCTGAATGACGGCGGCGCGGGCGATGCGGGCGAAGACCGGGATGTTGACGATGCCGATGGCGATCATCACGTTGCCCATGTTCGCGCCCAGGGTGGCCATGATGGCGATGGCGAGCAGGATCGCGGGGAAGGCCAGCAGCACGTCCATGATGCGCATGATGATGTTGTCGGTGGCCGAGCCGGACTTGTAGCCGGCGATCACGCCGAAGAAGACGCCCACCCCCGTGGCGATGCCCGTGGAGATGATGCCGACCTCCAGCGAGACCCGCGCGCCGAAGATGATGCGGCTGAGGACGTCGCGTCCGAGGTCGTCGGTGCCGAGCGGGTGGTGCAGCGACGGCGGCAGAAAGCGGTGGAGCATGTTGATCTTCAGGGGGTCGTAAGGCGAGACCCAGGGCGCGAAGACGGCGGCGATGATCATCGCCGCGAGGACGCAGAGGCCGAAGACGCCCATGCGGTTGCGGCGAAAGAAGGCGGACCACAGCGACGACTTGCCCAATGCGCTAGCCCCCGTAGCGGATGCGGGGGTCGATGGCCGTGTAGGCCAGATCGACCACCAGGTTGACGACGACGAACGCGACGCCGATCAGCAGCGTGGCGCCCTGAACGATGGGGTAGTCGCGCGCCTCGATGGCCTGCAGGGACAGCTGGCCGATGCCCGGCAGGGCGAAGACCTGCTCGATGATGACGACGCCGCCGAGCAGGAAGGCCACCTGCAGGCCGAGGACGGTCACGGTGGGGATCATCGCGTTCTTCATGGCGTGGCGGTAGGTCACGACGCGCTCGCCGAGGCCCTTCGCGCGGGCGGTGCGGACGTAGTCCTCCTCGAGGGCCTCCATCATGGCGGCGCGCACGAATCGGCTCAGCACACCCGCGCTGAAGATGCCAACCGAGAAGCCGGGCAGGATCATCCCCTTCAGGTTGGCCCAGAGGCCGTCGTGCATCGGGGTGAAGCCGGAGGCGGGCAGCCAGCCCAGCACCAGGGAGAACAGCAGGATCAGCAGCAGGCCGAGCCAGAAGCCGGGGATGCTGATGCCGAACAGGGCCGCGGCGCTCATGGCGTAGTCGGTGTTCGTGTAGCGGCGGGCGGCGGCGATCACGCCGGCCGGGATGCCGATGATGGCCGCGATGATCAGGGACACGATCGTGAGCTCAAGTGTGACGGGCAGCGCATCGGCCAGGAGCTGAGCTACCGCAATGTGATTGCGGTAGCTCTCTCCCAGGTTGCCGTGCAGCACATTGCCGAGCCAGTTCAGGTACTGGATCGGGGCGGGCAGGTCGAGGCCCATGGCGTGGCGCAGGGCGGCCAGCGCGGCCGGGTTGGCCTGAGTGCCCAGGATCGCCGCGGCGGGGTCGCCGGGCGTGAGCTGGATCAGGCCGAAGACGGCCAGGGTCACCCCGAGCAGGACCGGGATCATCGCCAACAGGCGCCCGACCAGGAAGCGCGTCATGCGCTAGCTCGCGGCCCCGCTGAGCCAGGTGTTCACGAAGTCCATGCTCGTGCGGCCATCCAGCACCCAGCCCTGCACGTTCTTGGTCTCCGCGGCCAGGGTCTTCTCGTAGTCGATGTTCGTCCAGGGGGCGTCCTTGGCGAAGAGCTGCTGGACCTGGCCGTAGATCTGGATCTGCTTCTGCAGGTCGCTCGTCTGGCGGCCCTGGTTCAGCAGGCTGTCCATCTGCGGGTTGCTGTAGTTGACCAGGTTGACGCTGCCCTTGGTGATCAGCCAGTTGTACGTCCAGGCGTCAGGACCGGGGCCGTTTGAGTGCAGCACGATCTCGACGTCGAAGTTCTTCTGGACCACGACCTGCTGGATCCAGGTCGACCACTCGAGCTGGTCGATGGTCGCCTTCACGCCGATTTGCTGCCAGGCCTGCTGGATGACCTGGGCCATCTGCACTTCCTGCGGGTAGGTCGGGCTGACCTTGATCGTCGTGCTGAAGCCGTTCGGGAAGCCGGCCTGGGTCAGGAGTTGCTTGGCCTTGGTCATGTTGTAGGCCAGCGCGTTGTCGGCCGTCTGGTTATACCAGGGCGAGCCGGGCAGGATGGGGTCCGAGGTCGCCGTGGCGTAGCCGAACATGATCGTCTTCACGATGGTGGCGCGGTCGATCGCCATCGAGAGGGCCTGGCGGACCAGCGGGTTGTTGAACGGCGCCTTGGTGTCGTTGAAGCCCAGGGTGTCGCGCACGAAGCCGTCGGCCTGCAGCAGGTTGATCTTGGAGTTCTTGGCCATCTCCTGCACGCGGTCGAAGGGCACGGAGTTGAGGACGTTGGCCGAGCCGGTCTCGAGGTCGACGACGCGGGTCTGGGGGCTGGGGATGAAGTTGAACACGACGGAATCCAGGTATGGGTGGCCCGGCTCCCAGTAGTTCGGGTTCTTGACGAGCGTGATGTGGCCGTTCGGGACCCATTCCTTCATCATGAACGGCCCGGTCCCGATCGGCGTCTTGGCGAAGTCGACGCTGGGCTCATTGGGCAGGATCTGCCAGCTCTCGATGGTTTCCAGGAACGGCGCGTACGGCTTGGCCAGGTTGAACTGCACCGTGTACGGGTCCACGGCCTTGACCGAGGTGATGTCGGTCCAGTTGCTGACCTGCGGCGAGGCCTCCGCCTTGCTCTCCATGCGGTTGTACGTGAAGACGACGTCGGCGGACGTGAAGGGGTGCCCGTCGCTGAACTTGACGCCCTGGCGCAGGTGGAACGTGTACTGCAGCCCGTCGGGCGAGACGTCCCACGAGGTCGCCAGCATGGGATGGAAGTTTTGGAGCTTCGGCCCGTACTGGATCAGACGCTCGTAGATGTTCTGACGGATCTGGTTGCTGACGATCGTGACCGACCGCTGCGGATCGAGGCTGTCCGGCGCACCGTCGAGGGCGACGGTCAGGGTGCCGCCGGTCTTCGGGCCCGCGGATGTGGAGCTCGACGAGGCGCCGGACGAGGAACTCGTGGTGGCGGCGGCTGTGCTCGTGCCGCCCGAGGAGCCAGCCGAGCTCGTCGTGGCGGCACCCCCACCGCACGCGGTCGCCAGCAAGCCCACCGCGGCGACCAAGCCGATCAGGGACGTGGCGAGGCGACGCTGCTTCATAAGGTCCTCCCTTTGTGCCCGACGCCCGGGCGCATTTCCTGGCCAATTCGCCTTTTCACGCGAAATACCTCCGGCACACCTCTCAGGCGGCCCTGGGCCCCCTGCGCGGCACGTGGCGGCGGGGGCACGCGTGGCGCAGACATTCGTGGCGCGGTTGGCGAATGTGGCGCGGGCATGTGTGGCGAGGGCAGGCGTGGCGAGGGCAGGCGTGGCGAGGGCACGTGTGGCGAGGGCATGGGTGGCGGCGCGCGGTCAGGCGCGGCCTGCCTGGCACAGGGCGGCGGTGCGCAGGCAAGCGGTACGCGGGGCATTCGTGGCGCGCGGCGGTCAGGCGGCCCTGGCCCCCTGCGCGGGCATGCGTGGTGCGCGGCGGTCAGGCGCGGCATGCCTGGCACGGGAATACGTGGCGCGCGGCGGTCGGGCGGCCCTGGGCCCCTGCGCGGGCATGCGTGGCGCCCCACGTCGGTGCGCAGGTGAGCGTGGTGCGGGCATGCGTGGCGCCCCCCGGTCAGGCATGGGCATGCGTGGCGGCAGCGGCCGGAACGCCGGCCCGGCGCGCCGTGAGGTCCCCGGCGATGGCGTGGCGGCCGACGCGCGGCCAGTGGCTCGCGTAGCCGCGGAGTCTCTCCAGCAGCTCCGGCCAGTGGTCGGCGTCGGAGCCCCGGACCAGATCGGCGAACTCCTGCTGCAGCGCCGCCTCGATCAGCGGGATGGACGGCCCGGCGGCCTCGCCGAGGCCGGTGGCGCCGTCGCTGTCCACCACCTCGACCAGCAGTAAGGGGATGCCGCCGAGGGTACCCCCCGACCACATCGCGGCGTGGCGGAGGGGGATCGATACGCGCCTGCAGCGGACATCGGCGAGCGTGGACACGGGCGGATCAGCCCCTTCGCCGCCGCTTTGGCCGCGGCGCGGGGGAGATCCTGCCCGTGGCGGGCGGCGGTCGGAGGCGGCAGGGGGCCCGGTTCGAGGCGTTGCCTTCGCGCTTTGGAACCCTTTGGCCGGGTTCGACATACCATGCGGCACTGTGCCCCGCCGCGGGGTGCGCGCGAGGTCCGGAACTGGGGGCAGGGTCAACGACGGGGAAGGGGTTGTCGAGGCGATGGGGACAGCGTGGCTGGTGCTGCTGGCCCTGGCGGCGCTGCGCGGGCTCAGCTGGCTTCACGGCTACCTGGCGAGCGGCTCCGCCTTTCCGCAGCCGCTCGGCGCCGATGAGGAGAGGGTCACCATCGAGCGCATGCGCGCCGGGGACACCGACGCGCGCAACCGGCTGATCGAACATAATCTCCGGCTCGTGGTCCACATCGTGAAGAAGTTCGAGGGCAGCGGCGAGGACCCGGAGGACCTCATCTCGATTGGGACCGTCGGGCTGATCAAGGGCGTGGAGACCTTCAACCCCGAGAAGGGCACGCGCCTGGCCACCTATGCCGCGCGCTGCATCGAGAACGAGGTCCTGATGCACCTGCGCGCCGGCAAGAAGACGCGCAACGAGGTCTTCCTGCAGGAGCCCATCGGCGCGGACCGCGAGGGCAACGAGATCACGCTGGTGGGCGCCGCCTAAGCACCGCGCCAGGAACCGGCCGGCGGCGGGAGAATGGGTCCGCCGGGGGGCAGAGTGGGCGACATGAAGGTCACCATCATCGGTGCCGGGGCGATCGGCGGGGTTACCGGCGCCCGGCTGCAGCAGGCGGGCCATGAGGTTACGCTCGTGGACCGCGAGCAGGCGCACGTGGACGTCATCAACCGCTCGGGTCTCCGCGTCTCGGGCGCGCACGGCGACTTCGTGGTGCGCGTGCGGGCGATCACGCCGGAGCAGTTGGCGGACGAGCCGCCGCTTCGGTTCGTCTGCCTGGCCGTCAAGGCGCATCACACCGAGGCGGCGCTGGAGCCCGTGACGCCGCGCCTGGCGCCCGACGGGTTCATCCTGTCGCTTCAGAACGGGTTCAACGAGGAGGTCATCGCCGAGAAGATCGGCGCGGAGCGCACCGTGGGCTGCTTTCTGCACTTCGGCGCCGACTACCAGGAGCCCGGCCATATCCTCCTGGCGTACGACTACCCGTTTTTCATCGGCGAGATGGACGGCTACTACCGGCCCCGGCTCGGGGAGATCAAGCAGGTGCTCGATGCGGCCATGCCGACCGTGATCACCAACAACCTCTGGGGCTACTTCTGGGGGAAGATGGGCTACGCGGCGCTGGCCTTCGGGATCGCCCTCAGCGACCAGCCGTCGCACGAGGTGCTGTCCCATGCCGAGCTTCGGCCTGCCCTGCGGGCCGCCGTCCGCGAGGTGGCCGCCATCGGCCACGCCGAGGGGCGCTTCATCGAGATGATCGGGGACATGGACACCGGCATGTTCCGGGACGGCAGCCCAGCGGGCGTGGCGCGGACCGACCGCTACTGGGACGATGCCGTGGCCCGGGGACGCCGCTCGAAGAGCCTGAAGGTGTTCACCGGGATCCAGCGCGACCTCATGGTCCGCAAGCGGAAGACCGAGGTCGACGCGCACATGGGCGCGGTCATGGCCCACGCGCGGCGAGCGGGCGTCGCCACCCCCGTGCTGGGCGAGATCGTGGACATGATCCACGAGATCGAGGGCGGGCGGCGTACGCTCTCCCTCGACAACATCCGTGAGCTGAACGCGCGCTGCGCGCCGTACGTGCAGGCGGCCGGCGGGTAGGCCGCGAGCCGAGGGTCCGGGGCGGGGGTGGAGCTGTTGGCGGGCTACCGCCCCCCGCACCACGATGAGATGTTCACCGCCGAGGGCAGGCCGCGGGATGCGGCGCGGGGGCTGTGGCGGGCCATCTCCGCCATCCCGGCGGACGAGCTGGCGGCCGGCCAGGCGCGGCCGGAGGCGGCCTCCCTGGAACAGGGCATCACGTTCGCGGTCTACGGGGATGAGCTCGGCACCGAGCGCATCTTTCCTTTGGACGTGATCCCCCGACTTTGTGGAGGCGGAGGACTGGCGGCGGATCACGCGGGGCATCGACCAGCGGGTTCGCGCCCTCAGTCTCTTCCTGGCCGATGTCCATGGGCCGCAGCGCGTGCGGCCGGCGGGGATTTTGCCCACGGAGCTGGTGCTCGGCAGCCGCCTCTACCGGCGAGCGCTGCACGGCGTCGAGGTGCCCCGCGGCATTTACACCCACGTGGCCGGCATCGACCTCGTGCGGGACCGTGCGGGGCGCTGGCTCGTGCTGGAGGACAAGCTGCGCACGCCATCCGGCGTGTCCTACCTGCTCACCAATCGGCAGATCATGACGCGGATCTCTCCGCGCCTCTTCGCGGGGATGCCCGTCCGCTCCGTGGACCATTACCCGGACGACCTGCTGGACGTGCTGCGTACCATCGCCCCGCCGGAGGCGGCTGCCGCCCCTGAGGTTCCGACCATCGCGGTGCTGACGCCCGGAATCCACAACTCCGCATACTTCGAGCACAGCTTCCTGGCCAAGCAGATCGGCGCGGATCTGGTGGAGGGCCGCGACCTGGTGGTCCGCGATGCCCTGCTCTTCATGCGCACCACCCGCGGTCTGCGGCGGGTGGATGTCCTCTACCGGCGCGTCGACGAAGACTACCTCGACCCGCTGGTCTTCCGCTGGGAGTCCCTGCTGGGCTCGCCGGGGCTGGTCCAGGCGTGCAGCGAGGGCAACCTTGCCCTCGCCGACGCGACGGGGACCGGTGTGGCCGATGGCAAGGCGATCTACGCGTATGCGCGCGCCCTCACTCGCTACTACCTCGGCGAGGAGCCGGTGCCGGAACAGGGGGAGACGCACGTGCTGGCGGAGCCGAGCGCCCGCGAGGTGGTGCTCGGCGACCTGCGGCGCAACGTGGTCAAGGGCGCGGGGGAGTCTGGCGGCTACGGCATGCTGACGGGCCCGGAGGCCAGCCAGGCGGAGCTCGAGGCCTGCCGGGAGCGGATCCTCGCCGATCCGCGCGGCTTCATCGCCCAGCCGCGCGTCGATCTGTCCACATGCCCCTGCTTCGTCGACGGCGCCATGGTGCCGCGGCGGGTCGACCTGCGCGTGTTTGCCCTGTTCGGCGAGCGGGTGCGCGTTGTACCCGGCGGGCTGACGCGGGTGGCCCTGCGGGCGGGCAGCTATGGCAGGAGACGCCCCACGCCTGCGGGGCCACGGTGGCCGACGGCTACAACGAGCTGCGGCTCCTGCCCGCAAGTGAAGAAACTCTTTCCGTAGTTACTAATCGAATTCGCACGATCCCCGCCGGGTACGAGGCGCCATACCATGACTACTTCGGAAATGTCGTCACCTGCCTCGAGGTCCGCCGGCCGCACCACGAGACTCGCATCACCTCGGAGTTCGTGGTGGACACCCGGAGCGGTCCCCTTGCGGCGCGACCCCTGCCCGCCGCGGTGGAATTCCTCCTGCCGGGCGACCTCACGCGCCCGGGCCCCGCTGCGGTCCGCGACCTGATGCTCCCGCGCGGCGACGAGCCCGGAGCGCTGTTGCGGGCCGTTCACGGGCGCCTGGCCTACCGCGCCGAGGTGGCGGGAACCGCGACCGACGTCAGCCAGGCGCTGGCCGGCGGGT
>DAHVAF010000044.1 GCA_027314765.1 Clostridia bacterium | reverse complement strand
GCCGGCGAGGGCACCATGCGGCGATTCGTGATACCCGGCTGAGAGCGGAGGCGATCCCGCCATGAAGTTCGGCGTGTTCTACGAGCATCAGCTGCCGCGCCCATGGGCGCCGGACGACGAGCAGGGCCTGATCCAGAACGCCCTGGAGCAGGTGGAGCTCGCCGACCGGCTGGGCTTCGACTACGTCTGGGAGGTGGAGCACCACTTCCTGGAGGAGTACAGCCACTCGTCGGCGCCCGAGGTGTTCCTGGCCGCCGCCTCGCAGCGCACCCGCCAGATCCGGCTCGGCCACGGGATCGTGCTGCTGCCGCCGGGCTTCAACCACCCGGCGCGCGTGGCTGAGCGCATCGCCATGCTCGACCTCGTGTCGGGCGGGCGCGTCGAGTTCGGGACCGGCGAATCCTCCTCCAACATGGAGCTCGGCGGCTTCGGCGTGGACCGCCAGGCCAAGCGGGCGCAGTGGGCCGAGTCGCTGGACGCCGTCACCCGCATGTTCGTGGAGACCCCGTTCGCCGGCTGCGACGGCCAGTTCGTGAAGATGCCCGTGCGCAACGTGGTGCCCAAGCCCGTCCAGAAGCCGCACCCGCCGCTCTGGGTCGCCTGCAGCCGGCGCGACACGATCCACATGGCAGCGACAAAGGGCCTGGGTGCGCTCTCCTTCTCGTTCGTGGAGCCGGAGCAGGCGAAGGAGTGGGTGGACGACTACTACAGCACCGTCGCCTCCGAGGCGTGCGTGCCGGCCGGCTTCGCCGTCAACGCCAACGTCGCCGTCACCCTGCCCTTCATGTGCCATCAGGACGAGGGCGAGGCCATCCGCCGCGGCCTGGACGGCGGCCACTTTTTCGGCTTTTCGCTCGGCTACTACTACGTCTACGGTCGTCACCAGCCCGGCCGCACGAGCCTGTGGGACCAGTTCCACACCCAGCGGTCCGCGATGGGCTTCGACCGGGCCGTGGCGGCGCAGACGGGCCAGCCCCTGGCCGCCCAGATGCTGGAGCAGGGGATCGGCTCGCTCCGGGGCGCCATCGGCACGCCGGCGCAGATCCGCGACATGCTGCGCCGCTATGAGGCGGCTGGGGTGGACCAGGCCATCCTGGTCAGCCAGGCCGGGCGCAACCAGCACCAGCACATCCTGGAGGCCCTGGAGCTCTTCGCGTCCGAGGTCATGCCGGAGTTTCACGGGCGCGAGGCGGCGCACCAGGCCGCGAAGCAGGCGCGGCTGAGCCAGGCGGTGGAAGCGGCCCTTGCCCGGCGCGAGGGTCCCCGGCAGGCCGACCCCGGCTACATGGTCTCATCCGATCCGACGGCCGGCTAAGCGAGGGCCCCGCCGTCCAGATTCAGCGCCGCACCGGTGACAAAGCCGGCCACATCGGAGAGCAGCCAGCAGATGGCGTCCGCCACATCCTCCGGCCGGCCGAGGCGGCCAACGGGGTGAAACGCCGCCAGCCGGGCCAGCACCTGCTCGTCCCCGCCGCTCTGCCCGCGGATCATGGGCGTGTCGACGAACGCGGGGCAGATGGCGTTGACCCGGATGCCGGCCCCGGCCACCTCGACCGCCGCCGTCCGCGTCAGGCCGACGACCGCGAACTTGGCCGCGCTGTACCCGGCATGGAGGGGAAATCCCCGCAGTCCGGCCACCGAGGCCACGTTGACGATGCTGCCGCCGCCCTGGCGCAGCATCTGCGCGATCTCGGCCCGCAGGCAGCGGAAGACGCCCACCGCGTTGGTCGAGAGCACATCCAGAAACACCTCGTCGGGGTACTCGGCCAGCGGGCGCCCCGTCTCGGCGATTCCGGCCGCGTTGACCGCCCAATCCAGCCGGCCGTACGTCGAGACGGCGTGCGCCACCGCCGCTTCGACGCTGGCGGCCTCGCGCACGTCCAGCCGCACGAACGACGCCTCCAGGTCGCGGGCTCGCAGGCCAGCCGCCGCCTCCTCCCCAGCCGTCGCGGCGATGTCGGCCAGCACCACGGCCTGCCCCCGCTCCGCGAGCCGCGCCGCCGTGGCGAGCCCGATCCCCGAGGCCGCGCCGGTCACCAGGACCACGCGCCGGTCGGCCATGCGGCGTCCTCCCCCTCGGGCCGAGCCTACCAGGAACCTGCGGCGCCGCGCGAGGCGGAGATCGCGCCCGCCCCACCCACCCGCCGCTGCTTGCGGATGTTGGTGGGGCCGCGCGTATGCGCGGCCCCTCACAACACGCCTGCCGAAGGGAACGGCCCGCGCCGTGCAGAACCCGGCCCCCGGAGGTGGTGCCGATGCCCGCGACCCTCGACGAGCGGGCCCTCATCGGGGCCGTTTCGGCCGATCAGGCCTGGGATCATCTGCTCTGCATCGCCGACCTGGCGCGCCTCACGGGCTCGCAGGCCGAGCTGGAGGCCCACGCCCGCATCCGCGAGCGCCTGGAGGGCTACGGCTTCCGCACCCAGCTCACGAGCCACGACGCTTACATCAGCCTGCCGCTGGCCGGCGGGCTGCAGGTGATCGGCCCGGTGACCGAGGGCCACTACTGCATCACCCACAGCTTCAGCCTGCAGACGCCGGCGGGCGGTATCGACCTCGACCTGATCGACGCGGGCGGCGCCGTGCCCACGGACGGGTCGGCCCGCGGGCGCGCCGTCCTCCTCAACGGCCTCGCCTCCCCGAACGTTGCGGCGCAGGCGACTGCCGCCGGGGCCGCGGCCTGCATCATGGTCAACCCGGGGCCGGAGATCCACGAGATGATCGTCTCGCCGGTCTGGGGCAGCCCCGGCGCGCGCACCCGCGACCGCCTGCCGAAGGTCGCGATCGTGTCCGTGAACCGCGACACGGGCGCCACCCTGCGCGGCAAGCTGGCCCAGGGCCCGGTCCGCGTGCGCATCCTGACGGCCGTGGACACGGGCTGGCGCAAGACGCCCCTGCTGACCGCGGACCTCGGCGAGGGCGACGACTTCGTCATGTTCAGCGGCCACCTCGACTCCTGGTATCTCGGCGTGATGGACAACGGCGGCGCCAACGCCGTCATGATCGAGACGGGCCGCGTGCTGGCGCGGCATGCCGCCGGCCTGCGCCGCCGCCTGCGCCTCTGCTTCTGGTCGGGCCACTCGCACGGCCGCTACTCAGGCTCCACGTGGTACGCGGACCACCACCACGACGAGCTGGACCAGCACTGCGCGGCGCACGTCAACGTGGATTCCTCGGGTGCCAAGGGCTCGGTCGTCAACCTGGAGAGCGCCGCCATGGCCGAGTCGCGCCGCATGGTGGGCGAGGTCTTCGCGGCCCAGGGCTTCCCTGGCTACGAGGGCCACCCCGTCGGCCGCAGCGGTGACCAGTCCTTCTGGGGCATCGGCATCACGGCGGCGCTTGGCGGCATCTCCGCCCAGCCGGCCGGCGAGGGCCGCATCAACCTGCTCTCGGGGGTCCTGGGCGAGGGCGGCAGCCCCGTGCGCGAGCGGTACGCCGGCTTCGGCTGGTGGTGGCACACGCCGGACGACACGCTCGACCACATGGACGCGGAGGCCCTGGCCCGCGACACGCGGCTCTACACGGCCATCCTGGGCCGCCTGTGCACGGGTGAGCGGCTGCCCTTCCGCTTCGAGGACACGGCGGCCGAGATCGGCGCGGTGCTGGACGGCCTCAGCCAGGCGGCCGGCGACCGCTTCGACCTCTCCGGGGCCCGCGATGACGCGGCGGCGCTCCGCCAGGCCCTGGAGCGGGCGGGGGGCGCGCCGGCCGACGCCACGCAGAAGGCCCTGGCCCGGGCGCTGAACCCTGTGCTCTACACGCGCGCGGGACGGTACGACCACGACCCGGCCCTGGGCGGGGGGCTTTTGCCCGGCCTGCAGCCGGCGAAGGCCCTGGCGAGCGCGGACGGCGAGGGCGCGCGGTTTCTGGCCGTCGACCTGACGCGCGAGCGGAACCGGCTGCGGGACGCGCTGGGCCGGGCGCGCGAGATCGCCGAGTAGGATTCGGAGGGGCCGGCGCCTGCGCGCCGGCCCCGTCACCACCCGCCAGCAGCGGCGCCGGCGGGTGAAAGCACGGTCCGTTCGGCCCATCCCGCCCTCCCCCTGCCGATGCTAGCCTGAATATGGTGGGTCATGGCGGCTCCGGCAGAGGGCGGAGGCGGCATGCAGCAGCCGGTGCTTCAGGCGCGCGCGCCCCACCCATGGGCGCTGGCCGCGTACTGGTTCTCGCTCAACTTCCAGGGCGCGGCCCTGCTCGCCATCGTCGTGCCGCGGACGCTGATGCAGCAGCGCCTGGCGCAGGCCACGCGCACGGCGGAGCTGGCCGCGCTGGCCGCCATGGTCGCGGTCGTGGCCATGCTGGTGCCGCCCGCCGTGGGGGCCGTCTCCGACCGGCTGCGGCTTCGCCACACCGGGCGGCGGCCCTTTGTCGTCTACGGCACCGCGCTCAACATCGCCGGCCTTGCGTGGGCCATGCGGGCGCCGTCAACCGGCTGGCTCGCGCTGCCCCTGCTGCTGGCCGTCAGCGGCCAGGGGGCGGCGCTGGCGGGGTATGAGGCCATGCTGCCCGAGGTGGTGCCGCCGAGCCAGTGGGGCGCCGCCTCCGGCCACATGGGGGTCGCCAGCCTGCTCGGCAGTGTGGCCGGCCTGGCGACGGCGGGCTCGGCCACCCTGGGCACGACCTACTGGGCCATGATGGCGACCGCCGCCTTGGGGGCCGTCGTCACGGCGAGGGCAGTGCCCGAGCCGGCACGAGTCGAGCCGGATCGTGGGCCGGGTGCCGTCGTGCGGGACTGGTCCCGCTTCCGCTGGGTCTTCGCGGGCCGCTTCTTCGTCATCTTCGCCCAGACCCTGCTCATGACGTTCGTCCTCTACTTCTTCGAGGACGTCCTCGGCGTGGCGGCGCCCGCGACGGGGACGGCGCTCGTGGGCGGACTCGCGCTCGTCGGCGCGGCTGGGGCGGCCTACTACGTCGGCCAGGCGTCGGATGCGCGCGACCGGACCGGGATCGTCGCGCTGGCGGGGCTGCCGATGGCCGTGGCCGTGGCGGGGTTCGCCCTCTTCCCGGACGCGGGGCTGATCTTCGGGCTTGCGGTGCTCTGGGGCCTCGGCTACGGGGCGTTTCTGTCCGTGGACTGGGCGCTGGCCCTCGACTCCGTGCCGGACCTGCGCAACGTGGCGCGCGACCTCGGGATCTGGGGCATCGCCAGCAACCTGCCGGCGGTGGTGGCGCCGTTGGTGGGCGGGGCGATCCTGGCGCACGCGGCGTCGGCGGCCGTGGGGTACCGGTCGCTCTTCCTGGTCGCGGCCGGCGGCTTTGGCGCCGGCTCGGCGCTCGTGGAGGCCAGCCGGCCGGCGAGCCTGCTGCGGCGGGGGCTGCGGTGGGCCCTCACCCTTGGCGTGGCCGGCGGGCTGTGGCTTTACGCCACGGCAGCGTACGACGCGCGGGTCGTGGGCGCGGTGCTGGCCGACCGCCGCGGGTTGCTGGTGCTGGGCAACCACCAGCACGACATGGGGGGCATGGTCATCCCGGCGCGGCTCTTTCTGGCTCGCCCCTGGCAGGGACCGGTGCATGCGGCGGCCTCGCCGCGGGTGCTCGAGCCGGGGTTTCTGGCCAGCCGCGGGCCGCGCTGGCTGGGGCGGGTGTTCGGCGGGCTGCGCCTGGATGGAGTGCTGCGGGCGCTCGGCGTGCTGCCGATCGAGAACATGCCGCTGATGCGACCGGTCGTCAGCTGGGCGTACGCGGTGTGGGCCCGCCACGGCGACCTGCCGGCCGCGCGGGTGCTGACGCCGGAGGCGCTGGCGTTGGCGGGGGCGCCGGCGCCGCGCCGGCTGCGGGATGTGTGGGACGGGTGGCGGTGGCCGCAGGAGGGGCCGCTCGTGTCGGTGCGGGCCCTGCGCGAGCCCTACCGGAGCGAGGCGCGGGGCGGGCTGCGGGGGCGCGTGCAGGCGCAGCTGGCGGACTTGGCGGCGGCACTGGATCGCGGCGGCACGCTGTACATGACGCCGGAGGGGCGCATGACGGCGTCCGGGACGATGGGGCGGCTGCGGGCGGCCCTGGACGCGGTGGGTCCGCACGCGCGCGGGGTGTGGCTGGCGGCGACATCGTACGACCCGTGGGCCGGCCGGCGGCTGCGGATGCTGACGCGGCTGCTGCCGCCGGCGGATCCGGCGCGGCTCGGCCTGTCGCTGGCGGCGGCGCGGCCGGTGATGGCGGGGCAGGTGGTCGCGGCCGCGCTGCTCGCGGCGCCGGCGGGCGTCGGCGTGGGGGAGCTGGTGGCGGCGGCCGCGGCCGTGCGGGGGCCAGGTGCGTGGATGGCGGGCCTGGCGGACGCGGAGGGCGCGGTGCGGCGGGCGCTGCGGTGGATGGCGCGGCGGGGCGCCGCGCGGGTGGCCGGCGGGCGGTGGGTCGCGGGGCAGCGGCGCCACGACGGGCGGTTTCCTCATGTACCGGACCTGCTGGCGGCCCAGGCGCAGCAGCTGGAGGAGACGCTGGCGGCGGTCAGGGAGCTGGCTGCAGGGCCGGGCGCAGCGGCGCGTTCGGATCAGACGCCATCGCCCGCGGGTCGCGGCAGGTGAGCTCGCGGCTGGGGCGCAGGACGCGGCCGGGCGCGGGGTCGTCGGGGGCCGTGACAAGCTGCTTATGCGAGATCGTGCCCTGCCGGGCAGAGCGGGGCAGGGTGTATCGGAGCGCGTCCCCGAAGCAGTTGCCGGCCTGGGCGGAGGGCACGCCAACGAGGTCGGCGCCCAGACGGTGCGGGAGGCGGGCCAGGTGGTAGCCGGCACTGTACGTGAAGGCGGAGGTCAGCACGATCACGCGCGGCGTCCAGACGGTGCAGGAGGCGGGCCAGGTGGTGGCCGGCACTGTACGTGAAGGCGGAGGTCAGCACGATCACGCGCGGCGTCCAGACGGTGCAGGAGG
>DAHVAF010000042.1 GCA_027314765.1 Clostridia bacterium | reverse complement strand
TCGCCGCGTGCGTGGGCTTCAGCCTGCGTCCGCCCGTCCTCGGCGAGCGCACCCTGCGCAACCTGGCCGGAGCGGTCCCCGGCTACCGGCCCGACCGCTGGGTGCTGCCGCTCTCCCTCAGCGACAACTGCCGCGCCGCGTTCACGGGCGGCGAGGTGCTGGTATGGCCCTTTGGCCGCATCGCGGCCGGCCAGCGCGACAGCCCGGCCCTGGACGTGTTCCGCGACGTGGCGGGTTTTCGCTATACGGTGCACGCCCCCGTGCGCGTTGGGCGGACGCTTGCCGGCGCCCTGGACTTCGAGTTCACGCACCGGCCGAGGCCAGCCGACGTGCGGCGCGCGACCGCCATCGCCGCCCTGGCCGGCCCCCTGCTGCGCCAGGACCGCCGAGTCAGCGCCCTGCAGGCGCGGGTGGGGGCCCTGCGGGACGCCGAGCGCCGCGCGGCGGCGGCCGAGGAGCGGGTCCGCGCCGAAGTCGCCGAGCTGCTGCACGGCAGGGTGCAGGGGCGGCTGCTGCTGGCCGCGGATCGGGTCCGGCAGGCTCAGGCCGCGCTTGGCACGGACCCGGCGCGGGCGGCGGCCATGCTGGATGCCGTGTTCGAGGACCTGGACCGCCTGCGCGAGGTCGAGGTGCGGGCCGCCAGCCACCGCCTCCACCCCGCCGTGCTTGGGGCGGGCCTTGTCCCGGCCCTGGCCGTCCTGGCCGAGCGCTTCGGGCCTTCCGTGCGCGTCGCCCTTGACGTCATGCCCACCGCCAGCGCCGTGGACGTGCCGGCCGAGAGCCGCCTGGCCGCCTACCGGGTGGCGGAGGAGGCCCTGGCCAACGTCGTCCGTCACGCCGGCGCCCGCAGCTGCGAGATCCTGGTCGGCGCTGGCCGCCGCTGGCTCTACGTCGAGGTGCGCGACGAGGGCCGCGGGTTCGACCCCGCCGCGACCCCCATGGGCCTGGGCCTGCTGGCGGCCAGGGACCGCATTCTGGGGCTGGGCGGGACCCTCCAGGTGACGAGCGCCCCCGGCCGCGGCACCCGGGTGGCCGTGCGCCTGCCGCTCAGCTGAGCAGCCGCTCCAGCGCCTCCAGGGGGATGGCCTCCCTGACCGGCCCCGTCATCGATGCGTAGCACTCCGCCACCGTCTGCGCGAAGGGCGTCGAGATGAACCCCAGCTCCCGCTGGATCCGCTCGCTGGACACCGTCCAGTCGGCGCCGGGATGCACACCCACGTTGCCCAGCCCAGCGACGCCCGCCTGCCGCAGCGCGTCCCATGAAACCCGCCGCACCACCGGCCGGGCGCCGCAAACGGCGGCGCCCGTCTCAATCCAGTCCTCCAGCGTGTGGTGCCGCGTCGAGGCCGCGTTGTACACCCTGCCGGCGGCGCCTCGCGCCCGTGCCGCCCCCGCCAGGATGCGGGCCAGGTCCTTCACGTAGACGGTGTGGCGGAAGCCGGCCGGCGGCTCCGGCGCGACGACCGCGCCCGCGCGTACCCGGTGCAGCCAGTAGTGGCAGCGGTCGGTCGCATCCCACGGTCCGTACACGAGCACCGGGCGAACGACGGCCCACGCCATGCCCGTCTCCACCGCCAGGCTCCGCACCGCCGCCTCGGAAGCCGTCTTGCGAGCGCCGTAGGCGCTCGGCGATCCCTCGGCCAGCGACTCGGGCGTCACCGGCCAAAGCTCCCCGTCCTCGTCAATGCCGGGGTTGCCCGCCCGGTCCCGGTACACGGACGCGGTGCTGACGAAGACGTAGCGGCCCGTGCGCGCGGCCACGCGGCCACCCAGGCGGCGCACGTCGTCGGGGGTCTGGCCGGAGACGTCGAACACCCAGTCCCAGTCGCGGGCGCCGAGGGCAGCCGGAGGGTCGGCGCGGTCGCCGGCGATCCGGGCCGCCTCGGGGAAGAGGCCGGGGTTGGTGAGGCCGCGGTTGAAGAGGGTGACCTCATGGCCATCGGCCAGCAGCAGCTCCACCAGGTGGCGTCCGACAAACTTGGTGCCTCCGGCGACCAGGACCCGCATGCGTGTATCCCCTCTCTTCGGGGGTTCGCCCAGGCCGGTCCGTCCCCTGCGTTTGGTTTTCGCACGCTTGCTATCGACAATGTTCGACCTGCACGACAACTTACTGTGCGATAGATAAGTGGAGTGCGCATCAGGCGACCGGGAAGGATCGTTGGGGCGCTTGCGGCTTGTGCGACTTGATCAGGCCAGGGGCCGCACCCTGGGCCAGGAGGTCCGAAACGGCGCAGGGCAGCCCCTGCTCCGGGCCGGCGTCACCCTATCCCCCCGCTACCTCAGGTCGCTCGCCAGCCAGGGCTTCTCGGCCGTCTATGTCGAGGATCCCCTGGCCCACGGCATCCCCGTCGAGGACGCGCTGCGCTGGGAGACGCGCGCCCAGGCGTTCGCGGCCGTCAGGGACGTTTTCGAGCAGGCCGCGGCCGCTGGCGAGATCCAGCGGGTCGAGGGCGCGCGCGCCGCCGTCGATACGATCCTGCGGGACGTCGCCGCCTGCGCCTCGGGCGTCCTCGGCCTCTCGGCCCTGCGCGCCGCCACCGAGTACACCTTCACCCACAGCGTCCACGTCTGCGCCCTCTCGCTGCTCATGGGCATGGCCTCGGGCTACGACGGCATTGCCCTGCGCCAGCTTGGCGTGGGCGCCCTCCTGCTGGATGTCGGCAAGGTGGCCTGCCTGGAGGAGACCGAGAAGCCGGGCGCGCTGAGCGACGCGGAGTGGGAGGTCATGCGCCGGCACCCCGTGGACGGCTACGAGATGCTGCGCCGCCACCCCGACGTGCACCTCTTCTCCGCCCACGTGGCCTTTCAGCACCACGAGCGGGCCGACGGCAGCGGCTACCCGCGCCGCATCTACGCCGAGCGGATCCTGCCGTTCGCCGCCATCGCCGCCGTGGCCGACGTGTACGACGCCATGACCTCGGACCGCCCATACCGGCCGGCACTGCCCCCGCACGCGGCCCTGGCCTGGCTGAACGAGCGGGCCGGCAAGCAGTTCGACCGCGACGTGGTGCGCCGGCTGACCCGCCGGGTCGCCGCCTACCCGGCGGGCACGATCGTGCGGCTCAGCAGCGGCGAGGTGGGCGCCGTGCAGGCGCAGGGCAAGAGCCCGCCGCAGCCGACGGTGCTGGTCGTGGCCGACGCCAACCTGCGGCGGGTCAGCCCCGTGCCCGTCGACCTGGCCGAGGATGAGGACCGGCGCTCGGTGGACGAGGTGCTGGAGGACTGGCCGAAGCGGCTACAGGCCGACTGAGCCCGCTGCTTGCGTGCGTCGGTGCGGCCGCGCGTACGCGTGGCCGCTCCCAAATGAGCGCCATGTGCGGCTCACGCTTCGGTGATGAGATCGCCCACCCGGATCAGCCCTCCGGCCACGATGTCCGCGCGCAGGCCGCCACGGCCGACCAGGGCCTCCAGCAGCGCCGGCTCGCCGTTCAGCTCGGCGATGTGCACGCAGGGCACGCAGGGCTTGATGCCGCGCAGGCGGGCGCCGCCGACGGTGAACGCGCGGCCGATCAGCGCGTCGAGGGCGATCCCCTCCGTCACCAGGTTGCGCCGGTGCGCGCCGGGGTCGAGGCGGATGCCGGCCACCCGCTCCAGCTCCGCCAGGGCCTCCGCCGCGATCAGGGTCACGTGGCGGCCCGGCTCGGGCTTGTTGGAGTAAAAGCCGAGGCCAGTCGCGTAGCGGTCGCCCTCCAGGCCGCGGCCGGCCACCGCCAGGACCTCGCCCGGCCCGTCCATCGGCAGGCCCGCCGACCGGGCCACGTGGATGGAGCACACAGCACCCGACAGCGACGGCATGGAGGCACCCCCGCGATGGAGAATTGTCCCACCGGAGGGTGAGATCCTGCGGTGAGCCGCCGCCTCCCCGACGTGCAGTCCATGCGCCAGCTGCGGCGGGCGCGCGACCGCAGCGACCGCGACTGCGCACCACCCCTGGACACCGCCACCCTGGCCGGCGCGGCGGGCCATGCGCCCGAGCACTTCATCCGCGCCTTCCGCGCCGCGGATGGCCAGACCCCACGCCACCACCGCACGCGGCGCCGCGTCGAGCGCGCCCGCGAGCCGCTGCGCTCCGTGAACCTCACCGTGACGGAGGGCTGCGACCTCGTGGGCTTCGCCAGCCTCGGCACCTTCAGCGCGCGCTTCCGTGAGATCGTCGAGATCGTCGGCCTTTCGCCCACGGGCTACCGGCGGGAGGCGGCGCTGCGGGGCGGGCCCGCGCCCATCCCCGGCGGCTTCGCCCTCATGGGACGGACGGGGCGGCCGGCGAAGCCCTCAGTTTCGGAGAAGCCAGACCGCTGAGGCGTGGCCTATGGTGGGCGCGGGTCGTCCCGCGCACAGGGGTTAAATGGTGGGGCCAAAGGAAGTGCGCGGCCGTCCGCGCGCGGTCGGCTGCAGAGGAGCGAGGCGGATGATCGCGGGGATCGACATCGTGTCCGTCCGGGTGCTCGACCAGGACGCAGCCAGGGCCTTCTACACGGAGAAGCTCGGCTTCGTCGCGATCCACGACATCCGGCTGGACAACGGGATGCGCTGGCTCAGCGTGCGGCCCGAGGGCAGCACGGGCCAGGAGTTCCTGCGCATGGACCCCGCGCACTCGATGCCGGACCCGGAGACGGCCCGGCAGGTGCGGGCCCTGCTGGCCAAGGGCGCCCTCAGCCCCGGCGTCATGCGGACCACCGACTGCCGGGGCGACTCCGCGCGGCTGGCGGCGCGCGGCGTCGAGTTCGCCCAGCCGCCGGCCGACCGGCCCTACGGCGTCGAGGCCGTGATGCGCGACCACTCCGGCAACTGGTTCAGCTTCACGGAGCGGAAGGCGTGGGGGGTGAGGGAGGCCCCGGCCGTGGCCAGGCGGGCTCCCGCCGCCGCACCCGTGGCGGGGGCGGACCGGCCGCCGGGGCTGATCCGGCGGCAGGCGCCCCCGTCACGGACTCCTTGCCGGGGTGGGGGAACCTCGTCAGAGCGCGGCCTTGACCCTGTCCGCGGTGAGCGGCACGCTGCGAACGCGTGCGCCCGTCGCATCGAACACGGCGTTGGCGATCGCCGCGGCGGTCGGCTCGGTGGCGATCTCGCCGGCACCCCAGACGGGCTGGTCCGGGTGATCGAGCAGCACGACGTCGACCTGCGGCACCTCGAGGAACGTGAGGATCGGGTACGTCGCCCAGTCGACGCTGGTGACCTGGTCGCGGTTGAACGTGACCTGCTCCTTCACGGCCCGGCTCGCCGACTGGATGGCGTTGCCCTCGATCTGGTTGCGCAGGCCGTCCGGGTTGACGACCTGGCCGCAGTCGTGGGCGACGTACACGTGCAGGAGCCGGATGGCGCCCGTGCTGGTGTCGACGGCGACCTCGGCCACCGTCGCCACATACGCCAGCGTGTTCTCGTACCGCGTGAAGGCGATGCCGCGCCCCTGGCCGGGCTTGCCTGGCGCTGGCGAGGGCCGGCTCTGCCAGCCCGCCAGCTTGGCGACGGCCTGGATGACGGCCGCCGCCCGGGCGTCGTGGAGGTGCCGCAGGCGGAACGCGATGGGGTCCGCCCCGGCCGCGGCGGCCAGCTCGTCCATGAAGGACTCGTTGGCGAACGTGTTCGCGGCGCCGCCCAGGCTGCGCAGGGCCGACGGCCGCAGGGGCGAGCTCGGCAGCCAGTGGATGGTCACCCGGCGCGGGCTGAACGTGTAGTTGACCGGAGCGTTGCGGTCGCCGCCGACGAAGCCGTTCTTGGCGGGCGGCGCCGGCGGCACGATCAGCTGGCCCGCGAGCAGGTTCCCCGGCATGCCGCTCGGGCGCGTGCTGTGGGTCGGGGTCCAGGACTGGAAGTCCCACGCGGCGACGGCGCCGCTCGCCGAGACCGCCCCCCGCAGCTGGTGCTGCATGGCCGGGCCCTTGGGCTCCCAGATGAACTCGTCGCCGCGCATCCACTGCACCCGCACGGGCTTGCCCACGGCCTGCGACAGGAGCGCCGCGTCGGCGGCCACGTCGTCGAAGCCATTGTGGCCATAGCAGCCGGCACCCTCGACGTAGATGACGCGGACGCCGTCCGGCGGCAGGCCGATCAGCCCGGCGAGCGCGTCGCGCAGAGGATAGACGCCCTGGGTGCTCGACCAGACCGTCGCGGCCTTCTTGCCCACGTCGGCGATGGCACAGGAGGGGCCGATGGAGGCATGGGCCTGGTACGGCCATGTGTACGTGGCCGAGAGCGTCTTGGCCGCCGCCTTCAACGCGGCGTCGACGTCGCCGTCGTTGACCTCGACCTTGTCGACCGTCTTCTCCGACGTCAGGTCCTTGTAAAGGTCAGCCTCGGCGGGCAGCGCGTGCACGAGGTTCCACGTGACCTGGAGCGTCTGGGCCGCCTGAATCGCCTGCCACTCCTCCTGGGCGACGACGCCCACGAAGTTGCCGAGGCGGACGACCTTGACGAGGCCGGGCAGACTGCCCACCGACGTAGGGTCGATGGTCTTGAGCGTCGCGCCCACGCCCGCGGGGCGCACGACGCGGCCATGCAGCATGCCGGCGACCTTCACGTCCTGCATGTAGGTGAACGTGCCGGTCATCTTGCCGGGGATGTCGACCCGGGGCACCGGCGTGCCCACCACCGTGTACGTGTGGTAATCCTTCACCGGCACGTGGGCGGGGATCTCCTGGTACAGCCCCCCGCCGCCGACCAGCTGGCCGTAGCCGACCTGCTTGCCGCCGCCGGTCACGACGCCGTCCTTCAGGGTCAGCTGCGCGGCGGGCACGCCCAGGTAGCTGGATGCCAGACCCATGAGGATCTGCCGCGTCGCCGCGGCGGCGTTGCGCAGAATCGGCACCGTGGACTGGAGGGTCAGGCTGCCGGCCGTGTAGCCCTGATTCGGCGTCTCGGTCGTGTCGCCCATGATCATGGCCACGCGGCCGACCGCGAGGTCCAGCTCCTCGGCCACCACCTGCGAGAGGGCCGTCTCGATGCCCGTGCCAAGCTCCACCTTGCCCGAGTAGACCGTCACGCCGCCGTCGCGGCCGATGCTGAGCCACGCGTCGATCTGGCTGGCCGGCGGCGTGCCCGTCGCCACGACGGCCGGGATCGCCGTGGCCGCGGCGGTCGCCGAGCCCGTGGCTGCCGCGCTGGCTGCCGGAGTGGCCGCGCCGGCCACGGTGGCGGGCGGCGCCGCTCCGTTGAGCACGCGGCCGAGGGCGAAGCCGACCACGAGGCCGCCAGCCGCCATCCCCGCCCCCGCCAGCAGCTGGCGGCGCGTCACCTGCGGATCGCTCATGCGCTCGCCCCCTGACCCGACGCCGCGCCCAGCACGGCCTTCATGATGCGCATGTGGGTGCCGCAGCGGCACAGGTTGCCGGCAAGCGCCTGCCGCACCTGCGCCTCGCTGGGATGGGGGTTCTTGTCGAGAAAGGCCTTCGCCGTCATGATCATGCCGTTGCTGCAGTACCCGCACTGCGCCGCCTGCGCGTCGATGAAGGCCTGCTGCAGGGGATGCGGGCTCTCCGGCGTGCCGAGACCCTCCAGCGTCGTGACGGCATGACCCTGGATCGTGCCGACCGGGACCTGGCAGGACCGCGTCGCCTGGCCATCCAGCAGCACCGTGCAGGCGCCGCACTGACCGAGCCCGCAGCCGAAGCGCGGACCCTTCAGGCCGAGGCTGTCCCGCAGGACATAAAGCAGCGGGGTGGTCGGATCGACCTCCGGCGCGACGGTCTTTCCGTTTACCTTCAGCGACAGTGCCAAGCCTGCATCTCCCTTCCTTCAACCAACCGCCAACTGCGGACGCGGCCCTGAGGCTGCTGCGAAGGATACGCAGGAATGGGTTGGAATCCTGCGGCGCCCGCCTGCGCCACGCTACTGCGCCATGGGCCGGTCCATGCGCGCGCCACCCGGATGGAGGCCCCCTCGCCCCGCACGGTGGCCGGCCCAAATACAAAACGGCCGCCAGGTTTTCCCTGCCGGCCATTCGCAAAGCCTTGCGGCTCTTCGCTTTGAAGTTTGGAGCGGGAGACGGGATTTGAACCCGCGACCCTTTCCATGGCAAGGAAATGCTCTACCCCTGAGCTACTCCCGCCCGCTCGTGTGCCCTATTGTAAGCGGCGCCGCGACCGATGTCCACAGGCCGGTGGTGCGGACGGGGAGATTCGAACTCCCACGGGCTATGCCCACCAGATCCTAAGTCTGGCGCGTCTGCCGTTCCGCCACGCCCGCAACGATGACCCATCTTAGGACGATTCGTACGCGCGCCGCAATGCGGCGCGCCCCAAATGGTCCAAAGCGGCCCCTGGTTCCAGGCGCAGCTTCCGGCGGATCCGCTCCGGGCCCAGGTCGCCCGCCGGCTCCAGGCCCGCGTCGTCCAGCGCCAGCCCGACCTCCAGGCAGCCGGATCCCGGCCGCACGGCGGCGAACTCGTTCGTGCGATAGAACGCGACGTACCCCTGGCGCGGCTGGATGCGGACGTCCGGCCCGAGGGCCCGGATCTCCGCCGCGAGAGTCTGATACGCGGACCACACCGCCGGCTCCGCGCCGGCAAAGGGCGTCGCCTCGGTCACCGGCGGCCCGTCGTTGAGCGCGTCCAGAATGAGCATGGCGGAATTCTGGGGCAGGGCGAACGTGGCTTTCAGCCACTTCAGCCGCCCGGCCTTCGCGGCGGGCAGCTGCGGCCGGACGAGCGCCACCCACTCCTCGAAGCTCCGGCCGGTCCGCTCCTTCATGGAGGCGCGCATGGCGGCCTGGTACCTGGCGGGGTCCACGGCCTCTACCGGCGGCCGCCGGGCAGGTGCAGGGCCGCTGTCGTGGCGGGGTCGACCTCCGTCGGCCGCTCCGGGTCGTAGGCCTGCAGATAGCGCACGACCTGCGCCGTGAGCTGGCTGGGCGTCGACGAACCGGCCGTGACGGCGACGCGCTTTTTGCCCTTCAGCCACTCCGGCCGGATGTCGGCCACCGTGTCGATGCGGTAGGCCGGCCGCCCGGCGATCTCGCGCGCCACCTGCACGAGGCGGTTGCTGTTGTTGCTCCGCTCATCCCCGACGACGAGCACCACGTCGGCATCCGGGCTCTGCGCGGCGACAGCCTGCTGGCGCAGCTGCGTGGCCATGCAGATCTCGTTGAAGACGGCGGCCCGCGGGTAGCGCGCGCGGCACGCCTCGATCAGGTCGGCGGTGTCCCACTGCGAGAGCGTGGTCTGCGTGACGACGGCGACCCTGTCCGCCTCGAGCCGGAGGGCGTCCAGGTCGGCCCGCGTCTCGATGAGGTGGACATGGCCAGGCGCCTCGCCCATGGCGCCCTCGGGCTCCGGATGGTTCTTCTTGCCGATGTAGATGATCTCGTAGCCGGCGGCCACCTGCTCGCGGATCACATCGTGCGTGCGGGTGACGTCGGGACAGGTCGCGTCGAAGCAGGTGAGGCCGCGCTCGCGCGCGCGGGCCTTGACCTCGGGCGACACGCCGTGCGCCGTGAAGATGACGGTGCCGTGGTCGATGCGGTCCAGGAGCGAGAGGCGGTCGGCGCCGTCCAGGGTCTCGATGCCGCGGCGGGCCAGATCGTCCACCACGTGGTGGTTGTGCACGATCATGCCGAGGATGTAGATCGGGCGCGGCACGTTCGGGTCGCGCGCCACGTTCTGGGCCAGCGTCATGGCGTCCACGACGCCGTAGCAGTAGCCGCGGGGCGACAGCGCGACGACATCCATGGCCCGATTATAGACGCGGGCGGGCCATCTGTCTTCGCATCGCTCCTCAGCGCCTCAGAGGCCGCCGGCCCAGCCGACCTGGCGCCAGCTGCGCCCGCCCGCCGTCACGCTGTACAGCGCGTTGCCGGACCGCACCCAGAGGTAGCCGCCCGGGGCCGCGACCAGCCCCGACGCCGCCGGGCCGCGCAGGTCCACCCACGTGTGCCCGCCGTCGATGCTCTGCAGGAGGTGGTCGCCCGAGGCGACCCAGACGTCGTCGGGCGAGGCGCCGGCCAGCCGGGCACCGACCCAAAGCGGGGCCGCCTGCGCCGGGTTCCACTGCTGCGGGCCGAGGTCGGCCACGGCCTGCCAGGCGTAGCCGCCATCCGTCGTGGCCAGCAGGTGGACGTGGCCGCCGGCGCCGCCGCCGATGGCCCAGCCCAGCCTCGCGGTCGCGAACGCCACGCTCGTGAACGGGCCGGCGGACGTGCGGGTCCAGGTGCGGCCGCCGTCGGCGGTGATCAGCAGCCGCGGCGACGGCTGCGCCTTGGTGCTGGCCGGCATCAGCCACCCGTTCTGTTGCGTGGCGAAGCCCATGGCGCCGACGGTCGTGCCCTTCGGCAGGGCGAGGGCCGTCCAGCTGGCGCCGCCGTCAGCCGTCACGTCGGCCCCCGCCGGGCCGGCCACCCAGCCGTGGCTGGGGTCCACAAATCCGGCGGAGGTCTCGTCACCCACGGGCACCCTGCCGGCCACGCTCCAGCTGGCGCCGCCGTCGACGGTGCGGAGCAGGGCGGCGGGATCCGTCGTCGAGCCCACGGCCCAGCCGTCCGCGCCGTTCTCAAAGCCCCAGAGCTGGCCGCCCGGCACGACGGCCGCGGCCGTGGTCTGGTACACGGGGCGCCATGTCTTTCCGCCGTCGGACGTGGCCAGGATGGCGTACCCGCCCGCGCCCGCACCGATCGCCCACGCGGAGGTGGAATCCAGCGCGCTGATGCCGTCGAGCGCGTACCCCGGCGGCACGGCCGCGGCCGGGGTCGCCGTGCCGAGGGCGGAGACGACGCTCACGACCTCCGGGCAGGCGCCGCCGGCGCACGCGCCCGTCGCCAGCGTGACCCACGCGGAGGCGCCGTCCGCCGAGGCCGCCAGCGCGGCGACGCGGCCCGGGAGGCTGATGACCCTGCGCCAGTTGATGCCGTCATCCGAGCTGGACCAGACCTGCGCCGCCGGCGTCCCGGTGGCGGCCGTGGCCGCCACCCATCCGGTGCCGTTGCTGGCGAAGCCGCCGCCCACCGGTGCTCCGCCTGAGCTCAGCACCAGCCGGCTCCAGGTGTGGCCGCCGTCCGCGGTGGCCTGCATGACGGCAGCCGGCGTCTGCGCCAGCATCCAGCCGTGCCCGCCGCCCAGATCGCCCCCGGCGATATACTCCGCCCACGCGAGGCCGCCCGGGACCGGGCCACCGCTCGCCGCGTTGGCGGCGAACCGGCGCCAGGTGGCGCCGCCGTCCGCGGTCGCGTAGATTCGCACGCCGCAGCCCTGCCCGCCGCAATCCTGAAAGTGGACCGTCAGCCAGCCGTCGGTGGGCGTGACAAAGGAGGCGCTGAGGCTCGCGACGCCCTGGAGCCCGGCTGGGAGCCGCACGCGCGCCCAGGTGACGCCGCCGTCCGTGGTCGCGTAGAGCGCCGTCGGCCCGAACGCCCAGCCGTTCTGCGTGTCCAGGAACTGAAGGCCGTTCAGCGGCGCGCCGGCGATGACCCGCTGCGACCACGTCGCGCCTCCGTCACCCGTGGCCAGCACCACGCCCTGGCACGTCTGGCCCGCGGCCGCGCAGCGGCTGCCGACCGCCCACCCGATCCGCGCGGTCACGAACTGCACCCCCGCGAGGCGCAGGGGCGCGGCGGCGATCCCCAGGGCGGCGACAGCCGGCGTGATCACGTGCGCGACGGAGAGCGCGCCGATGGTCTCTCCCGGGCCGTACGTCGCGCCCGCCACCGTCGCGGGTGCCGCGGACGCGGTCGCCGGCCCCGGCCCGGTCGCGGCAGAGCGCGTGGCCGGCGCGCCCCGCGGCGCAAAGAGACCGCACCCGGCGAGGGCGACCTGCAGGAGCAAGACGGCGAGCACCGCCACCGCGCGTCGGATCCGAACCACCTCCAGCCCTTGCCGTGCCACGCCGGACCCGCTTCGACCCGTCCGCTCCTCTGACGGCGCCGGCCGTCATCGGGTTCCGCCGAGGCTGCTTGTACAACTGACCGCGCCGACTGCCGTCCGGTTCCGCCGGTGCTGCTTGTACAACTGACGGCGCCGGCCGTCATCCGGTTTCGCCGGTGCTGCTTCTACAACCGCCCGGCCGCCGCCTCGGCCGCCGTCCCGCCTGGCACGATCCTCCACACCCCGGCCCCCGCCGCCCGCACCTCGGAGCCGAGCGCGCGCGAGAGGCGATCCAGGCGCCCCATGATGCGCTCGCCGTCCGCGGGCGCCGCCGCCGCCGGGCTGCCGCGCTGGGACCGCGCCCGCCCGTGGCCAAGCGTCACCGGCACCGCCTCGACCTCGCACGGCCCGTCGGTCCGCAGCCGCAGCGTCGCCACCACGGACTCCCAGTAGTGCGGGTCGGCCGGGAAGCCCCGCCGGTCGTGGTTGCTGCGCGCGTCGAAGAGGTCGGCCGGCCCGGCGTCGGGCGGCAGCCCGAAGCGCTGGAAGTAGTCGGCCGGCTGGGCCGGCATCGTCTCGCTCTGGAACACGAAGTTGCCCAGGCTGTACAGGATCGGCCGCCCCCTGTAGTATTCGACGCCGCGCAGCACATGCGGTCCGTGGCCGATGACCGCGTGCGCGCCCGCGTCGATGCAGGCCCGCGCGAACGTGGGGATGAACTCCGCCGCCTGCTCGCGCTCGGCCCTGACCGACTCGTGCGCGTGCAGGCTCACGATGACGAAGTCCGCCTGCCGGGCCGCCTCGCGCACCGACGCCAGGTTGGCCGCCATGTCGCGGGCATCCGGCTCCGTCCGCTCCCCCACGTCCTCTGCCCGGCCCACGGCCACGAACCGCTGCCCGAAGAGGTTGAGCGTGTCCTCCGTCTCGCCCCGCGCCCACCCGTCGCGCACGGCCTGGCGGTGCTGTGCCGTCAGGCCCAGGCGGTCGCCGATCTCGCGCAGCCGCGCGAGGTCCTCCGCCGCAACCTGCAGGGTGCGCCTGACGCGCAGCGGGTTGAGCCCCGGCCGCCCGGGCACCGTCCCGTGCGGGTCGCCGGCCGGCGCCTCGGTCAGAAATGTCGACGCCGTCGAGATCATGGCCACGCGGCCGCCGCCCGTCTCGATGTAGCGGGGCGCGCGCGCCGCCGCGAGGTTCATCCCGACGCCGGCGTACTCGACCCCCATGTCGTCCATGTGGCGCAGCGCCGCCAGCAGCCCGTGGCGGCCCCAGTCGTGGGCGTGGTTGTGGGCGCACGCGAAGAGCCGGAAGCCCATCCAGCGCAGGTCCTCGACGCGGGCGGGGCTGCAGCAGAGCCACGTGCCCCCGGCCTCGTTGGCGGGCGGCCCCTCGAAGTTGTGCGGCAGCTGCTCCAGGTTGGCGAAGGCGGCGTCCGCGGCGCGGATGCGCTCGCGAAGCGCGTGCAGCGCGGGGTCGCGGCTTTCACGCAGGCTCTGGGTGATGATGCAGTCGCCGACGGCGGAGAGCGTGACTTCCATGATGCGTGGCTCACCCCCTGAGGGGCGGACTACTGCCCGGAACGCCAGGGTCCTCCCGTGCGCGCGTTCGGTCGCGGCGCCCTGCGGCGCCGCGTCCAACCCGGCCGGAAAAGCCCGCGGCGCCGCCCGATTGGGCGGCGCCGCCTGGGTGTTGGGTGCTACTTCTGTCCGGGCGGGCCGCAGTGGTAGTGGTTGGGGTCGCCGTAGCCGTTCCCGGGCTGGCAGGCGTATGTGACCGTGGCCGTGTAGGCGCCGGCGTTGTTGCCGAAGGCGCCCAGCTGGTCGTTGTACCCGAAGACCAGCGGACCGCTTCCCGTCAGTGTGACCGGGCCGGTTCCGACCATGACCCACGGCCCGTCCCCAACCTTGGCCACCAGGGCGAAGCAGGGCAGGCCGGGCGCCAGGAAGTCCGATTGCGCCGTCGCGCACCAGAACGTGACGCCGTTCGGGCCTGTGTAGTGAGTGCCGTCCGGACTGGCGCTGCCGGTCCCCGTGACCGTGACCGGCAGGCCCGGCTTCAGCGTGAAGCCGCTGGGCGTGCCCACCTGTGCGGTGGCTGCGATGGTCACGGTTACCGTCCCGGTCCCGTGGCCCTGGCCGGCGGCCAGCGCGGGCGAGGCAAGGCCCGCCGACGCCACGAGGGCCACCGTCGCGAGGGCCGTCAGCCAACTCCGATGCAGAATTCCCGTCGCCTCCCATGCAGACGTTTCCACACTCGGGCCCTGTCGTCCTACCATTCCGCCGAACGGCCGATGGAACGCGCGTCCGCGCTGGGGTAGGGTGTTCGCATGCGACGGCTTGCCTGGCTCGCCACACTCCTGCTGCTCGCGGGCTGCGGGCCGGGCCCCGCGCGCCCGGCCACGACGGCAAGCGCATCGCCGTCCACCAGCGCCCGACCTGCCACGACGGCCACCGCCTCGGCACCGCCACCAGGACACGTGGCCTCAGCCACCGCCACGGCTGCTCCGGCATCCCGCGCGACCACGCTGACGGCATCCTCGTCCACGAGCACGGCGCCGGCCATCCGGTCCGCCGGCCCGCCCGCCACGGCGGAAGCGGCGCCGACACGGCGATCGATCGCCATCCTGACGCCCGGCGCATGGGCAACCGCCGGCACGGAGTCGGATTGCGGCTCGGTCCTCACTTCAGACCTGGTGGCCTACGCCGCCGCCGATGGCCCAGTTACGCCGGCCACCGGCGGGACGCTGGCCGTCCACCTCCACAACAACACGACGCTCTGCAACGCCGCGGGCCGCACGCTGACGCTGGCCGCCTCGGAATGGGACCTGGACGTCGTGGCTTTCGGCACCATGGCGGCCGTCGCGTCGGCGCGGCTGCCAGCCCCACCCGCCACGCTCGCGCCCGGTGCGCAGGCGCGTCTCCCCGTGCGCGTGGGCGCCGGCCTGGCCCCCGGCTGGTATACGGCACCCGTGAGGGCACCCGGCGCCGGCGCCCCGCCCGTGGCCAGCACTTCCGCCCTTCAATCCATCGAGCGCTTCCTGGTCACGGCCGGCCCGCGCGCAGCCGGCCGGGCCACGACTGACGCCTACCCCGCCCCGACCGTCGGCGGCCTGGCGATGCCGCTGGTCAGATTAACCTGGAACGCGCAGGATAACGCCGCCATCACGGTCCACGCGGCGCTGACCTGCGGGCCCGGCACGGACCGCTACGCGTCCTTCGCCGACGCGACGGCGACGGCGGCCGGCCCCGGCTTCACGACGGACATCCCCATCATCGGCGGCGGCCAGGACCCGGCGATCGCGGAGGCCAGCTGGGACTTTCAGTTCCCGGGGGAGGC
>DAHVAF010000034.1 GCA_027314765.1 Clostridia bacterium | reverse complement strand
AAAGCCGGCGCGGCGGGCCGGATGCGCATCACCCCCGAGCGGCGATGATCCCACGAGGGCCCCGCCCGGGCACACCGGCGGGGAACGAAGGTGGCACCGCGGAGCGCGCTCCGTCCTTTGGGCGGGGCGCGCTTTTCGCGCTTCCAGCGGCCTCGTCGCACCGGAACCGGGTCGGCGGCGCTCCGCGCAAGCGGGCGCCGTCACGAAAGGCGGCGGATTTCGAGATGGACTGGCGTACCACCGTCCACCTGCCCCAAACCGATTTCCCCATGCGCGGCAACCTGGCGCAGCGCGAGCCCGAGATCCAGCGCTGGTGGGACGGGATCGGGCTCTACGACCGTGTGCGCGCGGCCCGCGCCGGCCGGCCGCGCTTCGTCCTTCACGACGGGCCGCCCTACGCCAACGGGGAGATCCACCTCGGCACGGCGCTCAACAAGATCCTGAAGGACATCGTGGTGCGCCAGCACACCATGGCGGGGTTCGACTCGCCGTACGTGCCCGGCTGGGACACGCACGGGCTGCCCATCGAGCGGCGCACGATCGAGACGTTCAACCTCGACCGCGCGCGCGTCTCGCCCCTCGACCTGCGGGGGCGCTGCCGCGACTTCGCGCTGGGCTTCATCGAGGTGATGACGCGCCAGTTCCAGCGGCTCGGGGTCCTCGGCGACTGGGGCCACCCCTACATCACGCTGCTGCCGGAGTACGAGTCGCGCCAGATCGAGGTCTTCGGGCAGATGGCGCGCGCCGGCTACATCTACCGCGACCTGAAGTCGGTCTACTGGTGCGCCGACTGCGAGACGGCGCTGGCCGAGGCGGAGATCGAGTTCCAGCAGATCCGCTCGCACTCGATCTTCGTGGCCTTCCCGCTCGTGGCCGGCCACGGGCCGCTGCCGGCGACGGCGCCGGACGGCCGCCCCGTGCGCGTCGTCATCTGGACGACCACGCCCTGGACGATCCCGTCCAACGTGGCCGTGGCGCTGCACCCGGAGGCCCGCTACCGCCTGGTCGACACGGAGGCCGGGCCGCTGCTGCTGGCGGCGGAGCGGGTCGAGCGGGCGCTCGGGCAGATGGGGCTGACCGCCGGCCCCACGCTGGGCGAGTACGTCGGGCGCGACATCGAGGGGGCGACCTACCGCCACCCGCTCTACGGCCGCGTCTCGCCGCTGGTCCTCGGCGAGTACGTCCTGCTGGACGAGGGGACGGGCGCCGTGCACATCGCGCCCGGGGCGGGGCCCGAGGACTTCGAGATCGGCCGCCGCTACGGGCTGCCCGTGCTGGTGCCCGTGGACGAGCACGGGGTCTTCACGGCCGAGGTGGGGCCCTTCGCCGGCACCTTCTACAGCAAGGCCGAGCCGGCCATCATCGAGGCCCTGCGGTCGGCCGGGGCGCTGCTGCACGCGGGCCACATCGACCACAGCTACGCGCACTGCTGGCGCTGCCACAACCCCGTGCTCTGGCGCGCGACCAAGCAGTGGTTCGTCAACGTGGACGGCTTCCGCGACGAGGCGGTGCGCGCCGCGCACGAGGTGGACTGGGTCCCGGCCTGGGGCGAGGACCGCATGGTGCAGATGGTGGGCGACCGCGGCGATTGGTGCATCAGCCGCCAGCGGGTCTGGGGCCTGCCGATCCCCGTCCTCACGTGCGCGGCGTGCGACCGGCCGCTGCTGGAGGCGGACGTGATCGGCCACATCGCCGCGGTGGTGCGGCAGCAGGGCAGCGATGCCTGGTACCGGCTGAGCGCGCAGGAGCTGGCGGGGGCGGGGGTGCGCTGTCCGGGCTGCGGCAGCAGCGAGCTCAGAAAGGACGCCGACATCATGGACGTCTGGTTCGACTCCGGCTGCAGCCACGCGGCGGTGCTGGCGGAGCGGCCGGAGCTGACCTGGCCGGCCGACGTCTACCTGGAGGGGCCGGACCAGTACCGCGGCTGGTTTCAGACCTCGCTGCTGACGGCGGCGGCCACGCGCGGCACGGCGCCCTACCGCACCGTCGTCACCAACGGCTGGGTGCTGGACGGGCACGGCCGGGCCATGCACAAGTCGCTCGGCAACGTCATCCCGCCCGAGGAGATGGTGAGTAAGTACGGCGCGGATGTGCTGCGCCTCTGGGTCGCCTCCGTCGACTACAGCTCGGATGTGCGCTGCTCGCACGAGATCATGGCGAAGGTGGCCGAGGTCTACCGCAAGATCCGCAACACGGTGCGCTACCTGCTCGGCAACCTGCACGACTTCGACCCGGCGGCCGACATGGTCGACTACGAGGACCTGGCGCCCCTGGACCGCTGGCTGCTGGCGCGCACGGCGGCGGCGGTCGACCGGGCGCGCCGCGACTACGAGCGGTATGACTTCCACGGCGTGTACCACGTCCTGGTCGAGTTCTGCAACCAGGACCTGAGCGCGCTCTACCTGGATGTGCGCAAAGACTGCCTCTACACGTTCCCGACCGCGTCGCCGGCGCGGCGGGGGGCGCAGACGGCCCTGTACCTGGCGGCGCGGCGCCTGCTGGAGCTGGTGGCCCCGATCCTGCCGCACACCGCCGAGGAGGCGTGGCGGCTGCTGCCGCGGCGCGCGAGCGATCCGGAGAGCGTCCACCTGCTGCTGTGGGAGGACGTGCCGGCCGTCTGGCGCGATGCGGCCCTGTTGGGGGTCTGGGAGGGCGTGCTCGCCGAGCGCGAGGCGGTGGCGCGGGCCCTGGAGGGCGCGCGGTCGGCGGGGCGGATCGGCGGCTCGCTGGAGGCGGCGGTCGACCTCCACCCGCGGACGGAGGAGGCCTGGGCCCGGCTGCGCCCCGTGGAGGGCGACCTGGCGGAGTTGCTGATCGTGTCGCAGGCGCGGCTGCACAAGCCCGGGGCGGCTCCGGCCGGCGCGCAGGAGGTCAGCGACGCTCTGGCGGTGGCCGTGGCGCCGGCGGCGGGGTGCAAGTGCGCGCGGTGCTGGCGGCATGACGAGACGGTGGGCACGGTCGAGGGCCAGCCTGAGATCTGCGAGCGGTGCGCGCACGCCCTGGAGGCGGAGGCGGCTGTGTCCGGATGACGCGAGCGGAGGCCGCAGCGCGGCCGCAGCGAAGCTGGCCGAAGCCGCGCCCGGATGGAGCAGGCGGCGAGGCGGGCTTGGTCGGCGCCGCCGTACGGCGGCGCCGTCACGACGACCGAGGCAGCGGCGGGGGGGGTTGGGCGGGGGGTGCCGGAAGATGGCGGCGTCAGCGGCGCGGACGGACACGGTGAGCATCGGGCCCTCGGGGATCCCGGCCCTGGTGCGGCACGAGGCGGGTGGGCGCCCGAAGCGGGCGGTGTTCCTGGTGCATGGGATGCGGGGCAGCGCGCCGTGGCTGGCCGGCCGGCTGCCGCTGGACGACTGCCCGGAGCTTCTGCGGGTGTATATCGCCCTGCCCTGGCTGCGCGATCCCGGGCGCGAGGCCCTGCGGGAGATGGGGCGGGACGACCCCGTGCGCCGCGTGTTCGCGCCGGTCGTGCGCGACGGGGTGCGCGAGCTGGCGGAGGTGGTGGACGCCGTGCTGGCCCGCGGCGACGTCGTGGGGGATCGGTGCGGGCTGTACGGGTTCTCCATCGGTGGGCTGGTGGCGCTGCTGGGGGCCCTGGCTGATGCGCGGGCCGCGGCGGTGGCGGTGACGGGCACCGTGCCGAACTTCGGGTATCTGCGCGAGATGCTGCGGCAGTACGACTGGACGCAGCCGGGCCTTGACGAGGAGCTTGCCTCCCTTGATGCGCTGCGGCGGGTGGGGGAGTTCGCGCCGCGGGCCCTGCTCGTGCAGCACGGCACGGCGGATGCGGACGCCGACCCCAAGTTCATGCGGGCGTTCGCGGAGGCGGTGCGGCCGAGCTACGCGGGGGAGCCGGACCGGTTCCGGTACGAGCTGTACGAGGGCGTGAAGCACGACCTGGCGGAGGCGGACACGGAGCAGGGGCGGGCGGAGCTGAGCCGGCTGCGGCGCGACGTCGCGGCGTGGTTCAGCCGGCAGCTGGGGTAGGGGCTCGCCGGCAGCCTCAGCACGGCGGCGCGCCGCCTGCCGGCCTCGGTGGGGCCAGCGATCGGCGGCTGGCCGATGGGCCTGGGGGAGCTCGACCCTCCCGTCTCCATCGGGGCCGCCATCCAGCTCGTCCATCCGGGGCTGTTTGCCACCGTGTTCCGCGGGATGGAGCCGGCGGACAGCGAGTGAATGGTACTCTGGGGACGTGGCCGGTATGGTGCGGGTCGACCGGGCGGCAGTGATGCGGCGGATCGCCGAGGTCTGCGCGCTTCACCCTGAGGTCGTGGCGGGCTACCTCTTCGGGTCGGCCCTTGGAGCCATGCGCCCGGACAGCGACATCGACGTCGGCGTGGTCCTCCGGCCATGTGGGGATGCCGACCCGGCGGCGGCGTTCCGGCGTGAGCTGCGGTTGCAGGGGGATCTGGAGGCGGGGCTGGACGGACATGAGGGGCATCGCTTCCAGGTCACGATCTTCAAGCCATCGGTCGACCAGTCGTTCTTCGTGGTGAACGCGCTCCAAGGCGCCAACCTCGCATACGTCGCCGACCCCACGGCTCTGACCGACTTCCTCGAGCGCGTCGCCTATCTGCACCGGCGCGACGGCCCCCGCCACTGGGCCGCGCTGGCGGAGGTGAACGGGTGGGAGCCCCGGTCGATCCATCGCGAATAGCCGAGAAGGCGCGGTACGTCCGCGAGCAGGTGGATGCCCTCACGCAGCTTGTGGGCTGCACTGCGGTTGACGAGTTCGCCGGGCCAGGCTCCTGGCTCTGTATGCGCTTCTGACTGCGATCGAGGCGCTGATCGACATCGCGTACCATCTCTCCGCCAAGCGGTTGGACACGGCGCCCGCGGACGCTCGGGATG
>DAHVAF010000026.1 GCA_027314765.1 Clostridia bacterium | reverse complement strand
GCGGCGGCGCGCGCGCGGCACGCCGCCGGCCGGGTGTACAACGGGGCCGCGACGCGGCCCGTGCCGCTGATGGAGTGGATCGAGACGGCGGCGGCCGTGCTCGGGACCCGGCCCCGCATCCGGACTGTCGCGCCCGAAGCCCTGGCGGCCGCGGGGGTCGCCGGGCTGCCCTGCTGGACGAAGGGGGAGCCGTGGACGGCCTCCACGCGCCGCATCCAGGAGGACTTCGGCTTCACGTCGACCCCCTTCGCGCAGACCATCGCCGAGAGTTACGCGCACATGGCGGCCGAGGGGCGGCCCATCAAGGAGGCCATCGAGCCGGCCGTGCTCGAGCGCCTGATGGGGGCGTCGTGAAGCGCCTGGCGACGGGGGAGCCTGCCGCCTGCGCGCTGGGCCGCCTGCTGTCGCGGCCTTGATGCGCCGGTCGAGGGTGGTCACTGTGGCCGCCGCGCTCGACCGGCGGCTGGCGACGCCGTCATGCGCCCGTCGGGGGCCGTCGCTGCGGCCGTCGCGCCGGGCCACGCCATCCGCGCGGGCGACCTGGATGCGCTGGACCGCCTGATGTGGCGGCGCCGTGATGCGCCTGTCGAGGCTGGCGGCGGTGGCCGTCCCGCTGGCCCCCCGGACGGCGACGTCGTGATCGGCCTGTCGAGGCTGGAGGCGGTGGCCGTCGCGCTGCCCCCGCGGATGGCGGAGCCGTGATGCGCCTGCCGAGGCCACAGGCGGTGGCCGGCGCGCTGGCTCCCCGGCTGGCGGGGTCGTGATCCGCCTGTCGGGGCTGGCGGCGGTGGCCGTCCCGCTGGCCCCCGGACGGCGGCGTCGTGATAGGCCTGTCGAGGCTGCAGGCGGTGGCCGTCCCGCTGGCCCCCCGGATGGCGGGGTCGTGATGCGCCGGTCGAGGCTGGCGGCGGTGGCCGTCGCGCTGCCCCCCGCGGATGGCGGCGCCGTGATGCGCCTGCCGAGGCGACCGGCGGTGGCCGGCGCGCCGGCCCCATCGGCTGGCGGGGGCGTGATACATCTGCCGAGGGCGGCGTTGGCCCCCGCGCGGGGCACGCCAAGCGCACGCCGCGGGCGATCGCCACGGCCATAGGCGGCCGGCGGCAAGTCATGGCCGACTGGCTTCGCCAGCACGGGGCCTGCGCCGCTCTACGCCAGCCGCCACGCCCGCTCGATCATGCAGCGCACGGCGGCGCCCGCCGACCAGCGCGGCTCGCCCGCGACGTGGGCCAGGAGCCGGCCCTGGTCCGTGTCCAGGCTGTACAGGGTGCCGTCCCCGGTGAAGCGGGCATCCGCCACCGTGGCGGCCAGGCCGTCGCCGTCGACCGCGGCGCCGGCCACCCACTCCGGGCGCACCATCCGCCCGTCGGCCAGGAAGCTGTCCGGACACGTCAGCACCGCCACCGCATGCGACGCCGGCCGCGCGTAGACCTCCGCCGGCGGGGCGATCTGCAGGATGTGGCCGCCTTCGAGCACCGCGACGCGGTCGCCGACGCTGAAGGCCTCGCCCGGGTCGTGGGTGACGTAGACCCCCGCGGCGCCTGAGCGGCGGAGCTCCGCCAGGATCTGCCCCGGCAGCTCGCCGCGCAGCTGGGCGTCGAGGTTGGCCGTCGGCTCGTCGCAGAGCAGCACGCGCGGCTCGGCGATCAGGGCCCGGGCCAGGCCCACGCGCTGCTGCTGGCCGCCGGAGAGCTGGTCCGGGCGGCGGTCGCCCAGGCCGGCCAGCCCCACACGCTCCAGCCACGCGTCGGCCCTACTGTACGCCTCCGGCCGCGCCGTCCCCCGCACCGTGAGCGGATAGGCGACGATCTGGCGCGCGCCCATGTGCGGCCAGAGGGCGTAGTCCTGGAAGACGACGCCGATGCGCCGGCGCTCGGGCGGCACCCAGACGCCGTCGCCGGCCACCAGACGGCCGTCGCAGAGGATCTCGCCGGCCTCGACCGGCAGAAACCCGGCCAGGGCGTTCAGCAGCGTCGACTTGCCGGCGCCGGAGGCGCCGAGCAGGGCGACCATCTCCCCGGGGGCGACGGCCAGGTCGAGGCGCTCCAGCACCAGCCGCTCGCCGACGCGGACGGCCAGCCCGCGGCACTCAAGGCTCATGACATCCCCGTCCAGGCGGATGCCCGGCGGCCGCCGACCAGGGGGATCGCGGCGGCCAGGGAGATCACGGCCAGCAGCACGGCCAGGGCGGCCGTGGTGCCAACGTCGCCCGCCTGCTCCGCGGAGAGCACGGCGACGGCGATCGTGGTGCTGCCGGGGCCATAGAGCAGACTGGAGATCGTCAGCTCGTGGAAGGCCTGGACGAACGTCAGCAGGCCGGCCGCGGCGAAGGCCGGTGCCAGGGCCGGCCACCAGGCCGTGCGCCAGGCGGCGAAGGGTCCGGCGCCGGCGGCCCGGGCGGCCCGGAGCCGCGAGGGGCTCAGCCCGCCCAGGGCGGCGCCGATCGGCCGCTCCGCCAGCGTCCAGAAGCGGGCGGCGTAGGCCAGGCCGATCAGGGTCAGGGTGCCGTGCAGCGGCCGGTTCCAGGCCAGGATGGCGGCGATGGCGATCACGGAGCCCGGCAGCGCGAACGGCAGGGCGACCACGGCCTGCAGGACCCGCCCGGCCCGCGAGGACCGCGCGAGCACGGCCACGGCGGCGCCCAGGACGCAGCAGGCGAGGGCGGCGGCCAGCGCGAGCCCGACGCTGTGGCCCAGGGCCAGGAGATTGTCGCCGGTGACGGCGGCCTGGAAGTGGGCGGCGGACCAGTTGGCGGGCACCGGCGCCAGGCCGTAGGCGCGGGTCAGGGCCACGAGCAGGGTCGCCAGCAGCGGCAAACCCGAGGCCACGGCGATGTAGACCCAGACGAGGGCCGCCCCCCACGGCGCCCTCCCGCGGCGCAGGGCGACGGCCCCGCCGTCCGGGGCCGCGGGGGCATCGGCCAGCCGGCCCAGGGCGGAGACCGCCGGCGCCACCAGCAGGCAGAGCAGCAGCGCCTGGGCGATGGCGGCCGAGAAGCTGCCGCTTGTAGCGCTGAACGACAGGTCGGCGTAGATCGCCGTCGTCAGGGTGGTGAAGCCGCCCGGCATGCCCAGCACGGCGGGGATCCCGAAGTCGCTGGCCGCGCCCACGGCCGCCAGCACGGCACCCGCGGCCAGGGCCGGCCGCAGCAGGGGCAGCGTCACGGTCGTGAAGACCTGCAGCGGCGTGGCGCCGCTGGCCTGGGCGGCCTCCTCCAGGCGGCGGGTGCGCCCCGCGGCCAGGGCCGCGCTGACCGTCGCGAAGGGAAACGGGGCCGCGTTGACCGCCAGCAGCAGGACGACGCCCACAGGGCCGAACAGTCCCGGCAGCACCAGGTGCGCGACGTGGTCTGTGAGGCCGGCCGCACCGTACGCCTGCACCCACGCGAACGCGCTGACAAAGGGCGGCACGAGCAGCGGCAGCAGCACGCCAAGGCGCATGGCGGCGCCGGCGGCACCGGTCCGGTGGCGGCAGACCAGCGCCAGGCCGAGGCCCAAGGCGAGGGCGAGCGGCGTGCTGACGGCGACGACGGCGACCGTGTGCAGCAGCGGCGGGAGCGACGCCGCGATCCCGGCCAGGCTGGCGGCGGGGGCCAGCAGCGCGGCCCAGACGAGGCGAGCCAGGGGAAAGGCGACGACCACGGCCGTCACGGCGGCCGTGGGCAGCAGCGCGGCAGCCCAGACCCAGCCGCGGCCGGCGGTCCGGACCCGCCGTCGCAGCGGCGCGGGCGGTGGCGCCACCATGTCCCTAGCCTAAGCCTTCGGACATCGCGAGCGGGTTAAGGCCGCGCATCAGGACGCCGTTTGGCCGAGCCGGCGCTCCAGCGCCTCGAGACGGTCGAGGATCACCTTGATCCCGCCCTCCGTGTGCGCGTCCAGCCGGTCCAGGATCACCTCGGTGTCCTTGAAGGTGTTCTCCGCGCGGGCATCCGACGCCAGGCTCTGCACGTTCTGGCCGACCATGATCACAGACAGCAGCACGAGCTGAAGAAAGGTCTGCGCGATCCAGGCCACGATGCCCTCCCCGCCGGGCTGCAGCGCCGTCGGCAGACCGAGCAGCGCGATGCCGGTGAAGATGTAGGCGCACCACATCGTCCCGACGATGTTGGTCACAAACACGGCGATCTTGGCGTTGAAGCCGTTCGCCTCGCGGAGCGCGGCGCCGAGGTTCGGATGCAGCGCTCTGTGCAGCTGCTCTGCGGTTCGCACGGGCCTGCGCGTCGCCATGCTGACTCCCCCCGATGATTTCATCGTCCGCCGACCCCACAGTAAGGCATGTTCACGTGCCTTCCGCGCTGGAAACGGTGCCAGGAGCCATCGCGGACCGCGCTCCGCGAGAGCCGGGCCCGAAGCTCCGGCGCGCGGGTCCAGGCCCTGCAGCGCCCCCGGCCGAAGGTTCGCGCAGCCCAGCGGCGAAGCCCTGCCCCGTCAGGGGGTGGCCGCATGATCGACGGCTGCATCCACCACCACTGGGGCTCCCCGATGGACCTCGTCGCCTACATGCCCAAGGGCTGGCAGGAGTACATCGGCCGGCCGGGCCTGCTGCCCAACGGCGGCGGGATGGTCCCCCTCATCCCCGGCTTTCCGTACCACAACCCCTTCGGCGACAAGCGCGGCGAACTCGACCGCAGCCTGCCGGGCATCGCCCGCGCCGTGCTCTGCTACGACACCCTCATGCAGGCGCCGGCCGAGCCGAACCCCTACATGGCCCTGGAGGTCGTGCGCGCCGCCAACCGCTGGACGGCGGAGCGCTGGCTGGACCCGGACGACCGCCTGCGGGCCCTGATCCTGGCCCCGAACCAGCAGCCCGACGCGGCCGCCGCCGAGGTCCGCGCCGTGGGCCGCGACGAGCGTTTCGTGGGCGTGCTGATGGGCAGCAACGGCCTGTCCAAGCCCTTCGGCCACCCGCTCTACCACCCCATCTACGCCGCCGCGGCCGAGATGGGCCTGCCCGTGATCCTGCGCGCGGGGGGCGATGCCTCGCCCGACGTACTGTCGACCACCGCGGCCGGCGGCCTGCCCAGCTACTACAGCGAGTACCGGGCGCTGGCCGCGCAGCCGCTGATGACCCACGTGACCAGCTTCATCGTCCAGGGGGTCTTCGAGAAGTATCCAAGCCTGCGCCTCGGCATCGTGGGCGCCGGCGCCACCTGGATCACGTCGCTGCTGTGGCGCTTCGACATGGACTACAAGGCGCTGCGCCGCGAGGTCCCATGGCTGACCCGCCTGCCCAGCGAATACTTCCGCGACCACGTCCGGGTCTGCACCTATCCCCTGGATCTGACGCCGGCCGACGAGACGCTGGTGCGCATGCTGGAGGCGGTGGGCGGGCTGGAGGACGTCCTCTACTACGGCAGCGGCCAGCCGAACTGGGATGCGGACGAGCCGGACACCATTTTGCGCCGGCTTCCGCCGGCTTGGCACGACAAAGTGATGCGCCAGAACGCGGAGGCGCTCTTCGCGCGGACCGGACGGGTCGCGGCGCCCGCAGCGACCTCGACGATCGAAGTGGGCGAGATGCCCGAGACGGGGAGGCGGGACTGATGTACGAGGGGCCGATCATCGATCCCGACGTCCACCACAGCTGGAAGTCCGAGGACTGGATCATCGACCACCTCTCGCCCAGGTGGCGCGAGTTCGCCCGCGCCTCGGGCCGGGGCCACGTGCCGCTGGCGGCGCCCGGCACCCACTGGCCGCACCTCCACGGGGTCAACAAGCGCCTTGACGGCTACCCGGCCGACGGCAGCCCGTCCGGGTCCGACTACGAGACCATGAAGCGGCAGCTGCTGGACCCCTTCCACATCGAGCGGGCCATTCTCTCGTTCGATGTCGGCACCAACCCGGGCGTGTTCAACGCGGATTTCGCCATCGAGCTCTGCCGCGCCATCAACGACTGGAACATCGAGTACTGGCTGGGCATGGGCGACCCGCGCCTCTACAGCGCCATCCTGGTGCCGACCCGGACGCCCGAGGCCGCGGCGCGGGAGATCCGCCGCGTGGCGCCCCGCCACGGTCACCTGGCCGAGGTGCTGCTGGTGTACAGCGGGCTGGGCAAGCCGTTCGGCGACCCGGCCTACGACCCGATCTACGCGGCCGCGGCCGAGGTCGGGCTCCCCATCGCCCTCCATGTCGGGGGCGAGCTGACCTGCGGCACCGGCCGGGCCATGGCGGGCGGCATGGCCGGCTCGCGCCTGGAGATGCACGCGGTTGCCTCCCAGCCCACCCTGCACCACCTGGTCAGCCTCATCACCCACGGCACCTTCGAGAAGTTTCCCAGCCTGAAGCTCATGCTGATCGAGGTGGGCGTGGCGTGGATCCCGTGGCTGATGTTCACGCTGGATGCCCAGTACCCGATCCTGCGCCTGGAGAGCCCCTGGGTGAAGCGGCTCCCGAGCGAGACCTTCCGCGAGCACGTGCGGGTGACCACGCAGCCCTGCGAGTTCCCGGAGCAGCCGAAGCGGCTGATCGAGCTGCTGCAGTGCTTTGACGGCATCGAGGACCTGCTCTGCTTCTGCACGGACTACGCGCACTGGGACGAGGACGAGCCGGCGTACGTGGGGAGCCGCTTCCCGAGGGCCTGGTGGCCGAAGCTCTTCTGGGACAATGCGGCGTGGGTCTACGGCTTTCCGCGGCTGGACACGGCCGGCAGGGCGGGCTGATCGTGCTCGTGGACGTGGGCGAGGCGAGCGCCTTTCCGGAACGCGGCATGCGCGCGCTGGACGTGAACGGCCGCCGGGTGGTCCTGGTGCGGTGGGGCGAGGAGTGGTTCGGACTTTATGACCGCTGCCCCCACCAGGGCGGGCCCCTCGGCCAGGGGGTCGTGCTGGCCGGGCCGCGGTCGGAGGGCGTGGGCCGGATCGGGGTGGACGAGCGCGAGCCCGTCGTGTCGTGCGGCTGGCACGGGTGGCAGTTCTACGCCCGGACGGGGCGGTCGACGTGGGATGAGGGGTGCCGCGTGCCCTCCTACAGGGTGGAGGTCCGCGACGGGCGGGTGATGCTGGACGCGCCGCCGAGCTGGCGGCTGGCCCGCCAGGCATGAGGGAGGCATTTGCCGTCCTGGAGTGGGTGGGGGCACAGGGGGAGCCGCCCACCGCGGAGGCGGCCGCCGCCGGGTCCGGGGTGGGCGCCGATGTCATCGAGGACCTGGTGCGGCTCGGCTACCTCGCGCGGCTGGACGGCGGCCGGCTGCGGCTCGGGGCGCGGCTGGCGACGCTGGCCGGCCAGCTGGCGCGGCAGCTGGACCTGGGGCCCGATGTGGCGGCCGCACACCGCCGCACCGTGGAGGCCTGCTACTCGCCCGGAAAGAAGCCGGCGCATGGCGAGGCGCACGACGGCGGGGTGCAGGTGTAGGGGCGGGTGGGCTCGTCTTGATCTTCGGAAAGCGACAATATTCGCGAGCCGGTCGTTCCGCTATTGTGCCTGGTGGAGGTGGGCGAGTTTGTTGACCCGGCGGGAGTGGCTCCGGCGCGGCGCGTATTCCGTGGCGGCCTTCGGGCTGATCGCGGCGGGGTGCGGCTCCGGCGGCGCCAGCACGGCCAGCGCCGGGTCACAGACGGGCGCGTCCGCCTCGGGCAGCGGCGGCCTCACGGGCAAGCTCACCGTCTACGCCGCGCTGACGGCCGCCAACGGCAAGGCCCTGCAGGACGGCTTCCAGACGGCCAACCCGGGCGCGCGGGTCTCCATCCTGACCAGCGGCTCGGGCGCCCTGCTCAGCCGGGTGGAGGCTGAGCAGAAGGCGGGGGGCGTGAACGCCGACGTGCTGCTGCTGGCCGACCCGACGGCCATCGCCGGGCTCGATAGCCAGGGGCTGCTCTCCCACACGCTGCCGCCCGCGGCCGCCTCGCTGGCCGCCAGCCTGCGCGGGCCGGCGTGGTTTGCCCCGTTCACGTTCAACAACGTGCTGCTGGCCCACAAGGGCATGACCGAACCCGAGCCCAAGGACTGGCCAGACCTCACCCACGCCGTGTACAAGGGCCGGGTGGAGCTCGGCAACCCCGGGTACTCCGGAACGACTCTGGCCATGGTCGGCGTGCTTTCGGCCAAGCTCGGCTGGTCGTACTTCACCGACCTCAAGAAGCAGGGCGCGGCCGTCGTGCAGAGCACGAACACCGTGGGCACCGATGTCGCCTCCGGCGCCAAGCTGGTGGGCATCAGCCTGGATGCGGTCGGCCGGCCCCTGGTCAGCAAGGGCTCGCCCGTCGACATGATCTGGCCGAGCAGCGGCACGATCACGGTCCCCGCCCCGGCGGCGGCGGTGAAGGGCAAGGAGAGCGCGCTCAGCCAGGGCTTTCTGGCCTGGCTGCTGACCGCGCCCGCGCAGGCCGTGTTCGCCAAGAGCGGGCTGAGCGCGGTGTCGGGCTCGGGCAGCCAGAGCCACCCGGAGCTCCCGGTGGACTGGCCCAGCCTGGTCAGCGGCCGCGACGCCATCATCAGCCACTTCAACCAGATCTTCGGGCTCTGAGCCGATGTGAGCGCGGTGGTCCTGGTCGAGGGCGGCAGCGACCGCCTCGCGCTCGAGGAGCTGGCGGCCCGCCGCGGGCGCGACCTGCGCGCCGAGGGCGTGGCTGTGGTTGCGATGAACGGGATCACGAACGTGGGCCGGTACCTGGGCGAGTATGGCAAGGGCGCGGCCAGGATCGCGGGGCTCTACGACGCCGGCGCGGAGGCGCACCTTCGGCGCAGGCTGCAGCGGGCCGGCTTCGGGCCGGCGTCAAGCCGCGCCGACATGGAGGCGCTCGGCTTCTTCGCGTGCGTCGCCGACCTCGAGGACGAGCTGATCCGCGCCGTGGGCGCCTCAGCCGTCGAGCGCATCATGGAGGCCGAGGGGGATCTGCGCTCCTTCCGCATCATGCAGCGCCAGGGAGCCGGACCACGGCCGGCGGGGGGCCGCTCCGGCACCCCACCTCAACCATGCGCATGCTTGCAACGCGGTTGAGCGGGCGCTGCCACGCAGCGCCCGTCACGCACCCCCCGTCCCGCGGCGGCCGGCTCTCCGTCGGGTTCAAGCTGGCAAGCGAGCGCCGCCGCCCTGCCATCGCGACCGCGCCCGTTGGCACGTGACCCCACGCGTCGCAGTCTTGACACGCGGCACATGGGTCTCCCGTCACCCGGGCCGGCGCGCTGCGAACAGCAGGTGGCCGCCCGTCTCGGGGTTGCGGGTACAGGCCTCCACCTCGGCCTCGAGCAGGGCCGCCCACGCCGCGGGGTCAGCCTGCAGTGCGGCCAGGCGCGCATCCGGCAGGGCCAGCAGGCAGTCCGTCGCGGAGAATGCCACCGGCTCCAGGCCGGCGCCATGCAGCAGGACCTCGGTTTGGGCCAGCGTCATCATGTCCGCAGCGTGGGGGGTCACCGGCCGGCACCCACCGCTCCAGGAACTTCAGGATGACGTGCAGCTGGACCCGGCCGAGCGGCCGCTCGAACCGGGCCCACTCGCGGCCCCCGTACTCGTTGTAAAAGCGCCGGACAGCCTCCGGGTCATAGGCGGGCAAGGCATGCCGCCACGGCCGCGCACGCCTCCCGCAGGGCCGCGTTGACGGCGTTGCGCCCGCGCACGAGGTCGACGGCCAGGAACTTCGCCGCGTCGCTCGCGGCGCTGAGGCCCTCCATGTCCCTGGCCGCGCGCAGCGGGGGCAGAAACCCCGTCTCGAGCGCCGGATCGTGGGCGAAGGGCCCGGCGGCCGTGTACAGGACGGGGATCAGGGCATGCCCGAGCGCCTGGTGGCAGGCGTTGATGGTGGCTGCGGCCGGCTCGCCGGCCCGACCTGCCGCCTCCCCCAGCCGCCGGCACAGCCCCTCCAGCCGGGTGGCCTCCGCCACGGTCGGGCCGAGATCCACCACTCCGCCGGCCTGCCGCGCGGCGGCCTCAACGCCGGACCGCAGATCGGCGGCGCTGGCGGCGTAGTCCAGCGGCAGCAGGGACTCCTCACAAAGGCGCCCGATGACGCGCACAAAGACCTTGGCGTCGCGCACCAGCCGGGCCGGGTCGATCTTGTCCAGCGTGTCGTGCGGGGTGTGCCACCACCAGCCGAGGCCGCCCTCGGCCTGGCCGGAGAGGGAGCCCAGCACGGACGGGATGCCCAGCCCCCAGAAGGACTGGTCGGAGTTGCGCCCCACCCGGTGGGCGTCCAGGTCCGCGCCGGCCAGCTCGCGGACGGCGTCGATCGCGACCCGCGCCGTCTCCGGCATCGAGTTGGTGCTGAAGCGGTCGGCGTGAAGGCCCCCGACCGAGTCGATGTTGACGTGGATGACGCAGTTGCGCCGCAGGTCGGTCCAGTTGCTGTCGGCGTACCAGGCCGACGAGGAGTACCGGCCGTGCGAGTGGCCGGACCAGAAGGCGATCCTGAGGGCGCGGCGCATGGCGCCGCGCTGCACGGACATCAGCCTTGCGACCTCCAGCATCGTGGCGTTGGCGCTGCCGTTGTCCATCGCGCCGAGGTACCAGCTGTCCAGGTGCCCGGAGAAGAGCACGTACTTGCGGGCCTCCGCCTGCGGGTGGCCGGCGGCCAGGTCCCCCACCACGATGGGGGTCTTCGTCCAGCCCGTCTCGACGGCGGCGGTGAACGCCACCTCGACGCGGCCCGCCTGGCAGAGGGCGCGCAGGGCCTCGCCGTCGGCCTGGTGCACGGACAGCAGGTGCACGCGCGGCATCTCGGCGATGGTGGTGGCCGAGGGGTTGCCCCAGACGGGCGAGCAGCACATCTCGTGGGCGTGGCGGCCGCTGATGCAGATGATGCCGACGGCCCCGGCCCGCGTGGCGTTGACGGCGTGCTGCGGGGTGGCGCGGCCCTCCACCAGGGCCACCTTGCCCGCGGCGCCGGCGGCGGCGTAGTCCGAGAGCGTCCCCTTGGCCGCGTAGACCAGTTCGGCCGTCACGCCGCCCGGCGGGGTCGGGATGCCCATGGAGTGCGTGATGCAGAAGAGGTCCTGCGCCTTGGGGCTCGTGAGGCGCAGGGTCGCCGCGCCCGGCAGGCTGATGTAGGCGTCGTGGAGGATGACCTGGGTGGCAAAGCCCGAGGCGCGCAGCTCGCCCGCCACGTACTCGGCGGCGGCGCGCTCGTCCGCGCTGCCCGAAAGCCGCGTCCACTGGGCGATGGCGGTGTTGTAGCGCGTGAGGCTGTCCTGGGAGACCGCGCTGAGATCGGTCAAGGGGGCCACCTCCTCGGAAGGCGCGTCGGGGTGGGGTGCGTTGGCATGCGACGCCAGCCGTGGCCTCGCATGCCCCACCGACAGGGACGCTGACACCACCCGGCATGGGGTCAGGGACCCACCCGCTCGCCGGCGGCCTGCGCCTTCAATGCCGCCAATGCCGCCCATGCCGCGCGCGGGTCGCCCGCCTGACGGCACCGAGCGCGGTGGCCACCCGCACCCAGGCGCGACGGGCCAGCGCGCCCGCCCGACGGCACGGAAACCGGCAGCCGCCCGGGACGGACTACGAGAGCCGCGGCCCGCTCCGGACGAGCTCGGCGTGCCGGCAGCTGCGCCCGACGACCCGCGGACCCCGGACTCCGCCCCGGCTGGCGCCGCCCCGGCCTACGCCGGCCCGGCTCACGCCGGCTCGAACTTGCGCACCCCGCGCGCGCTCGCCGGCACATTGTCGCGGAAGATCGTCCACGCGACCTCCCCGACATAGATGGCGCCGTGCGAGTCGCCGGCGATGCCGTGCGCCGCGAGCAGGACCCCCTCGCCGAGGGTCCCGCGGTGCTCGCCCCCGGCATCGAACACGGTGACCCGGGCTGGTGCGGACGGGCCACTCCCCAGCTCGGAGACGAAGATCTCCCCGCCGGGCGCGATGTAGATGTCCGTCGGGCGGCGCAGGCCGGTCCACTGCGCCAGGAAGGCGCCGTCGCCGCCGAACACCTGCACGCGGTCGTTCTGGCGGTCCGCGACGTACACGCGGCCGTCGCCCCCCACCGCCACGCCGTGCGGCAGGTTGAACTCCCCCGGCGCCGTGCCGGGCTCGCCCCAGGAGAACTTCAGCCGCCCGTCCGCGGCGAAGCAGTGCACGCGCGCGTTGCCGTAGCCGTCGCTCACGTAGAGGTCGCCGTTTGGCGCGACCGCCAGATCCGTCGGGTAGTTGAACGGACCGGCGCCCCGCTTGACGGTGCGCCAATCGTTGCGGATGGCGCCCGTGTCCGAGGGCTGGCCGGGCGTGCCGAACGTCAGCAGCAGCCGGCCCTCCGGCGTGTACTTGTACACGGCGTGGCCGGCGTCGTCGTCGAGGTAGAGGGCCCCGTCCGGCGCCGCCGTCAGGGCGTGCGGCCGGTTGAAGCGGCCCTCGCCCCAGAAGCCGTGGAAGCCGCCGGCGGCATCCAGCGCCACCACGGGCCGCGTGTGGCGCGCGAACAGGAAGACGCGGTCGCCGGCGTCGACGGCGACGCCCGGCACGTCGTGCAACTCCCAGCCGTCGGGCAGCTGCGGCCAGTTGGCGACGAAGCGGTAGGCGGGCATGGCTGCGGCACCCCCTCGTCGCCGCCATTCGCGCTCCCGGGGCTCGAGCCCTCCCGCGTGGAGCGTGGTCCACGCCACATTACGCTGCTATGATGGAGGCCATCAGGAGGGACCGGTCTGTCCAAGCAGAGCGCCCCCGGCGCCGTCGACGTCGCCCTGCTCCTGCTGCGCATCGCCGTGGGCCTCGTCTTCATCGTGTACGGACTCAGCAAGGTATCGCACCTCGGCGGCAGCGTCGCATTCTGGACCCGGCTGCATCTGCCGGCACCCGGCGTGATGGGCCCCGTGCAGGCCATCGTCGAGCTCGGCGGCGGCATCCTGCTCGTCCTCGGCCTGCTGACGCGCCTCTGCGGCGTGCTCCTGGCCCTGGACATGGTGGGCGCGCTCCTGATCGTCCGCATGCCCCACGCCGCGTTCCAGGGCGGCTACGCCCTGGAGTGGCAGGCCCTCATGATCGCCCTGGCGCTGGCGATCGCGGGTGCGGGCGCCTTCTCCCTCGACCGGGCCCTGCGGCGGCGCTCGGCCCGCGGCTCGCTGGCGCTGTAGCCGGCCCCGGCCCGTCCAAGGTACGCTGGTGCCCTGAGGGGGCGGTGGCGACATGCCGCACGAGTCGTCGGCCACGCGGTTCGGGCTCCGACCCATGGCGTACGGGCGGCGCGGGGTGGTGGCGACCGCCAACCCCCTGGCCTCGCTCGCGGGCGTTCGGATGCTGGCCACCGGCGGCAACGCGGTCGACGCGATCGTGGCCGCGGCGGCGGCGATCGGCGTCGTCGAGCCGTACATGTCGGGCCTCGCTGGCTGTGGCACGGCGATGGTGACCCCGCCCGGCGGGCGGCCGCGCGCACTGGTATTTTTGGGCGTCGCGCCCTCCGGCGCGACGTCGGCCCGGTTCCGGGGCACCCCGCCCGATGGGGGCTACGATACGCCGGCCGTGCCCGGCAACCTGGCCGGGTGGACGCGGCTGCTGGCCGAGTACGGCAGCAAGCCCCTGGCCGAGGTGCTCGCGCCGGCCATCGAGCTGGCCGAGGGCGGCATCCCGGTGACCCCCTTCGACCGTCTCCAGATGGAGGGCGCCCCGGCGCGCCTCTCGCCGGAGGCGGCCGCCAACTACCTGCACGGCGGCCGCGTGCCCGAGGAGGGCGCGATCCTGCGGCAGCCGGACCTGGCAGCCACGTTCCGCGCCATCGCCACCGAGGGCGCCGGCCTGCTCTACGGCGGCTCCCTTGGGCAGCGGCTGGCCAGCCTGATGCGGGAGCGCGGCGGCCTGATCACCCAGGACGACCTGCGGGCCTATCCGGAGCGGGTGCGGTGGGTCGAGCCTCTCGCCGCCACCTACCACGGCGTCACCGTCTACGCCCCGCCGCCGCCGACCAGCGCCGTGCAGGTGCTTGAGACCCTGCGGATCGTGGAGGGGCTTGACCTCGGCCCGCACCTGGGGCCGCGGCATATCGCCCAGCTGGCCGAGGCCGTGCGGCTGGCGCGGGTGGACACCGACCGCTATGTTGGCGACCCCGACCGCGTACCGTCGAAGGTCGGGCACGTGCTCTCCGATGCCCACGTCGCGGACCTGCGGGCCCAGATCGGGCGGGGCGGCGGCGGCTCCGGCGGCTTCGCCGATGGCGACTCCGGCGCCGGCTACGGGTCGACGACCCACCTTGCGGCCGTCGACGGAAGCGGCCTCGCCGTCAACATCACCCACAGCCTCGGCAGCGTGTTCGGCAGCGGCGTGGTGGTGCCGGGCACGGGCGTCTGCCTGAACAACGCCATGCACTGGTTTTCCATGAAGGCCGGCCACCCGAACGAGGTCGCCCCCGGCAAGATGCACGAGTGGCCGATCGCCCCCGTGCAGCTGCACCGGGACGGCGCGTTCTGGGCCACCGTCGGCACGCCCGGCTCGTTCGGCATCCTGGCCACCACGACGCAGGTCGTGGTCAACCTCATCGACTTCGGCCTCAACGTGCAGGACGCCGTGGGCGCGCCCCGCTTCCGCTGGGCCGACGATGTGGGCGCGGAGCTGCCGGCCACGGCCATCATGATGGAGGCCCGCTTCCCGGAGGAGACGCGGCAGGCCATGGCCGGCCGCGGGTACACGGTCGAGCCGCTCGGCGACTGGTCGATGCGGGTCGGGGGGTGCCAGGCCATCGTGCGCGATCCCGCCAGCGGCTGGCTCGCCGGCGCCGGCGACCCGCGGCGGAACGGGTACGCCATCGGCTGGTAGCCCCTGTGGGAAGGGAGGCCCCTGGTGCGGGGATGCGGTGGTGCCCGTCCACCACCGCATCCCCGCAGCCTGGATCGACCGTCGCGGTGACCGACCACTCCAGCCGGACACGGCCGTGGCCCCGTACACCGCCGGGGTGAGCCATCCAAGGGAAGGAAGGCCTCTCTCTCTCCTGACAAAGCCGCCATCGCGGCGGGCACACGCGGTCGACGTGCTGGCGCACTACGCCCTGGGCCAAGAACGGGATCGCCTGACCAGCCCCTGCGGGATCATCGAATTCGAGCGCACCAAGGAGCTGATCCTGCGCCGGCTCCCGCCGCCAGCGGCCGTGGCCGACATCGGCGGCGGGCCAGGGAGATACGCGATGTGGCTCGCCCAGTGCGGCTACCACGTCGACCATCGTGACCTTGCGGCCCTACACGTCGAGCAGCTGCGGGATCAGTTGCGGGATCGCCGCGAGCTCCCCATCGAGACGGCAGTCGGCGACGCGCGAACCGTGGATCTCCCTGACAGCAGTGTGGATGGCGTGCTGCTGCTGGGCCCCCTCTATCACCTGTCCCGGCGCCGGGATC
>DAHVAF010000022.1 GCA_027314765.1 Clostridia bacterium | reverse complement strand
GCCTCCGGGTCGCGGTGCAGCAGGTTATAGCGGGGCTGCATGCAGACGATCGGCGCCCAGGCGTGGTCGGCGCAGGCGCCGAGCCCCAGCGCGATGCGGTAGGCCGGCCAGTTGGAGACGCCGACGTAGCGCACCTTGCCGTCGCGCACGCACTGGTCGAAGGCGGCCAGCGTCTCCTCGATCGGCGTCTGCGCGTCGAAGTGGTGCGCCTGGTAGAGGTCGATGTAGTCAGTCCGCAGGCGGCGCAGGCTGGCGTCCACGGCGGCCAGGATGTGGCGGCGGCTGAGGCCGCGGTCGTTGGGGCCCGGCCCCGTCGCCCCGAAGCACTTGGTGGCCAGCACCACCTGCTCGCGGCGGCCGCGGGCGGCAAGCCAGCTGCCGATGATCTCCTCGGTGCGGCCGACCAGGTCGGGCGTGGCGCCGAGCGGGTAGGCGTCGGCGGTGTCGATGAAGTACACGCCGGCGTCGAAGGCCTTGTCCAGGATGGCGTGCGATGCGGCCTCGTCGGCCTGGATGCCGAAGGTCATCGTGCCGAGGCAGATCTCGCTGACCTGCAGCCCCGTCCGGCCGAGCGGCTTGCTCTTCAAGCGGGCGGATCCCTCCCGCGTGGCTGCTTCGCCACCCGAGGGGGCGGTTCCTCGCCCACAAATGAAACGCCGTCCCGGTGGGCGGGGCGCTCAGGAGATGAGGCGCGCGGCGTGCGCGGCGGCGGCACGGGCCGCCACATGGGCACCGAAGCTCCAGCGCTGGAAGAAGCGGGCGCCGGCCGAGTAGCCGGCCTGGTAGAGGGCGGTGCGCTCGGTCCGCGTGAGATTGAAGTTCGTCGGCGACACGCCCAGCGTCGGCACCTCGATCACCCGGGCGACATCGGCGCCCGGCACCTGGCGCGCGTTCTGATTACCGAGCATCGCCTCGATCGAGGCGAGGGCGATCTCCCACGGCCAGCGCGGGGGCCGGGGCGGCTGAGCGTGCGGCGCGTCCTGGAAGTGAAAGCCGAAGGTCGGCCAGGCCGGGGCGCCGGGCTCGTCAAACAGCCACACGGGAAAGTTCGAAAGCAGGCCCCCGTCCACGAACACGCCCCCCCGCCAGCGCACGGGCCGGAAATAGAGGGGGATGGAGGCGCTCATCAGGACGGCCTGGGCCACCGGCACGGCGTCCGGCGCCACGCCGTAGGGCTGCCCGTCGCGGGGCAGTACCACCAGGGCCTGGCGGGCGAGATCGCTGGTGATCACCTGCAGGCGGTGGCGGTAGCGGGGGTCCGCGGTGGGAAGCAGGCGGTCGCCGAAGGTGGCAAAGCCCTTTTGCGCCAGCGCCTTGGCCAGCCAGTGCTGGAGCGGGAGGAGGCTGTACAGCCCGCCGCACAGCAGGAGGCCGAGGCCGGGGCCGCCGAAGCCGACCTGCCGCAGCGCGGCCAGGTCGAGGTCGTCCATCATCACCCTGATGTCCCTGGCCCGGTAGCCGGCCGCCACGAGGGCGGCGAGCACGGCGCCGACGGAGCTGCCCGCGACGTTCACCCACTCCGTGTACCCGGCCTCTTCGGCCGCGGCGAGGGCCCCCACCAGCGCGATCCCCCGGACGCCGCCACCTTCGAAGACCGCATCGGCGCGCATGCGCGACAGCCCCTCGCAGCAAGGCTATGCCGGCCCGGACGCCACGCTCACCAGCCCATGCGGGCACGCAGCGCCGTGATGTGCGCGACGTGGTGCTTGCCGTGCCAGGCGTAGCGGCCGACGAGCTGATCGAGGGGCATCACCCCGTCGGCCGGGTGGTGAAGCGTCCGCGAAAACGCCGCCGGCTCCAGGGACCGCGGCAGCACCACCCAGCGCTCATGCAGGCTGCGCATGAGCAGCAGCGAGGCGGCGACCGGCGTCGCGCGGCTATCGGGCAGGGTGGACCAGGCGTCCTGATCGTAGGGCCGGACCGTCGGCGCCTCCTCCGCCAGGGCCGGCTTGCAGCGGATGTATGCGTTCATGTGGCTGTCGGGGACGTGGTGCACGACCTGCCGCACGGTCCGGCCGCCTGGGCGGTGGGGCGTATCGAGCTGGTCCGCGGTCAGGCCGTCGACGGCCGCGGCCAGGCGAGCCGGGGCCTCCGCGAGGTCGGCGATCCGCAGTTGGCGGGTGGCCGCCGTCGCGTCCCAGCTGAAATCGTGAGGACCGATCGGGTAGCGCAGCGCATCCATGCAGTCATGGCAGTCATGCCTCCCAGCCCAGGGCGTCGCCGAACATGCGGGCGACTTCCGCGCGGAGGGCCAGGTGCTCGGCGGAGCGCAGCCCGGGGTCGGCGGCCAGGATCCCGGCCGCGGCGTCGCGCGCCGCCCGCAGCAGGGGAAGGTCGGCCCCCAGATCGGCGAAGGCCAGGTCCGGCAGGCCATGCTGGCGAAGACCCAGCAGCTCACCGGGGCCGCGCAGCCGCAGGTCGGCCTCGGCGATGGCGAAGCCGTCCTCGGTGCGCTCCAGGGTACGCAGCCGCTCGGCGACGGGGCCGCCGCGGTCGGGCGCGATCAGGATGCACCAGGAGGCGTGCGGGCCCCGGCCCACGCGGCCCCGCAGCTGGTGCAACTGGGCCAGGCCGAAGCGGTCGGCGCCCTCCACCACCATCACGGAGGCGTTCGGCACGTCGACGCCGACCTCGACCACGGTGGTCGCCACCAGGCACTGCGTCTCGCCGGCGGCGAAGGCCCGCATGACGGCCTCCTTCTCGGCCCCCGGCATGCGGCCGTGCAGGGCGGCCAGGCGCGCCCCGGGCAGCCAGCGGCGGCGCAGCTCCTCCACCCATTGGCGGACGGCGGCGGTCTCCCCGTCGAAGTCGCTCCCGCGCGGAGAGACCGCGCGCTCATCCCACTGGCTCGCGCGGGGGGAGGCCGCGCCTCCGTCCCTCTCGCTCGCGTGGGGCGAGGCCGCGCGCCCATCCCACTCGCTCGCGCGGGGCGAGACCGCGCCCCCGTCGGCGCCGCGCTCCATGCCCTCCTCGTCCTCGCCGACCCGCGGGCAGACCACAAAGGCCTGGCGGCCGGCCGCCAGCTCGTTGGCGACAAATGCGTACACGCGGCCGCGCGCCGCCGGATCCCGCCAGTGGGTGCGCACGGGGCGGCGCCTGGGCGGGAGCTCGTCCAGCACCGACAGGTCCAGGTCGCCGTAGAGCGTGAACGCCAGGGTGCGCGGGATCGGCGTGGCGGTCATCGCCAGCACGTCGGGCCGCTCGCCCTTGGCGTGCAGCAGGTCGCGCTGGCGCACGCCGAAGCGGTGCTGCTCGTCCGTCACGACCAAGCCGAGGGACCGGAAGCGGACGCCCTCCTGGATCAGGGCGTGCGTGCCGACCACCAGGTCCGCCTCGCCGCGCGCCACCTCGTCGAGGATGCGGGCGCGCTCGCCCGCCGTCAGGCGGCCGGAAAGCAGGCGGATGCGGGCGCCGAGCGCGCCGAGCCAGGGGCCGATGCGCTGGTGGTGCTGCTCGGCGAGGATCTCGGTGGGCGCCATGAGGGCCGCCTGGCGGCCGGACTCCACCGCGCGCAGCAGCGCGGCCGCGGCGACGACGGTCTTGCCCGAGCCCACATCGCCCTGCAGGAGCCGGTACATGGGCCGGGCGCGGCGCAGGTCGGCCTCGATCTCGCCCAGGACGCGCTCCTGGGCGCCGGTGAGGGCAAAGGGCAGGCGCGCGCGGACGACGCGGCTGGCCTCGCCGGCCGGGGCGTAGCGGAAGCCGCGGCGCACGGCCTCGCGGGTGCGGCGGCGCAGGCCGAGTCCCACCTGGAGGCTGAGCAGCTCCTCGAAGGCGAGGCGGCGGCGGGCGGCCGTGAGCGCGGCCTGGTCGGGCGGCGCGTGCAGGTCGTGGATGGCGGCCGCAGCGGGCGGGAGCGCCAGGGAGGCGCGCAGATCGCCGGGCAGGGCCTCGGGAACGGCATGGACGGCGCGCGCAAGCGCGACGCGGATGAGCGCGCGCAGGATCCGCTGGCTGAGCCCCGACGTCAGCGGGTACCAGGGGACGAGGCGGCCGGCCAGGACCGGGCTGCCGTCGTCCGGCTCGGTCTCGGGCGCCGTGAGAGTCGGCCGGCCGCGCACCCGCTGCACCCGGCCAAAGAGGTACAGCCACGCGCCGGGGCGGGCCACGCGGCGGATGTGGGGCTGGTTGAACCAGACCGCGTCGATGGCGGCGGTGCCGTCGGACACGCGCGCGCGAACCATCGTCAGGCCTGCGCGCGGGCGGTGGGTGGACACCGCGTGCACCTGGACGCGGAAGAGGGCCGCGGCCGGCGGCTCGTCGGGGGAGCCGGAGGGTCCGCTCGGAACGGCGATCGGCTCGTCGTGGCGGGCGGCGGCGGGCGCGCCGTCAGCGGAGCCATCGCCGTGGACAGCGGCCGGCGACAGGTCGGCGGACCCCTGCGGGCGGCCGGTGGGGTGTGGCTCGCCCGCGGAGCCATCGCCGCGCCCAGCGGTCGGCGCCACGTGGGCGGATCCCTGCGGGCGGCCAGTGGCGGGCCTGTCGGCAGCTGAGCCATCGCCGCGCCCAGCGGTCGGCGCCACGTGGGCGGATCC
>DAHVAF010000021.1 GCA_027314765.1 Clostridia bacterium | reverse complement strand
GCCGTCGTTGATCCAGGGGGTCAGGAGGCTCCGGGTGCATGGCGGCGCGAACGGGATGCCGCCCGTGTAGGCGACGAGTCCGTCCGTCAACTCATGGCCGAGAAGGAAGTCCATCCCACCCTGGCCCCCAGTGACGGGAATACCCAGCACGCGGTCGCCGATCGGCTCGACCAGCTTCTCGCTCAGGGTGCATGTCGCACAGAACGCGGGCGCGCGCTCGATCGTCGTGAGCCCGTCGGCGTAGCCGGCGATGGACTTATGGAGCAGCAGGCGATATGGCCCCGGCGGGTGGGCCGTGCCCAGGTCGCGGCTGACGAGGTCAAACGTCGCCGCGAAGTCGCCCGCCGCCTGGCGGGCGATCCACGCCGGGATGCCCGGCCGGAAGTCCACAAGCACGAGCCCGTCGTCGAGCTGCGCGAAGGACGTGCCGGCGAGCGTGACCTGGTGCGGCGCCGTGTCCCCGAGCCAGGCCACGAACACGCCGCCCACGACCACCACGGCCAGGATCGCGGCGTGGATCCGCCGCTCCGGTACATGTGCATCCGCCCCCCACCCACGGGATCGAGGTGGGAGCGGGTGGCAAGATGCAGCGCAGGATGGCCCTCGCCTCGGCCCGATGCTACCACCCACGGCCGCACCGATGGCGCGTTTGGCGACGGGGGCAGGATGACGCGAGCACGGGCCGCGGAGCGACCCTCGCCAAGCTGGGCCGAAGCCGCGCCCGGATGGGTCGGGACGACGGGAGCGAGGACGCGAAGCGTGCGCAGCGACCTGGGTCGCGAGGCGCCTGGATGGGTCAAGCCGAGCGACAAGCGGCGAGGCCGCGTAGGCGGCGCCCGCACAACATGGTTCCTGGGCCCCTACCCCGGGATCTCGGCGAGGCGCTCGCGGATGCCGGCGCGGACCAGGCCGCCGTGGTACGCGATGACGGCGGCGATGTCGAAGGGCGCGAAGTTGCGCACCGAGCGGAGCGCCAGCGGCATGTCCAGGGTGGGCGCTGCCGGCGGGCCGTTGAGGCGGCCGTTGTCGGCCGTCAGGGCGTCGCCCGAGATGACCGTGCGGCTGGGCCTGTGGTAGAGGCTGATGTGGTCGGGCGTGTGGCCGGGCGTGGCGATGACCACCAGGCCGCCGCAGACCGGCAACTCGTCGCCGGGCTTGAAGGTCTCATCCACGCGGGCCGTGGGCACGTGCTTCAGCATCTCGGCCACGGCCCGGCGCCGCTCCTCGACCTGCTCGGGCGGCTGGCCGGCGGTCATGCGCGTGATGGCCTCGGGCGTCATCTTCACGGGGATGCGCTCGCCCTGGATGTAGGGCCTGTCCCCCTCGGCGGCCAGCACCCTGACGCCGGGGGCCGCCGCCTCGATGTCGGCCAGGCTGCCGATGTGGTCGATGTCGTGGTGCGTGATGACGATCCTGGTCAGCTTCTCGAACGGTACGCCGGCCCTGCCCATGGCCGCGCGGAACAGCTCCAGCTGGCCCGGGAACCCCGCGTCGACCAGCACGACGTCCCTGTCGTCCCAGAGCAGGGCCGGGCAGATGGTGGCGGTGCGGCCCCGGATCTCCTGCGTGATCTCCAGCATCTCGACCCCGTCAGCGACGCGCATGGCATCCCCTCCAGGGACTATGGTACCGTGCGCCAGGGCGTGGGACCGTCCGGATCCGTCGTGAAGGGGCACGCCTTCACGGATCGGACTCGGGCAGATCCGGGGCTACCCCATGGCCCTTCCCGGGCGGAGCGGGGCCTGCCCGTGCCGGCGGCGCGGCGCATCGCGCCACTCAACCTCAATTTCGCAATGCTCTGACGCAATTCCCGCCGCGCAAGGGTTTCCGCGGTGCCATCTTCCCTGGAGCGGTCACAAACCGACGGGCTGAATCCCAGCTCGTACGGTGAAGTTGCCAAGTCGATTGCGAAATCCAGGTTCAGGGTGCGGGGGAAGGGCCTTCTCGGCATCCAGCCGGCCGAGCGGTGGCTCACCGCCAGCCTGGACGCAGCGGGCGCGGGCGAGTGGATGCGCCGCCATCCCGAGGCCCGCGAGGAGATCTGGCGGTCGGGCGATCGGTTCATGGGCCTGCGGGTCGACCTGGCGGCGCTCTCCGAGCAGGAGGTGCGGCAGCTCATCGACGACTCGTGGCGCCACACGGCACCGCAGGACCTCCCAGCGGACGGCCGATCGCCCTCAGGCCCTGGGGCGCATGGCCGTCGACAGCCCCTCCCGCGCACACAGGTCCTGGTCGTACTCGATGCGGCCGGTGTACCGGGCGGGGGGCTGTGTGCACATCCACAGGGCGGCGGCGCCCATGGCATCGGCGGGCTCGAAGTCGAGGTCGGGGTGCTCGGGATCGTTCTGCGCCCAGACGTTGCCGGGGGTGCGGATGCGGCCCTGGGGCGAGAGCACGTTCACGGCGATGCCGTCGTCCTGCAGCTCGATGGCCAGGCCCTGCGACAGCCGCTCCAGGCCGGCCTTCACCATGCCGTAAAAGGCGCCCCCGCCGCGCCGTCCGCTGTAGGGGCCGGGGCCTGGCGACACGGCCGCCCGCGAGGAGATGTTCAGGATGTGGCCGCCGCCCGCCGCTCGCAGGTGCGGCAGGGCGGCCTGCATCAGCAGCAGCGGCGCGCGGAGGTCGATCTGCCAGATCAGGTCCACGTGGCGCGGCTGCACGGTGGCCAGCGTGCCCGGGATCAGGATGGCGGCGTTGTTGACCACGATGTCGATGCGGCCGAGCTCGGCGACCGTGCGCTGCACGCAGGCGGCGAGGTCGTCGGGGTTGCGCACGTCGGTGCGGATGGGCAGGGCGGTGCCACCGACCTCGCGGATGGCCGCCGCCACCGAGTGGATGGTGCCGGGCAGGCGCTTGTCGCGCACCTCCTCGGTCCGGGCGGCGACGGCGACGGCGGCACCCTCGGCCGCCAGCCAGCGGGCGATGGCCTCACCGATGCCGCGGCTGGCCCCGGTGACGATCGCGACCCTGCCCGTGAGGCGCATGGGCGGCCCCTCCTCGTGAGCCCGAGTTGGGCGAGCAACAGGTCGATTCCTCCTTACGAAACGCATTCGTGACGGCCCGCGCGTGCGCGCGGGCCGACCATACCGGTTTGCGAGCAGGCGTTCGCTCCGTCGATGGCCAAGTCTTCCCGGCATGGTACCCTCCGAGAATCACCCGTGGATCGCGCGCCTACGCCTCCGCTCCCAGGGACTGCAGGGGGGCGGTCTGCCGGGACCGGCGGCGGCGGTCGGCCACCTCCTTGCCGTGCAGGCGCAGGAGCACGCCTACGCGCGGTGGTCCGTGGCGCAGCGCGTTGCGGGCGAGACCGCGGCGTCCCCCGTGGACGAGGCGTTCGCGCAGGGCCGCATCCTGCGCACCCATGTCCTGCGGCCGACCTGGCACTACGTGACGCCCGCCGACCTGCGGTGGCTCATGCGGCTCAGCGGCCCGCGGGTTGACGCGGCCAATGCCTCCATGTACAAGCAGATGGAGCTCGACGCACGGACGCTTGCGCGCGCCAGGGACCTCATTGCCGAGGCGGTGGCGGGCGGCGCGCGGACACGGTCGGAGCTGACTGCGGTCCTGCGGGACGCCGGCCTGGCGCCAGCCGGAACCCGCCTCGCCGGCATGATCATGCACGCCGAGCTGACGGCCGCAATCTGCAGCGGGCCCCCGCGTGGCAAGCAGCACACCTATGTGGCCTTCGATTCCGTGGTGCCGCCGGGTCCGGGCCTGGAGGGCGACGGTGCGTTGGCCGAGCTGGCCTGGCGGTACTTCTCGACCCGCGGGCCGGCCACGGTGCGCGACTTCGCGTGGTGGGCGGGCCTACGCGCGGGCGAGGCGCGCGCGGCGCTGGACCTCGTGCGGACGCGCCTGACGCCGCACCATGCGGACAGCCGCACCTACTGGTTCCACGAGGGGGTCCAGCCCGGTCCCGAGCCCCGCGTCAGTCTGCTACCCTGTTACGACGAGCTCGTGATCGCGTACAGCGAGAGCCGCGACGTGCTGCGGACCGGTGCCGCGACGTTCGCGCCGCTCGGCAATCACGACGGCTACCGGCACGTCGTGGTCCTCGACGGGCAGCTGCTCGGCCACTGGCGGCCCGAGCACGGCGTTCAGACGCGGCTCGTCCGGCCGCTGAGCGATGCGGAGGCGGCCGCGCTCGCGGCGGCATCCGAGCGCTGCGCGCAGTTCACCTTTCGGTGAGGAGGTCCGTGGTGGGCACGGTCGCCCTTGCCCTGTCTGCCTCCCTCTGCTGGGGCTGCAGCGACTTCAGCGGGGGGCTCGCCTCGCGCCGGGCGAGCCCGGCCAGCGTCGTGGTCACCACGTATGGGGTGGGCCTCACGCTTCTGATCGTGCTGGCGCTCCTCTGGCACCAGCCCCCGCCCAGGCCGATGGATCTGCTGTGGGCCGGCCTGGCCGGGCTGGTGGGAAGCTTCGGGCTGGTCGCCTTCTACACGGCTCTGTCCTCCACCAAGATGGGCCTGGCGGCGCCAGTCTCGGCGCTGCTCACCGCCGCCCTGCCCGTGACGTTCGGGGTCTTCACGGCCGGCTGGCCCACGGCGGCGCAGCTTGGCGGCTTTGGGCTCGCCGGGATCGCACTGGTGCTGATCGCCGGCCCCGAGCGGGGGACGGGCTCGGCAAGGGCGCTGGGGCTGGCGATCCTGGGCGGGGCAACCGGCGGCTGCTTCTTCATCCTCATCAGCCGGATCGGACCGGCCTCGATCTTCTGGTCCCTGGCGGTGTCGCGCCTCGTCGCGATCCCGCCGGTGCTGCTGTGGATGCGCCGCCAGCGCATGCCGCTGCTGGCGGGGCGCGCAGTCGCGGCGCTGGCCGTCCTCGCGGGGACCCTGGACGCGCTCGGCGGCGTCTGCTTCGTGGTCGCCGCCCTGAACGGGCGCCTCGACGTCGCGGCCATCCTGTCGTCCCTGTACCCCGCGGCGACCGTCGCCCTCTCGGCGATCGTGCTGCGCGAGCGCGTCCGGCGGGTGCAGGCGATCGGCATCCTGCTCGTCCTCGCCGCCCTGCCCCTCATCTCAGCCTGAGCGCGTATAATCCCTGCATGGACACCCTCCCGAGGGCGCTCACCGTCGCCGGGTCGGACTCCGGCGGCGGGGCCGGCATCCAGGCCGACCTCAAGACCTTCACGGCCCTGCAGGTCTATGGCATGTCGGCGCTGACCGCCGTCACGGCCCAGAACACCGTCGGGGTGCAGCAGGTGCACCTGCTGCCGGCGGAGCTCGTCGTCGCGCAGATCTACTCGGTGGCCGACGACATCGGGGTGGATGCCGCCAAGACGGGGATGCTGGGCGACCGGGCCATCGTGGAGGCCGTGGCGGTGGCGGTCCGCGAACGGCACATCCCCCACCTCGTGGTCGATCCCGTCATGATGAGCAAGGGTGGGGACCCCCTCCTGCACCCCGACGCCCAGACGGCCCTGCGGCGCCACCTGCTTCCCCTGGCCGAGGTGGTGACGCCGAATCTTCCGGAGGCGGCCGCGCTGCTGAGCCTTGACCACCCCATCACCACCCTGGACCAGCAGCGTGAGGCGGCCCGAGCCCTGCGCGACCTGGGGCCCGCCTGGGTCGTCGTCAAGGGCGGGCACGGCGAGGGCGAGCAGGTGGTGGACGTGGCGTTCGACGGGCACGGCTTCCTGGAGCTGCGGCGGCCGCGCCTGCAGAGCCGTCACACCCACGGCACCGGCTGCACGTTCTCGGCGGCCATCGTGGCGCACCTGGCCAAGGGCTGGTCCGTGCCGGCAGCCCTGGAGGCGGCCCGCGACGTCATCCAGTGGGCCATCGCCCACGCGCCGGGGCTCGGCGCCGGCCACGGGCCCACCAACCACCTCTACTTCCTCCGCGAGGTGCGGGCGTGAGCCTCCGCGAGCGGCTGGCCCTTTACGTGATCACCGACCGGGGCCTGGCGCGCGGCCGCGACGAGGTCGAGATCGCGCGCGCGGCCCTGCGCGGCGGCGCGACAGCCATCCAGCTGCGCGGCAAGGACCAGGACGCCCGGCGCCTCTGTGAGCTGGGCCGGGTGCTGCTGCTCGCGACCCGGGCGGCCGGTGCCCTCCTCTTCGTCAACGACCGGCTGGACGTGGCGCAGGCGATCGGTGCTGACGGCGTGCATCTTGGGCAGGAAGACCTCCCCTGCGGGGAAGCGCGCCGCATCGCCGGACCGGGGCTGCTCATCGGTGTATCGGCGGAGTCGCCCGCGCTCGCGCAAGCGGCGGAGCGCGACGGCGCCGACTACCTGGGCACCGGATCCGTCTACGCCACGTCCAGCAAGGCAGATGCGGGGGCGCCCATCGGGGTCGCAGGGCTCGCGAAGGTCGTTGCCGCCACGACCCTCCCGGTCGTCGCGATCGGCGGCATCACCGCCGCGCAGGCCCCCGCCTGCATCGCCGCGGGCGCCTGCGGTGTGGCGGTCATCTCCGCCGTGATCGGCGCGAAGGATCCGGAGGCCGCCGCCCGCGCCTTCCGGCGATGACGGAGTTCGAGCTGATCGCCCGCCTGCAGGCCCTGCTCGGACCCACGGGCGCCCCGATCGGCGACGACTGCGCCGTGCTGGAGGTGCCGGCCGGCGAGAAGCTGCTGGCCACCGTCGACATGATGGTGGAAGGCATCCACTTCAAGGTCGAGGACACCGATCCCGTCACCCTCGGCCGCCGCGCCCTGGCCGTCAACCTCAGCGATATCGCGGCCATGGGCGGCACCCCGCGCTGGTGCCTGATCTCGCTGGGGCTGCCCGCGCCGTCGCCGTTCGTGGACGGGCTCTACGAGGGGCTCGGCGACATGGCCCGCCGCCACGGCGTTCTGGTCGCCGGCGGCAACATCGCCCGCCTGCCCGAGCGCATG
>DAHVAF010000014.1 GCA_027314765.1 Clostridia bacterium | reverse complement strand
TCGTGTGGCCAACTGCATGCGGTAGCCCTCCGGCACGCGGCCGCACGCCGCAGGCCGCCCTGGTCGAATGGCGCCGCGTTTGGCGCCGTCCGGACGTGGGGGCTTGCGCAGCCTTCCGCTACGCTGGCTGCGTCAGGGGGTGTCGGCGACGCGCACCATCGATCTCAGCGGGCAGACCGCCCTCGTCACGGGCGCCAGCAGCGGCATCGGGCAGGCGGCGGCCCTCGCCCTGGCCGAGGCGGGCTGCGACGTGGCGATCCACTACAACACCGGCGCCGGCGGCGCCGAGGAGGTCGCGCGCGCCGTCCGCGACCTCGGGCGGCGGGCCATCGCCCTCCAGGGGGACTTCACGGCTTCCCCGGAAGTCGACCGCGTCGTGCAGCAGGCCGCGCAGAAGCTGGACGGCCTCGACATCCTGGTGAACAACGCCGGGTCGCTGGTGCGCCGGGTGCCGCTGGCCGAGGCCAGCGACGCGCACTGGGATCACGTGCTGGCCCTGAACCTCTCCAGCGTCTTCTGGGCCTGCCGGGCCGCCCTGCCCCACCTGCGCCGGGGCGCCCGCATCGTCAACGCCGCCTCGATCGTGGCCCACACGGGCGGGGGGCATCACAGCTACCCGTACGCCGCGGCCAAGGGCGGGGTCATCTCGCTGACGCGCGGGCTGGCCAACGAGCTGGCCCCGCGCGGGATCCGGGTCAACGCCATCTCGCCCGGGACCATCGATACGCCGTTTCAGACCCGCTTCAGCTCGCCCGAGCGACTGGCGGAGATCCGGGCGGCGACACCCATGCAGCGCCTGGGGTCCGCCGCGGAGTGCGCGGACGCCATCCTGTACCTGGTGTCCGACCTCTCGGCCTTCGTCACGGGTGAGGTGCTGGAGGTCAACGGCGGCCAGCACTATGCGTAGGGCCGTTCGGCGCCCCGAGCGGCCGTAGAGCGGCGCGGCGCACCCGCCGTACGCTTGCCCCAGTACGAGGGGGGATGGGCATGACCGTCACAACCCTCCCCACCGTGGAGCTCGGCCGCACCGGCATGCGGATCACCCGCGTCGGCTTCGGCGCCTGGGCTCTCGGCGGGGCCGGCTGGGCCTTCGGCTGGGGCGAGCAGGACGACGCCGAGTCCATCGCGACCATCCGCCACGCGATCGCGCGCGGCGTGAACTGGATCGACACAGCGGCCGTGTACGGGCTCGGCCACTCGGAGGAGGTCGTGGCCCGCGCCCTGGAGAGCTTGCCGCCATCCGAGCGCCCCTACGTGTTCACCAAGGGCGGGCTCGTGTGGGACCCGGCCGATCCGGGCGCCGATCCGCGGCGGGTCGCCGACCCCGCCAGCCTGCGCCGCGAGGTCGAGGCATCGCTCCGCCGGCTGCGCGTGGAGCGCATCGACCTCTACCAGGTGCACTGGCCCCCCGACGACGGCACGCCCCTGGCGGAATACTGGCAGGCGCTCGTCGACCTGCGCCGCGAGGGCAAGGTGCGGGCGATCGGGCTCTCCAACCACCGCTCCACCCACCTGGCGCGCGCCGAGGCGATCGGGCACGTGGACGCGCTGCAGCCGCCGCTCTCGGCCATCCAGCGGGCGGCTGCCGAGGCGGAGATCCCCTGGTGCCGCGAGCACGGCACGGGCGTCATCGTATACAGCCCCATGCAGTCGGGGCTCCTGACCGGCACCTTCAGCCTGGGGCGCACCCGGTGCCTGCCGGCGGACGACTGGCGCGCCCGCGACCGTGAGTTCCGCGGCACGCGCCTCGGCCGCAACCTGGCCCTGGCCGACGCCCTGCGCCCCACCGCCGCCCGCCGTGGCGTCTCCGTGGCCGCCGTGGCCGTGGCGTGGGCCCTGGCCTGGCCCGGCGTGACGGGCGCCATCGTAGGCGCGCGCCACCCGAACCAGGTGGACGGCTGGCTGCCGGCCGCCATGCTGACCCTGACCCCGGCCGACATGGACGAGATCGCGGACGCCATCGCCAATTCCGGCGCGGGGCAGGGACCGGCGCACCCGGCCGCCGAACGGTGACGGCGTCGGGGGGTGCGCGGACGGCATGGCGTTGGCGGACCTGTGCGTGCTGGGCGGCCGCTCCCACCCGGAGCTGACGGCGGGCATCTGCGCCGAGCTGGGGATCGCGCCCGGCGCCATCGAGAGCATCAAGTTCCCGAACGACAACACCTTCGTCCGCATCCGCGAGAACGTGCGCGAGCGCGACGTCTTCGTGGTGCAGACCCCGTCGCCGCCCGTGGACGAGCGCGTGATGGAGCTTCTGGTCATCCTGGACGCCCTGCGGCGCGCGTCGGCCGGGCGGGTCACCGCCGTGCTGCCCTACTTCCCTTACGCCCGCTCCGATAAGAAGGATGAGGGCCGCATCCCCATCACGGCGCGGCTGGTCGCCGACCTGCTGGAGACCGCCGGCGCCGACCGTGTCCTGACGATGGACCTCCACGCCGCCCAGATCCAGGGCTTCTTCCGCCGGCCCGTGGACAACCTGTCCGCCATCGGCCTGGTCGCGGAACACATCCGCGCGATGGACCTCCCCGACCTGACGGTGGTGGCCCCGGACGTCGGACGCTCCGCCCTCTGCCGACGCTACGCCCGGCGGCTCGGCGCGCCCCTCGCCATTCTCGACAAGGAGCGGGTCCGCTCGACCGTGGCGATCCGCAGCCTGATCGGCGATGTGCGCGGCACGAGCGCCGTCATCCTGGACGACGAGCTGGACACGGGCGCCACCCTGCGCGGTGCGGTGGACTATCTGCGCGCCCACGGCGCGGCCCGGGTGGTGTTCGGGTGCGTCCACGCCCCGCTGAGCGGCCCCGCCGTGGACCGCGTGCGGAAAGCCGACCTGGAGGCCGTCGTGGTGACCGACAGCTTCCCGATCCCGCCCGCCAAGCGCGTGCCCAACATGCACGTGCTGGGCGTGGCGCCCCTGCTGGCCGAGGCGATCCGCCGCATTCACGACGGCGGGTCGGTCAGCGCCATGTTCGAGGACCGGACCGGCGGCGATTCGTGACGGCGCGGCATGCGCCGCGCCGACCGACCGCGCCAGCAGCGGCGTGCCGGGGGGGCGACAGAATGAAGGCTCCAATCCGCGCTGCGGCCATCCTCGTCATGCTGCTCGCCGCGGCCGCGTGCGGTCGGGCTGCCCCGACCGATCCGGGCGTCCTCACGGCGGCGCACCAGATCGTGACGCAGCTTCAGACCGGCGACGACGCCGCGGTCGAATCCCAGTTGGCCGCCGCCGTCCAGCAGCAGCTGAGCACCGCCCAGCTCGCGAGCGCATGGCAGCAGGCCACGGCGTCCCTCGGCGCCTACGAGAGCCAGGCCAAGACGGTGTCGGGTCAGGCCGCCGGCGGGACCGAGGTCGTCGTCACCTGCGCCTTCGCGCACGGCACGCTGGATGTCCGCCTGCACTTCGACGCGCAGCACACGGTGGACGGGCTCTACCTGCAGCCGCACCCGGCCTCGTCCTGATCTTCCACCCGCGGCTCCACCCCTGGGCGGATTCGCCTCCCTCCGGGCCGGCGGTACGCTGCCCCAGGAGGCGAAGTCATGCAGGCGATCATGCCCCGCCCGATGGAGCACGCCAAGGCGACGGCCGCCGTCGCGCTCCAGTCCCGCCTGTACTACCTGGACTATCTCCGCGCCGCCGTCGTGGGCCTGGTGATGCTGCATCACACGGCCATCACGTACGGGGGTGGGGCCGGCACGGGCTGGTACTACCTCGACCGGACGGGCGGGGCGTGGACCGGTGCCCTCCTCACCATGTTCGTCTCGCTGAACCAGGCCTGGTTCATGGGCTTTCTGTTCCTGCTCTCCGGATATCTCTCCCTGCCGTCGCTCATGCGCAAGGGTCCGGGCCAGTATGTGCTGGACCGGCTGCGCCGCTTCGGGATCCCCCTGCTGGTCTATCTCTTTGCCATCTCGCCCCTGGTCACGTGGATGGCGAGCCCCGCAGCCCACGGGCCCCTGCTCCGCTACTGGGCGAGCCAGTACCTGACGCTGCGGGTGTTCGACGCGGGTCCGCTGTGGTTCGTGGAGGCGCTGCTCGTCATGGACGTCCTGCTGGCGGTGGTGGCGCGTTGGCTGCCGGCGGCGCGGGTGGCCCGCAGCTTTCCCCGGGGCTGGGCTGTCGGCGCGTTCATCGCGGGGCTCGGCGCGGCCACGTTCCTGGTCCGCATGGCGATGCCCGTCGGCGCCAGCTTCCTCTCCCTGCAGCTGGCCTACTTCCCGAGCTACGTGGCGATGTTCGTCGTGGGCATGTTCGCCTGGCGGCGCGGCTGGCTGGACGCCATCCCCGCGTGGGCCGTGCGCCGCGCCGGCTGGACCGTGGCCGCCTGCCTCGCCGTCCTGGTGCTGGTCCAGCTGCCCCACGGCGGCAGCTCCGCGGGCGCCCTCCACGCGGGGGCCAGCGCGAAGTCTCTTCTCGAGGCGATCTGGGAGCAACTGGTTCTCGTCGGCATGTCCATCCTCGCCCTGCGCTGGGGGCAGCGCCGCCTCAACCGGCCGTCGCCGCGCTGGCAGGGCTGGTCCGCCGCCTCCTACGTCGCCTACATCATCCAGCCCCTGGTCCTGGTGCCCCTGGCGATCCTGTTCCGCAGTGCCGCGTGGCCGGCGCTGGTCAAGTTTGGCGTGGTCGGCCTGCTGACGGTCGTCGTGGCGTACGCGGTGGCGCGCGGCCTGCGCCTGATCCCGCCCGTGCGCGCCGCGCTGGGGTAAGGTCAGCGGTGGGGGGCAGGGCCATGCCGTCGCGGCTGCAGGCACAGATCGACTTCATCCTCGAGGCGGACCGCCTGAAGCAGGTGCTGCGCCAGAGCGTCCTGACGGACCGCTCGCGGCGCGAGAACGACGCGGAGCACTCCTGGCACCTCGCGCTGATGGCCATCGTGCTGGCGGAGTACGGTCCGGCAGGGTGCGACCTGGGGCGGGTGCTGCAGATGCTGGTCGTCCACGATCTTGTGGAGATCGACGCCGGCGACTCGTTCATCTACGACGAGGCCGCGCAGGCCAGCAAGGCCGAGCGGGAGCAGGCGGCGGCGCGGCGAATCTTCGCGATGCTGCCCGAGGGGCAGGGCGCGCGGCTGGCGGCGCTGTGGGAGGAGTTCGAGGCGCGGGAGAGCCCGGAGGCGCGGTTCGCCGCGGCGATGGACCGCCTGGAGCCCCTGCTGCTGAACTTCCAGACCGGCGGGGCGACGTGGCGGCCGAACGGCATCCGCCGCGCGCAGGTGGTGGCCCGCAACCGGCCCAGCCTGACCGAGGGCGCCCCGGACCTCTGGGCCTTCGCGGAGCACCTGATCGACGAGGCGGTCGCGCGGGGCTACCTCGGCGCGGACGCCACGCGGGGGGAATGAGCGTTGGACCAACTTCGGGTCTGGCTCACCGACGGCTCCCCGGCGCCTTTCACCGACATCGAGCGGCTGGAGGCGACCCACCCCGGCCCCGGCGGGGCGCCCATCCCGTACAAGGGCTGCATCGACGACGCGGTGTACGTGGGCGTGGCCGACATTCGCGCCGGGCGTGGGGATGACGTCCTCGTCCCCGAGGCCGAGTGGTGCATCCTCCTTCCGGAGCCAACGGACCCGGATCGGATGGGCCCGGAGACCCCGATCGTCGTGCAGGGCCTGATCGAGGGCAAGTGGCTGAACCGGTTCGCCGGCGGCTTCCTCTGGAAGCCCGCCAGCCTCGGCAACAACCTGCTGGCGGCCGGTCCCGGCGTGCGCACGACGTTCGCGGCCATCGAGGGCGGCTCCCCGGAGGACGAGGCCGCGGCCGTGATCCGCTATGCCGGTGGCCACGAGTTGCGCGCCCGGCTGGCCGACCTGCGCGGCCAGAACATCCTGGAGCTGGTGCGCGCCGCGCTGCGCCGCGGCCCGGTCGCCGCCGTCGACTGCGCCGCCATCGGCCCGCGGGCCGCCCTGGTCAACGAGCCGCGCTTCCTGCAGCTGGCCCTGCAGCGGACGGAGCTGCGGCCAAGCGACCTGACGGCCGTGCCGGCCTGGCAGCGCGTCGTGGAGGCCATGGCCAGCGCCATCATCGAGGAGGG